>NZ_WMEA01000001.1:685000-985000 GCF_021735925.1 Loktanella sp. M215
CGGCCGCAGGCCTGCACGATGCGCCGCGCGACGCCGTAAGCCTCTGGGTGGACGGATGATGCATCCAGCGGTTCGGTCCCGCCCTGCACCCGCAGGAATCCCGCGCATTGCTGATAGGCCTTGGGGCCAAGGCCGCTGACCTTCAGCAGGGCCTTGCGCGAGGCGAAGACGCCGTTGGCGTCGCGGTGCGTGACGATGGCCTGCGCCAGGGTCGGGCCGACACCCGCCACACGGGCCAGCAAGGGGGCGGAGGCCATGTTCAGGTCCACCCCCACGGCGTTCACCGCGTCCTCGACCACCGCGTCCAGCGACCCGGCCAGGCGGCGCTGGTCCACGTCGTGCTGATACTGGCCGACGCCGATCGCCTCTGGCGCGATCTTGACCAGTTCCGCCAGCGGGTCCTGCAGGCGGCGGGCGATGGACACCGCACCGCGGATCGACACGTCGAGGTCGGGAAATTCCTTGGAGGCCAGTTCAGACGCGGAATAGACCGAGGCGCCCGCCTCGGAGACGATGACCTTGGCAGGCTTTGGCCCCGCCGGCAGGGCCTTGATGACGTCGTCGACCATGCGTTCGGATTCGCGGCTGGCGGTGCCGTTGCCGATGGCGATCAGGGTGACGCCGTGGCGCTGAATCAGCTGGGCGATGGTGGCAGAGGCGCCGCGCAGGTCATTCTTCGGCTGAAAGGGATAGATCGTGGCCGTGTCCAGCAGCTTGCCGGTCTCGTCGACCACGGCGATCTTGCAGCCAGTCCGGATGCCCGGGTCCAGACCCAGCGTCCGCTTGGCCCCGGCAGGCGCCGCCAGCAGCAGGTCGCGCAGGTTGCGGGCAAAGACGTCGATGGCGGCGTCGTGGGCGCGTTTGCGCAGATCGCCCATCAGGTCCATGAACATGGTCAGGCTCAGCTTGACCTTCCACGCCCAAACGCTTGCCTCGCGTAGCCAGATGTCGCCGGGGGCCTGACCGCGGATGCCGATGCGTGACGCGATGATATCGGTGATGCGCGGCAGGATTGTTTCGGGATCGGGCGCGATGTCGACAGTCACGATTTCCTCCTTGGAGGCCCGCAGGATCGCCAAGGCCCGGTGCGACGGGATCTTGGCCCATTTTTCCCGATGGTCGAAGTAGTCCGAAAATTTCGCGCCCGCCTCCTCCTTGCCCTTGATGACCTTGGCGGTGATCTCGGCCTCGTCCTGCATGACCTGCCGCAGCCGGCCCAGCAGGGTGGCGTCCTCGGCCAGTTCCTCGATCAGGATGTCGCGGGCGCCGGTCAGGGCGTCCTTGGGCGTGGCCACGGTGTCGGAGAGATAGGCCTGCGCCAGCACCTCTGGCGTGGCCGCGCGGTCCGCCATGATGGCGCGCAGCAGCGGGTCGAGGCCGTTTTCCCGCGCGATCATCGCCTTCGTCCGCCGCTTGGGCTTGAAGGGAAGATAGAGGTCTTCCAGCGTGGCCTTGGTATCCGCCGACTGGATCGCGCGGGCGAGGTCGTCGGTCAGCTTGCCCTGTTCGGTGATCGACCCGAGGATCGCCGCGCGCCGCTTTTCAAGATCGCGCAGGTAGGCGAGGCGGTCGTTCAGGGTGCGCAACTGGATGTCGTCCAGACCGCCTGTCGCCTCTTTGCGGTAGCGGGCGACGAAGGGAACGGTGGCGCCGTCGTCCAGCAGGGCCACGGCGGCGTTGACCTGATCGGGGCGTGCGCCGATCTCGGTTGCGATGGTGCGGCTGATGCGGGTTGTGACGGGGTCCACGGGGTCTGCTCCTGCTGGTTGGACCTTTGTGATAGACCTG
Source organism: Loktanella sp. M215 (assembly GCF_021735925.1). Lineage (NCBI taxonomy): Bacteria > Pseudomonadati > Pseudomonadota > Alphaproteobacteria > Rhodobacterales > Roseobacteraceae > Loktanella > Loktanella sp. M215. Next base: position 686,789 of record NZ_WMEA01000001.1, read on the forward strand.
TGGCGGGGTGGCGCCAAGGGTGGGTGACGGTCGGAGTGGTGGCAGGACCGGAGCCTCCGGCGGGAGTATTTGTGGAAAAAGCGAGGCAGCGACGGCTGGCGGTCGGCGCGTTGCGGCGTCGGAATCTGCGGTGGGGTTGATCGGGTCAGATGAAGCGTGGATTGCGCGCGGGGTGCGCTAGGTCCTTGAGAGGTAACCGGGAGTGTTGACATGGAACTGGCGCTGGATTGGGAATTCGTGGCGGACACGGTGATGGGCGGTGTATCGCAGGGCCGGATCAGGACAGTCACGCGGGCGGGGCGGGCTGCCATGGCGCTGACCGGGCGGGTTTCACTGGAGAACGACGGCGGGTTCGTGCAGATGGCGGCGGATCTGGTGCCGGGAGGTGGTGGGTTCGACGCCAACGGGTATGCGGGGATCGAGATCGACGTCTGCGGAAATGGCGAGAGCTATGACCTGCGGCTGCGCACGACGGACCTGACGCGGCCGTGGCAATCCTACCGGGTCGATTTCGTCGCCCCGGCGGATTGGGTGACGCGCCGCTTCGCTTTTGCCGATTTCGAAGCGCACCGGACGGATGTGCCGTTCGATCCCACCGGCCTGCGCCGGTTGGGGATCGTGGCGATTGGTCATGCGTTTGACGCGGACGTCGCCGTCGCGGCGGTGCGGCTTACGCGCTAGCGGGCGAGGGCGCGGACGAGGCTGGCATCGGGGAAGCAGGTGGCGGGCTGGCCTTGCGCCTCTTGCCAGCGCCCGATGGAGCGGCGGGTCTTGAAGCCCGCAAGGCCATCGGCGCCGCCGACGTCGAGGCCGCGGGATTCGAGGCCGCGCTGCAGGGCGGCGACGTCGGAGCGCAAAAGGCCGCCGACGTCGCCCCAGCGGCCCGCGAAGTCAGGCACGCCGTACTGGATGCGGTCGCCGACGTGGCCGACGAAGAGGGCGTAGAGGTCGGAAGTGTTGTAGTCTTTCAGGACGTAGAAATTCGGTGTCACGATGAAGGCGGGGCCGTTGCGGCCCGCGGGCATCAGCAGAGAGCCGGGTTGCCGCAGTTCCGTTGCGGGAAAGGCCTTGCCGCCGATGCGGGACACGCCCAGCGCCGCCCAGTCCGCGATGCGCCTTGCCTGATCGGGGCCTTCGAGGGCGCAGGAGACCGTGGATGGCACCGTCACCTCGAACCCCCAATCGCGGCCTTTCACCCAGCCGTGGCGGGCGAGGTAGGTGCCGATGGAGGCGATGGTGTCGGGGGCGGAGCCCCAGATGTCGGCACGACCGTCGCCGTCGCCGTCAGCGGCAAAGGCGAGGTAGTTCGAGGGCATGAATTGCGGCTGGCCCAAGGCACCCGCCCAGCTGCTGCGCATGGCGCGGGGGGCGGCGCCTGCTTGCGCGATCTGCAGGGCGGCGACCAACTCGTCTGTGAAATAGGGCGCGCGGTTGGACATGAAGCCTTTGGTTCCCAGCACCTGGAAGACGTCGTGGGGGATGTCGGCGCGGCCGTAGCCGCTTTCACGACCCCAGATCCCGAGGATGATCCGGCCCGGGACGCCGGTGGCGCGTTCGACGGCCGCGAGTGTCTGGGCGTATTGCCCGGCCATCTGGCGGCCGACGGATGTGGCGCCGTCGACGCTGCCGCGGCTGAAGTATTTGCCGGGCTGGCCGAACTCGCTTTGCCGCTGCGCCTGACGGGCGGGCGGGGCCATGCCGGGGGGGACCAGATCGGGCAGGTCCCAGTTGAGGGTGACACCCTGAAAGGCGGTATCGAAGGTCGCGCGGCTGACGCCCTGACGGCTGGCGCGGGGCCAGACGGTCTGGTCAAGCCAGGTGCGGAACTGCCCCTCGACCGCGGCGCGGGTCTGCGCGAAGGCTGTGGCAGGGCACAGGAGGAGAAGGATCAGGCACAGGATACGCATGGGGCGACCTGACCACGGGGCGCGGGCGGTGTCAAAGCCGCTGCGCGGGGGGCAAAATACATTACAGAATCCAAATGTTTCGCATGCGAGACATATTATGTAAAAGAATCGTCTGGCCGGATAACGGGTTAAGGCTGGAACACCGGCGCGTGCGGTCCATTTTGCGTTTCGGGAGGATTGCCATGTCCGTGAACACGACTCCGATTTCCGCAGGCCGCGCGCTGGAGGCGCTGCGTGCGGGTCATGCGGCGCAGATGCGCGGCGACCTGACCGCATCCTGGATGCTGCATGGCCGCCCCAGTATCGGCAAGACCGAGATCGTGGCCCAGCTGGCGGAGGAGACCGGCAGCCGGTTGTTCGACTTGCGCCTGACGACGATCGAGCCGCAGGATCTGCGGGGCCTGCCGTTCTATGACCACGCGGCGAAGCGCACGGTCTGGTATCCGCCCGAAGACCTGCCGGATGATCCGGCGCAGCCCGCGATCCTGTTTCTGGACGAGCTGACGGCGGCGGCCCCTGCCCTGCAGCCCACGGTCTACGGGCTGTTGCAGGAACGCAGGGTCGGGCTGCATGTGCTGCCTGCGAACACCTTCATCGTGGCGGCGGGGAATACGGTGGATGACGGGGCCGTGGCCTACGAAATGGGAACGGCATTGTCGGACCGGCTGATCCATCTGAATGTGGTGGCAGAGGCGTCGGACTGGATCACGCGCTACGCGGTGCCGATGGCGCTGCATCCGGCGGTGATCGCGTTCATCCGCACGCGGCCCGATCTGCTGGATACGACGGCGGATGCCATGCAGCGAGGGCGGATGATCGCCTGCACGCCGCGCAGCTGGGCGCGGGTCAGTGCGATCATGGGCGCTGTGACCGACCGGCTGTTGCGCGACACGCTGATCGCGGGGACGCTGGGGGATGCGCCGGCGGCGGAGTTCATCCTGCTGGAACAGGAAATCGCGGCGACGGTGCAGGTCGCGGACATGATTGCAGCAAGTCCGCGCGACCGGGCGGGCCTTTATCCTGCCAGCCTGCACGGGTTGACGGCGCTGGTCTATGCGCTGGTCACGCTGGCGGAGCGTGAGACCCTGCCGGACAGCATCGCGATCATGGCCGACATCCGGCGGCTGGCCGATCTGCGGGGCGACGCTTTTGCCCGCCTGCCGCTGGCGGAGCTGACCACCTATGGCATGGAATTGCTGATCGAACGCAGCCTGGCGCAGGGCTGGCAGGAGGCGTTTCGCGACTCGGGTGCCTATGCCGCCTATGTGGCGGAGCGGTGAGCGACGCACACTCCGTCCGCGCCCGCCCGGCGCTGGTCGATCTGGCCGAGGCGGACCCGGCGCTGGCCGCGCTGTCGCTGTGGTGCGATCACCGGGACGGCGCGGCGACGGGCACGGCGGGGACGGTGATCACCTACGGGCCGGATTTCGACGTGCTGCCGCGTCATGTGCAGATCGGGCTGGCGGCGCATCATGTGCTGCATGTGGCGCTGCGCCATTCAGCGCGGATGGCGGAGTTGCAGGCGCGGCACGGGGATGCGTTTCAGCCGAAGCTGTTCAATCTGGCCGCGGATGCGCTGGTGAACACGGTGCTGCTGGCGGCGGATCATGCGCTGCCGCGGCCTGCGGTGACGCTGGAGGGGCTGTTTCGGGAGGGGTTGGGGCAGAATGAAGCGAGCCTTGCGGAATGGGACGTGGAGCGGCTCTATTTCGCGCTGTTGCCGCGGGACGGCGCTGAGGGCGACCGCAGTGCGGAGGTGGAGGCCTATGCGGAGCGGCAGCAGTTCGCGCCGGATGTCGATGCGGGCGACACGGAGGGCGGTGGTGGCGCTGACGCCGAAGAGGCGGCGCGCTGGCAGCAGCATCTGAGCCGCGCGGTGGAGGCGGGGCGCAGCGCGGGGCGCGGGATCGGGGCCAGTCTGCACCGGCTGGCCGATCTGCCGGAGCCGCAGACGCCGTGGAACGTGATCCTGCGGCGTCTGCTGACGCGCGCGGTGATGCCGGAGCGGCGACCGTCCCCGCAGCGCCCCGCACGCCGCTGGATCGCGGCGGCGGCGCAGGCGCGCCAAGCGGGGACGCCGGTGCCGGGGTTCGAGCGGGGCTACCGGCCGCAGACCGAGGTGGCGCGGATCGTGGTGGCGCTCGATGCCTCTGGCAGTATCGACGACGCGCGGCTGGGGCTGTTCTGGGCCGAGGTCACGGGCATCGCGCGGCGGATGGCGGTGGAGTTGCATCTGGTGGTCTTCGATGACGGCATCCGGCATGTCGCGCGGATGGACCCGGTGCAGACCCGGCCCGTTTTGCCCGATCTGCCGCGCGGCGGTGGCACGGATTTCGCGCCGGTCGTGGCGTTGGCGGCAAGGCTGGGGGCCAGTGCGCTGGTGATGCTGACCGATCTGGACGGACCCACCGGCCCTGCCCCGCGGTTTCCGGTGATCTGGGCGGTGCCGGATGGCAGCGGTGTGACGGCGCCTTTCGGGCGGCTGGTCGATCTAGCGCGCTAGGGCCGCGGCGAGCCTTGCGTGGGCCGAGACGCTGCGCGCGTCCAGCGTGATGTCGCGCAGGAAGACGTTCTGCGTGGCATTGATGCGGTGGAGGAGGCGTTCGGTCATGTCGCCCTGAAACAGGGTCTGTTGCAGGATATCGCGTTCGGCGGCGGTGAGGTCGAGGACCTGCGGGCCGTCCTCTGACTGGACCGAGACGTAGGTGAGCGGCGGCAGGCCGCGCAGGTCGGATTGTTCGATCACGAGGTGCAGCAGGCCGCCGCGCAGGTCGCGACTGGCGGCGATCTGCGTGAGGGCGGTGCGGGATTGGGCGCGCAGCAGGTCGAGGCCGCGGTCGGCGGCGGCGGGGTCCATCAGGGCCGCGCGTTTCTTGGCGGGCACGCGCAACACGCGCATTTCCACGAACCAGATCACGACGATCATCAGGAGGGGGGCCTGGGCGAGGGGCAAGGCGGCCTCGGTCCAGACGAAGCCGATGATCAGGAGCGGCAGAAGGGCGAGCATGTAGCGGACGCCCTGAAACTCGATCGCGATGCGGGCGAGGTGGTTCAGGCTGGCGCGGCGGGGCCAGGGGGTGACGCGGCCGAAGAACTTGCGCGGCAGTTGCTTGACGGCGAGGGCTGCGGGGTTGCGCAGGGTGGCGTGGGTGACGATCAGCATTGCGGGCTAGCGCTGGCGGGCGAAGGGGATGCAGAGCAGCGCGAGGGCCGTGAGCGCGGCCATCATCAGCCAGGCGTCGTTGATCGCCATGGTGAGGGAAGCCTTTTCCAATAACGGTGCCAGGTAGGCCTGTTGCGCCGCCGTGGGAGCGCCCCCCGTCAGCAGGGCGGGCGGGATGCCGATAAAGGTCGCGGCGTCGGCGTCGCCTGCGGCGAGGCGCGCAGTCAGGTCGGCGGCGTGGCCGGGGCCGCGGGCGTAGATCACCGTGTCGATCAGCGCGAGGCCGATGGCGCCGCCGAGGTTGCGCATCAGGTTGAAGACGCCGCTGGCGTCGGGGACCTCTGCGTCGCTGAGGTGGCCCAGCGCCATGCGGGTCGGCGGCAGCAGGCAGAACATGATCGCGAGGCCGCGCACGACCTGCGGCCAGAACATTTCTTCATAATCCGTGCGGGGGGTCTGGAAGACGCTCATGCCCAAGCCGATGGCGAAGAAGGTGAAGCCTGCGGCGGTGAGGATGCGGGCCGAGACGCGCTTTTCCAACAGGACGGCGACGGGGGCGATGACCAGTTGGGCGACGCCGGTGACGAGCATGATGGTGCCGATTTCCAGTGCCGAATGGTCGCGGACGAAGGCGAGGAAGACGGGCATCAGGTAGGTGGAGCCGAAGAGGCCGATGCCGAGGACGAAGGACAGGATGCAGGCGATGGTAAAGCGGCGGTCGGTGAAGCTGCGCAGGGCCACGACGGGGGCCGCATGGGTCAGGCTGCGGCGGATGAAGCCCGCGCCGCTGACGAGGGCGACGGCGAAGAGGCCCAGCACGAGGGGCGAGAGCCAGCCGCGCGTGGGCGCTTCCTTCAGCGCGATTTCCAGCGTGGCGAGGGCCAGCGCCATGCCCGCCAGCGACAGCCAGTCGATGCCGCGGATCTGGCGCAGGTTGGCCGCCGCGGCAGGCACCAGCCACGCGGCGAGGGCCACGGCGACGATGCCGGGCACGACGTTGACGAGGAACAGCCAGTGCCAAGAATAGGTCGAGGTGATCCAGCCGCCGACGATCGGGCCGACCGTGGGGGCCAGCACGGCGACGACACCCGCCAGTGTCGTGGCGAACGCCTGTTGCCGCAGGGGGAACAGCAGGAACACGGCGGCGAAGACGGCAGGGATCAGGGTGCCACCGGCAAAGCCCTGCAACACGCGCCACGCGATCAGGCTGTTGAACCCCTGCGAGGCGGCGCAGCCGACGGAGGCCACGGTGAAGACCGTCGTCGCGAGCACGAAAAGCCAGCGCATCGACAGGGCGCGCATCAGCAGGCCGGTCAGCGGAATCGCGATGACCTCTGCGATCAGATAGGCGGTCTGAACCCAGCTCATCTGGTCGGGGGGGATACCAAGGGCCTGCTGGATGTCAGGCAGGGATGTGGCAACGATCTGCACGTCGAGGATCGCCATGAACATGCCAAGGCACATGGCGGCAAAGCCGATCCATGTCGCCACGCCGCTGCGCATTCCGGCCGGTGGTGTCTGGTCTGTCACGCGTGGCCCCTTGGCTGATCTGCGGCAACGTAGACCGGGCCGTGCGCTGGACAAAGGCTTTCGTGCCGCACAGGATCAGGGAGTGGCGGAACCGCCGCAGATGAAAGGGCGTTCACATCGGAATTCATCTGACGAGGGCAAAGGCAATGCAGGCAGAGGCGCCGCAGTACTGGGGCGCGCGCCCCGCCGGAGATGGGCGGTGGTCTGTGGCGCTTTGGTCGCCGGATGCCAGCGAGGCCAGTGTAATCCTTGGTGACGGCGAGCCAGTTGCGCTGACCAAGGACGCGGGCGGCACGTTTCGGGCCGAGATCGCGGCAGAGGCTGGCACGCCCTACCGCCTTGTCGTCGACGGGCAGACTGTGCCGGACCCGGCATCACGCCAGCAGCGCGACACGGTTCACGGACCGTCGCTGCTGGCGCTGTCGCAGCAGGTGCAGGGCGGCTGGACCGGGCGCGCGTGGTGCGAAGCTGTCATCAGCGAAATCCAGATCGGCACGTTCACGGCAGATGGCACCTTTGCCGCCGCCGCCCGCCGCCTGCCCGATCTGGCGGCCCTTGGGATCAACACGGTCGAGGTCATGCCGATTGCACAGTTCGCGGGGGATCGCGGCTGGGGTTATGACGGGGTGCTGCCCCATGCGGTGCATCCGGCCTACGGCACGCCCGATGATTTTGCCGATTTCGTCCGGGCGGCGCACGGACTGGGGATGTCGGTAATCCTTGATGTCGTCTATAATCATTTCGGACCCGAGGGGGCGTATTTGGGCGGCATCAGTCCCGCGTTCTTTGACGCAGGCAGGGCCACGCCCTGGGGGCCGGCTATCGACTTCACCCAAGCGCCGGTGCGGGAATTCTTCATCCAGAACGCGATGATGTGGATCAGCGATTTCGGCGTGGACGGGCTGCGGCTGGATGCGGTGCATCAGTTGAAGGACCCCTCCTCGCCGGAGTTTCTGGAGGAACTGGCGCTGCGGCTGCGGGCGCTGGACCTGCCCCGCCCGCTGCACCTGATCGCCGAGGACGAGCGCAACCTGCCGGGCCACCGCGACGACGGGCTGACGGATGCGCAGTGGAACGACGATTATCACCATGCCCTGCACTGTCTGCTGACCGGCGAGGATGAGGGATACTACGCGCCCTTTGCCGTCGATCCGCTGGGCGATCTGGCGGTGGCGCTGACGGAGGGGCATGTGGCGCAGGGTGCGCCGCGCAACGCCCGCGCCGATGCGCGGGGGGCGCCCAGCGCGCATCTGCCGCCCGATGCCTTTGTGAACGCCAATCAGACGCATGACCAGATCGGCAACCGTGCCTTGGGCGAGCGGCTGATGACGCTCGCCGGGCCGGAGGCGATGCGCGTGGCCCATGCGCTGCTGCTGACATCTCCCTTTGTGCCGATGCTGTTTCAGGGCGAGGAGATCGGGGCGCGCACGCCGTTTCCGTTCTTTTGCGATTTCGACGGCGATCTGGCGGAGGCGGTGCGCAAGGGGCGGCTGGCGGAGTTCAGCGCCTTTGGCGGATTCGGCGGCGATCTGCCGGACCCGCTGGACCCTGAGACATTCAAAAGCGCACGGCCCTATGACACGCCGCCTGCGGACGCGGAGAACTGGCGCGGCCTGACGCGGCGGCTGCTGGACTGGCGCAGCACCAATCTGGTGCCCCTGTTGCACAGCGGGCAGACCGGGGCCGATGTCTGGGTCATCGGGCCAAAGGCGTTGCGGGTCTGCTGGACGTTCGGCGCCGGGGATCTGAACACCGTCGTGCAACTGGGTCAGGCGGTGCCGCAGGACCTGTGGGGCGGCGACGCGACAGGGCTGCGGCTGGGCGCGCCAGAGGACAATTTTGCATTCTGCACATGGATAACACAGCGATGATTCCACTGACCGCCACCTACCGCCTGCAACTGCGCGAAGGCGTGACCTTTGCCGTGGCGCAGGAGTACCTGCCGCATCTGGCCGCGACCGGGATCAGTCACCTGTATCTTTCGCCGATCTTTGCGGCGCAGACGGGGTCGACGCACGGTTATGACGTGATCGACCCGAACGCGATCGAGGCGGATCTGGGCGGTGAAGCGGGCTTTGCCGCGCTGGCGCAGGCGGCGCAGGCGGCGGGGATCGGCATCATTCTGGATATCGTGCCGAACCATACGGCGTTTTCGCTGGAAAATCCCTGGCTGCGCGATCTGCTGCGGCATGGGACCGACAGCGCCTTTGCCCCGCATTTCGATATCGACTGGGCAGAGCGGCTGTTGCTGCCGTTCCTGACCGAACCCTTTGACGCGCTGGTGGACAAGGGCGAGGTCACGCTGGACCGCGCCGCCGACGGGCCGGTGCTGTGCGTCGGTGATCTGGCGGTGCCGCTCGATCCGGCGACGGTGAGCGATGGCGTCGATCTGCGGGACCTGCATGACGCGCAGGTCTGGCGGCTGGTGCCGTGGCAGCGCGAGCGGGACAGCATCACGCACCGGCGGTTTTTCAACGTGACCGGCCTGATCGGGATGCGGGTCGAGGATGATGCGGTATTCGAGGACATGCACCGCAAGGTCTTTGAACTGGTCGACGCGGGCCTTGTGCAGGGTCTGCGGCTGGATCACATCGACGGGCTGGCGGACCCGGCGGCCTATCTGGAGAAACTGCGCAAGCGTGTGCCGGAGACGCCGATCTGGGTCGAGAAAATCCTGACGGGCGACGAGGCGCTGCCGGACTGGCATCTGGCCGGGACGACCGGCTACGAGGCCGCGCGGCAGATCGCGCGTCTGCTGACCGATGGCGACGGGCATGCACGGCTGCTGGCGGCGTGGCAGGACCAGACCGGGCGCAGCGGCACGTTCCACGACGCGCTGATTGCCGCCAAGGACGAGGTGATCCGGCAGGATTTGGCCGCCGAGTTGCAGCAGATGATCGGGCTGGCCGGGGCCGCCACCGTGGCCGCCGGTGACGAACAGGGGCAGGAGGCGCTGCGCGAGGCGGTGATGGCGCTGCTGGTCGCCTTTCCGCGCTACCGCACCTATCTGGCCGGGTCCGCCAATGCGCCCGGCGATGTGGCACTGATGCAGCGGGTTGCGGACGATGCCGCGACCGCGTTGCGCAGCGATCATGTCGTGCGGCTGTTGACCGATTGCATCCTGACACCGCAAACGCCGGAGGCGGCGCGGCTGCAGGTGCGGTTCCAGCAGGTCACCGGCGCACTGCTGGCCAAATCGCACGAGGATACCGCGGGGTTCCGCTGGAACGCCTATATTGCCGCGAACGAGGTGGGGGCCGATCCGGACGCGGTCACGATTACGGATGACGCGCTGAACGACTGGCTGGCAGAGCGGTTGCCGACCGCGCTGACGCTGACATCCTCTCATGACACGAAGCGGTCGGAGGATGCGCGGATGCGGCTGGTGGCCTGCAGTCACCTGCCGGACGATCTGATCGCCCTCGTGGATGACAGCGCCGAACTGGCGGGGGCGGAGGCTGTCAGCCCGAACACCCGCTGGTATCTGGTGCAAAGCGCGCTGGCGATCTGGGGCGAGGACGATCTGGACACGCGGCTGCGCGATCACATGACGAAGGCCCTGCGCGAGGCCAAGCGGATCACGAACTGGACGCATCCGGACGAGGAAGCGGAGGCCGCCGTGCTGGACCTGATCCCGCATCTGACGGCGCAGTGGCGTGATGCAGCGCCCGCAGCGCTTGATCGGCTGACAGCACTGGGGCAGCGGTTGTCGCTGGTGCAGACCGCGCTGAAGATCGCGATGACCGGCGTGCCGGATATCTATCGCGGCTGTCTGGGCGCCCATTTCGCGCTGACGGACCCGGACAATCGCCGCCCGGTCGATCTAAACCAGATGATACAGATGACCGACGCTGCGGGATTTGCGGGCGACAAGGCGCGGTTGTCGCAGGCGTTGCTGCGGTTGCGCAACGCGGCGCCTGCGTTCTTTGACAATGCCACCTGCCGGATCACGCGCGATGGGGATGGTACGATCACGCTGACGCGGCAGACCGGGGCGCGACAGCTGACGCTGCGCTGTGACCCAAGTGGCGATCCCGTCGTGACGTGGGAGGACAGTCCCGCGCCTGATGCGGATTCGGGCAAATCCGACTGAACTGCACGCTGCGGCATCCGAATGCGGGTGCCGCAGGAACAGGCGAGTGCGGTTTGCGTTGATCGGCTGAGACGGCACTGCCAAACGGGCGCTGAGACATGCACCCCCTGCGCGACCACGGTGTCGCATGAAGGATAAAGACCATGACGGACCATTCGCCGGTCGATGTGACATTCGACCTTTCATTGGCGCGCCCTGACAAGCTGGGGGCCGATCCCCGCGACGGCGGCACGAATTTTGCCCTGTTTTCCAACAGCGCCGACAAGGTGGAGCTGTGCCTGTTCGACGAGGCGGGGGAGCGCGAAACCGCGCGCATCACCCTGCCCTGCATGGAAGGCGGTGTCTGGCACGGTTTCATCCCCGGCGTGGGGGTGGGCCAGCGCTATGGTTACCGCGTGCACGGACCTTATGCGCCCGAAAAGGGTCATCGCTATAACCCCAACAAGCTGCTGCTGGACCCTTACGCGCGCGCGCTGATGGGCCATCTGACCTGGGACGATTCGCTGTTCGGCTATCAAGTGGGCGAGGATGACCTGACGTTCGATGACCGCGATTCGGCGGCGTTCATGCCCAAGGGCGTGGTGGTGGACGATTCCTATGCCTGGGACCGGGCCGACGCGCTGCGGACCCGCTGGGACGAAACGGTGATCTACGAGGCGCACGTCAAGGGTCTGACCATGCGCCATCCGGGCATCGTGCAGGCGGACCGGGGCACCTTTGCCGCGCTGTCGGCCGACCCGGTGCTGGATCATCTGACCAAGCTGGGCGTGACCGCGATCGAGCTTTTGCCGATCCACGCCTTTGCCAACGACAATTACCTGATCGACAAGGGGCTGTCGAATTACTGGGGCTACAACACCCTGTCGTTCTTTGCCCCGCATCAGGGATACCTGAAAAGCTGGGATATCCAGGAGGTCAAGTTGGCCATCGACCGGTTCCATGCCGCGGGCATCGAGGTGATCCTTGACGTGGTCTATAACCACACCTGCGAAGGCAACGAGATGGGGCCGACCCTGTCGTTCCGGGGGATCGACAACGAGTCCTACTATATGACCGGCGAGGACAAGCGGCACGTCTATGACACCACCGGCACCGGCAATACGCTGAACGTCAATCATCCGATGGTGCTGCGCATGGTGATGGACAGCCTGCGCTATTGGGTCGAGGTGATGCATGTGGACGGCTTCCGGTTCGACCTTGCGTCCACCCTTGCGCGGGATGCGGACGGGTTCGACCGCAGCGGCAACTTCTTTGCCACGATCCGGCAGGACCCGGTGCTGTCGGCGGTCAAGCTGATCGCAGAGCCGTGGGACATCGGCGACGGCGGCTACCAGGTCGGCGGCTTCGTCTGGCCGTTCCGCGAATGGAACGACAAGGCCCGCGACGATATCCGCGCCTTCTGGCGGCGGGACGACGGGATGACGGCGCCCCTGTCGGAGCGTCTGTCGGGATCGCCGGTGCAGTTCGACCACGACAACCGGCCCGCGACGTCGTCGATCAATTTCGTCGCCGCCCACGACGGGTTCACCCTGTGGGACACGACCGCCTATAACGAAAAGCACAACGCGGCCAACGGCGAGGATGGCCGCGACGGCCACGACAACAACATCAGCGACAATCTGGGGGCCGAGGGGCCGACGGATGATCCGGAGATCATGGAGGCCCGCCGCCGCCGGGTGAAGGCCGCACAGGCGACGGTCCTGCTGGCACAGGGCGTGCCGATGATCCTTGCGGGGGACGAATTCGGCCAGACGCAGGGCGGCAACAACAACGCCTATTGCCAGGACAACGAGATCACCTGGCTGGACTGGGAGGGGGCGGACGAAAGCCTGACGCGGTCCGCCGCCGCGGCCATCGCCCTGCGCCGCGAGCTGGAGGGGTTCGTCGATACGAATTTCGGCAACGCGGACCTGTCGGACGGCGGCAAGGCGACCCGCTGGCACCACCCCGAAGGGCGCGAGATGACCGAGGACGACTGGCACGACGGCGGGCTGCGCTGCTTTGCCAAGCGGATCATCACGAAGGGCGACTGCGATATCCTGATGATCTTCAACGCGGGCGATGCGGCCTCTTTCACCCTGCCGGGTGGCGACTGGACCCGGCGACTGGATACCAGTGCCGCCGATCCGGCAGCGGAGGGGACGCACAGCAATTCCCTGACCGTGGACTGGCAGTCCGTCGTCGTCCTGACGCAGGACTGCGCGCCAGAGGCATAAGGTAGGCGCCCCGCCGGGTGATCCGGCGGGGCGTTTGCGTCAGACCGACCAGACGGCGCCGCACCAGCCATCCGGGGCAAGTGTCGGACACAGGGCATCGGCGGTGACGATCGGATTGCCCTGCGGCGGATCGGCGAAGTCGCCGCCGCCGTGACTGAACAGGCCGCGGAAGCTGCGGCCATCCTTGGCGCGGATCGTCAGGTCGAGCAGGTCGTCCTGTGCGGTGCAATCCACGACCTCTGCCGTGTCCCAGCCCAGATCGCGGCGCAAGCCGATGATCTGGCGGTAGAAGGGGGCCAGTTGCGCCTGTGCCCGTTGCAGATCGCCACGGTCCCAGTCCATCGGCAGCCACGGCGTGCCCTTGGTAAAGGCGTAGCTGTCCGCCACCGCGTCCCACGGCATCGGCACCCGCGCGCCTTCGCGGCCCGGACCGTCGGGCCAGTACAGCAGGTCGAGCGGGTCGGTCACGTCCTCTTGCGCCAGATCGGGCTGGCGCAGGCCGTATTCCTCGCCCTGATAGATGATCCAAGGGCCGGGCAGGAAGGCCATCTGCAGCGCCAGCACTGGGTCGGAGGCGTCGCCGCGCCCGTGGCGGGGCTGATCGTGGCTGGATAGCCAGCCAGTGATCCGTTGCAGACTGTCGGCGCGGGCGATGACCTCTGCCACGATGGCGGGGCTGCCGCGGTTTTCGGGCAGGTCGGTGGTATAGACGGAATCGAGGCGACCGGGTGCGGTGAAGGCCATGGCGAGTTCGATGGACTTGTTGCCGGAGGTGTTTTCCCCGAACAGGTAGGCGTCGTCGCCCGCCCATTTGCGCAAATTTTCCGCGTAGGCTGCGCCGTCGCCGGGCAGCATGTCGTAGACGTGGTCCTGATAGGTGTAGGGGTTGAAGACTTCGCCAGCGACCTTGCGGTGGACCTTTGGCGTGGCGGGGGGATTGTCCTTGAGGCTTTCGTCCCAGAGGAACGCCGTGACCACGTCGAAGCGGAAGCCGTCGACGCCGCGGTCGCGCCAGCCCTTCATCTGCCCCGCGATCATGTCCTGCACGGCGGGGTTGCGCAGGTTGAGGCTGGGTTGTTCGGGCAGGAACTGGTGGAAGTAGTATTGCCGCCGCTTGTGGTTCCATTTCCACGCGGGCAGGCCGAACTGGGCCAGCCAGTTGTTCGGCGGGCTGCCGTCGGGTTTCGGATCGCGCCAGAGGTAGTAGTCGGCCTTGTCCGCGTCACCGGCGATGGCGGCCTGAAACCACGGCGCCTGATCGCTGGTGTGGTTCAGCACCTGATCCATATAGACCTGCAGGCCAAGGCCGTGGGCCTTGTCCACCAGCGCGTCGAAATCCGCCATCGTGCCGAAGCGCGGGTCGATGGCGGTGTGGTCGATGATGTCATAGCCACCGTCCACCCAAGGCGAGACATAGAGAGGTGACAGCCAGATCGCGTCGACCCCTAGTCCCGCGACGTGGTCGAGGCGCTGGATGATGCCCTGAATGTCGCCGACACCGCTGCCGGTCGTGTCCTGAAACGAGCGGGGATAGATCTGGTAGATCGCCGGAGCGGATTCAGGCGCCAACGATCATGCCTCCGTTCGGGTGCAGGGTCTGGCCGGTGAAGTAGCTGCCGTCGCAGGAGGCGATGGCGACCTTGCCCGCAAGCTGACCGACGCCGTAGTGGCGCGGCATGTCCTCGGGGGCGGGGTCCATCCGGTATTCGTCGGCGGGCATGGGGTCCTGATGCTGGGCGGGAATCTGCGGGGCGTCTGTCATGGGGCGTCCAATACGTGCGAGTTCCCGCGACAACCGTTGCGGTACGGCGTTGTTCCCGCCTGCGACACCGCGCCATCCGGCGGAACAAGTTGCCCCCGGCCCCTGTTGTCCGGCGACACTTATTTATGAGGAGCAGAGACATGGATCTTGGCATTAAGGGCAAGCGCGCGCTGATCACCGGCGGTTCGGGCGGCATGGGCATCGAGACGATCAAGCGGTTCATCGAGGCGGGCGTGGAAGTCACCGCGACCGACCTGAAGGAAGAAGACCTTGCCCCGGTGCGCGAAGAGTTCGGCATCACCTGCATCGCTGGCGATCTGTCGAGCAAGGCCGGCGTGGACAAGTTCATGGCCGAAGCCGGCACGGATTTCGACATCTGGGTGCATGCGGCCGGTGTGACCGGTGCCAAGGGCGATCCGCTGGAGATGTCCGAGGAAGACTGGGACGACGCGCTGAACATCGATTTTCTGTCGGGTGTCCGCATGGCGCGCCACCTGTGCCCGGCGATGATCGACCGCGGCTGGGGCCGGGTCGTGTTCGTGACGTCGGAAAACGTGGCGCAGCCATATCCGGAGGAAACCGTCTATAACTCTGCCAAGTCGGCGTTGCTGAGCCATGCGAAAAGCATCGCGATGGCCCATTCGGGCAAGGGCCTGCTGGTGAACTGCATTGCGCCCGCGTTCATCGAGACGCCGATGACGGATGGCATGATGGAAAAGCGGTCGGAGGAGGAGAACTGTTCCTTCGACGAGGCGGTCGAGAGCTTTCTTGAGGAAGAGCGCCCCTATCTGGTGTTGAAGCGGCGCGGCAAGGTGGAAGAGGTCGCCCCGGTGATCGTGTTCCTGTGCAGCGAGTTGTCGTCCTTCGTGACCGGCGCCAACTGGCGCATCGACGGCGGTGCGGTAGGGTCGATCAACGTCTGATGGATCGCGCGGCGCTGGAACGGCATATCCGTGACACGCCCGTCGAAGGGTCGCCCGCAGAGATGCGAGCGGCCTTTTTACGGTTGGCGCAGGCGGGCGACGCGCCTGCGTTGCCGCAGGTGGCACGTGTCGGCGGCTGTGATGGGCGCTGGTTCGGCAGGGGCGGGCGGCCGGTCGTCTGGCTGCACGGCGGCGGTTATGTCTTTGGTGGCTCTGATACCCATGCCGCCCCGGCGCGGGTGCTGGCCGGTCTGACGGGGCGCGCGATCTTCGTGCCCGACTATCCGCTGGCGCCGGAGCGTCCCTGGCCCGCGCAGCGTGATGCGGTGCGGGGGGTTCTGGATGCGCTGGACCGGCCCGACGTTGTCGGTGACAGCGCGGGCGGGCATCTGGGGTTGGTGCTGGGCCTGTCCCATCCGCACCTGATGCGGCGGCTGGCGGTGCTGTCGCCCAACACGGACCGCAGCGGGCAAAGCACGACGCGGACGCGGAACTCTGCCACGGACCTGATGAACGACGACGCGCAGGACCGGCGGTTGTCGGACATGGCGCTGGGGCATCTGCGCGACGACGATCCCGAAGCGTCTCCACTGCTCGGAGAGCTGGGCACGCTGCCGCCGCTGTTCATGGCGGCCACGACGATCGAAGTGCTGCTGGACGACACGCTGTTGTTCGCCACGCGCGCGGGGCGGGAGGGCGTTCCGCTGACGCTGCGGGTGCTGCCGGACCTGTTTCACATGTGGCATCTGTGGCCGGATGCGACGCCGGAGGGGCGCGGCATCTTGCGGGACGTGGCGGCGCATCTGGCCTGAATCGGCGCGGAATGGCCTAACGGCGTCTGAATTTTTCGTCATCACGGCCCCGAGAGCACGAAAAGCGGCTTTATTCGGATTTCAAGGGCTGGTCGTTCCGGTTTGTGTCCGCAATAAAAGCACCCATGTCACTGTTTCTCATCGTCGCCCTGCCCTTCCTCGGTGCGCTGCTGCCCGGCCTGATGATCAGGGCCGGACGGCAGGTGTGCTTTGTCACCACCTTCACCGTGACGGCGCTGGCCTTCATCGGGTTGATGACGCATCTGCCCGGTGTCCTGCGCGGAGAGGTCGCCACCGCGCGGCTGGACTGGCTGCCGGGGCTGGGCATGAACGCAAACCTGTTCCTTGATCCACTGGGGCTGATGTTCGCGGGGCTGATCCTGGGGATCGGGCTGCTGATCATCACCTATGCGCGCTGGTATCTGTCGCGCGACGACAACATGGGCGAATTCTATAGCTATTTGCTGCTGTTTCAGGGTGCGATGGTCGGTATCGTGCTGTCGGACAACATCCTGATGTTACTGGTCTTCTGGGAGCTGACGTCGCTGTCGTCCTTCCTGCTGATCGGCTTCTGGAAGCATCTGCCAGAGGGCCGTCAGGGCGCGCGGATGGCGCTGACCGTGACCGGCATGGGCGGGCTTGCGATGATCGGGGGGATGCTGATTCTGGGCCAGATCGTCGGCAGCTATGACCTGACGGTGATCCTGCAGAACCGGGAGTTGATTCAGGCCTCGCCCTTGTATCTGCCGGCGCTGCTGCTGATCCTGACGGGGTGTTTCACGAAATCCGCGCAGTTCCCGTTCCACTTCTGGTTGCCACACGCGATGTCGGCACCGACGCCGGTGTCGGCCTATTTGCATTCGGCCACCATGGTGAAGGCGGGGCTGTTCCTGATGGCGCGGCTGTGGCCGGTGCTGAGCGGCACGGACGTCTGGGTGACGCTGGTGTGTTCCGTCGGTCTGATCACCATGGCGCTGGGCGCGTTCATCGCGTTCTTCAAGGATGATCTGAAGGCGCTGCTGGCGTTTTCGACGGTGTCGCATCTGGGCCTGATCTGCTTTCTACTGGGCACCGGGACGACCTTTGGCGCGATGGCGGCGGTGTTCCACATCCTGAACCACGCGAGCTTCAAGGCGGCACTTTTCATGGTGGCGGGGATCGTCGATCACGGGGTGCATACGCGCGACATGAAAAAGCTGGGCGGGCTGCGTCACTTGATGCCGCTGACCTTTTTCATCGCGACGCTGGCGGGGCTGTCGATGGCGGGGATTCCGCTGTTCAACGGTTTCGTCTCGAAAGAGATGATGCTGGAAGAAGCGCTGCACACGACGCTGTTCAACAGCCCGCTGCTGGTGACGGTCGTGGCGACGCTGGGTGCGCTGTTTTCGGCGGCCTATTCGTTCCGCTTCATCTCTCATACCTTTCTGGGGGCAGAGCGGGACGATTATCCGGCGCATCCCCATGATCCCGAGCCGGGTCTGTGGCTGCCCCCTGCCCTGCTGATGATTCCCGTCGTGGGTCTGGGGATCGCGCCGTTTCTGGCAGAGCCTTTCGTGCGGCTGGTCACAGAGGCCGTCGTCGGCGGCGTGGCCCCGATGCCGGAGGAGCATCTGGCCCTGTGGCACGGTCTGACCCCGGCGCTGGCGATGTCCGCGATTGCGGTCGTGGGCGGGTTGATCTGGCTGGCGCTGTTCGGCCCGCTGTCCCGCGTCTGGCATGCGGTGCCGCGGCCAGAGGCGAAGGACATGTTCGACAGCCTGATCAAGGCACTGGCCAATGCCGCGGGGCGGTTCAGCCACCGGCTGCACGACGGTAGCTTTACCCGTTATGCGGCGATCTTTGTCGTGACTGTGGTGGGGCTGGGCGCGCATGCGTGGTTCACGGGCAGTGCCGCGGCGCTGACGCGGACGATGCTGCCGATCACGCCGGTCGCCGTCGCGCTGTGGGCCATGCTGATCGCGGCGGCGGGGTTCCTCGTGATCTATCACCGGAACCGGCTGGCCGTGCTGATCCTGATGGGGATCATCGGGTTGATCGTGTCGGTCAGCTTCAACTACTTTTCGGCCCCCGACCTTGCGCTG
The DNA here is from genome assembly GCF_021735925.1 of Loktanella sp. M215. Lineage (NCBI taxonomy): Bacteria > Pseudomonadati > Pseudomonadota > Alphaproteobacteria > Rhodobacterales > Roseobacteraceae > Loktanella > Loktanella sp. M215. Next base: position 705,276 of record NZ_WMEA01000001.1, read on the forward strand.
ACGCAGATCTCGGTCGAGGTGGTGACGATCATCCTGCTGCTGCTGGCGCTGAATTTCCTGCCGAACCGCAGTCCGGCGGAATCGAGCGTCGGCCGACGCACGCGGGATGCGGTGATCGCCATCGGCGGCGGCATCGCGGTCGCGGGGCTGACCTGGACGATCCTGATGAGCGATTTCCCGATGACCTCGATCTCGGACTATCATCTGGCCAATTCCTACAAGGGCGGCGGCGGCGACAACGTCGTGAACGTGATCCTCGTGGACTTCCGGGGCTTTGATACCTTCGGCGAGATCATCGTGCTGGGGATCGCGGCGCTGGTCATCTATGCGCTGACCGAGGCGCTGCTGAACGGCGAGGTCCGCGCGAAGCTGCTGAACCGCGATTTCGAAGAGGCGCGCGCCGGCGATGCCCACCCGCTGATGATGGTCGTTCTGACGCGGGTGATGATGCCGGTGGTGCTGATGGTTGGCGTCTATATCTTCCTGCGCGGCCATAACGAGCCGGGCGGCGGGTTCGTCGCAGGTCTGATCGTGGCGATTGCGGTCGTGATGCAATACATGGCGTCGGGCTTTGCCTGGGCCGACAGCCGCCAGCGCTATCCCTATCACGGGATCATCGGGGCGGGTGTGCTGGTCGCGGGCCTGACCGGCATCGGATCGTGGTTCGCGGGAGAGCCGTTCCTGACGTCGGCCTTCGGCTATTTCCGCATCCCGCCGATGAACGAATTCGAACTGGCGACGGCGGCGGCCTTCGATCTGGGCGTCTTCCTTGCGGTCGTGGGTGCGGTGATGCTGTCGCTGGAAAGCTTCTCTCGCCTCGGCCGGCGCGCCGGGACCGAGGCCAGCGAACACGCCATGGACATCGACCCGTCCCGCCCATCCATCAAGCAGGAGGGCTGAGCATGGAATTCCTCATGGCCACCGCGATCGGCGTGCTGACCGCCGCAGGCATCTACATGGTGCTGCGGCTGCGCACCTTTCCGGTCATCATCGGCACATCGCTGCTGAGCTATGCGGTGAACGTGTTCCTGTTCGCCTCGGGTCGTCTGGCGCTGAACGCACCACCGGTGCTGCGCGACGGGGTCGAGGTCTATACGGACCCGCTGCCGCAGGCGCTGGTGCTGACGGCAATCGTGATTTCATTCGGCATGACGGCGGTCGTCGTCATCATGGCGCTGGGATCGTATCTGAGCGCCGGTGAGGATCTGGTCGACGTGCCCGCCCGCGATGCAGAGATTCCGCAAGCCCCGCATGCGCTGCGCGGTGAGGCGGTCGAATGACCCATTGGATCGTCGCCCCCGTCGTCCTGCCCGCGATGCTGGCTGCCATATTGGTGCTGGTCGCGCGGTTTCATATCTCGCTTCAGCGGGTGCTGTCGGTGGCTGGCACGGCGGCCTTGCTGGGCGTGGCACTGGGCCTGTTCTGGCAGGCCTATGACGGCACGATCAGTGTCTATCAGCTGGGCCACTGGCAGGCGCCCTTCGGCATCGTGCTGGTCGCGGACCGGTTGTCGACACTGATGGTGTTGGTCACGGCCATCCTGGCGCCGCTGGTGCTGCTTTATGCCATAGGGTCCGGCTGGGACACGCGGGGGCAGCATTTCCACCCCCTTTACCAGTTCCAGCTGATGGGGATCATGGGGGCGTTCCTGACCGGCGATGCCTTCAACCTGTTCGTCTTCTTCGAGGTGCTGCTGATCGCGTCCTACGGTCTGATGATCCACGCGGGCGGCAAGCGGCGGCTGCGCGCGGGCACGCAGTATGTGCTGTATAACCTGCTGGGATCGACGCTGTTCCTGTTCGCGCTCGGCACGATCTATGCCCAGACGGGCACGCTAAACATGGCGGATCTGGCGGTGCGGGTGGCCGCGCTGGACCCCTCCAATTCTGCGGGTATCCGGGTGGCCGCGGTCCTGCTGCTGCTGGTCTTTGCCGTCAAGGCGGCGGTGCTGCCACTGCATTTCTGGCTGCCCGGTAGCTATGCCGAGGCCCCTGCCCCCGTCGCCGCGCTGTTCGCGATCATGACCAAGGTCGGCGCCTACGGGATCATCCGGTTCTATACGCTGGTCTTTCCGCCAGAGCTGGAGATCACCCAAGGCCTGTTCGACACATGGCTGATGCCCGCCGCATTGCTGACGCTGGCGATGGGCATGATCGGTGTGCTGGGGTCCTATCGGATCGACAGGCTGGTGGCCTTTGCCGTCATCGGGTCGATGGGGATGCTGTTGTCGGCGGTGGCTGTGTTCACCGCGTCGGGCATCGTCGCGGCGCTGTATTACGCGATCCATTCCACCTTTGCCACGGCGGCGCTGTTTTTGCTGGTCGACGTGCTGCGCGACCGGCGGACGGGCGTCGGCGTCTGGCTGCGCGATGCGGTACCCGTCGCGGGCGGGCCGCTGGTGGCTGGCATGTTCTTTGTCGCCGCGATCGCCATGACCGGCCTGCCGCCGCTGTCGGGCTTTGTCGGCAAGCTGCTGATCATGGATGCGGCGCGCGGATCGGCGCTGGTCTGGTGGGTCTGGGGTATCGTGCTGGCGGGATCGCTGGTCGCCGTCGTGGGCTTTGGCCGGGCGGGCAGCCAGATGTTCTGGCGGTCGCATCAGGTCGCGGCAGAGCGCGAGGAGAATCCCGAGTCCGAGGCGGGCGAGGCGAATACCAAGGAAAACGACGCGCCGGAGCCTGCCCTGCCGATGGTCGCCATCGGCAGTCTGCTGGCGCTGCTGGTCGCGCTGACGGTCTTTGCCGGGCCGGTGACGGGTTTTCTGAACGCGACGGCCACGCAACTGTTCAACCCGCAACCCTATATCGCGGCCGTGCTGTCGATGCCGGGCAAGGTCATCAAGGATGACCACGGCGACGATGCACCGCACGACGCCGCCGCGACCGACACCGAGGAGGGTCATTGAGATGCCATTGCGACTGACCCGCCGGCTGCTGCCGCACCCGCTGCTGACCCTGCTGCTGGTGGTAGTCTGGTGCCTGCTGAACAACAGCCTGACGCTGGGGACCATCGTTTTCGGCACGATCCTGGGGCTGTTGATCCCGATCCTGACCGCCGCTTACTGGCCCGACCGGCCCCCTGTTGCGCGGCCTTTCGGCATGGTCGTCTATTGCCTGATCGTGATCTGGGACATCATCAAGTCGAACATCACGGTGGCCATGCAGATCCTGTTCCGGGGCAATGACAGCCTGCAGCCCGCGTGGATCACCGTGCCGCTGGACCTGCGCAAGCCCGAGGCGATCACAATCCTTGCCGGGTCCATCACCCTGACCCCCGGCACCCTGTCCGCGGACCTGAGTGCGGATGGCACCGCCCTGCTGGTCCACGCGCTGCACGCGCCGGACCCCGATGCCGTGCGCGACGACATCAAGGCCCGTTACGAAAGCCGCCTGAAGGAGATCTTCGCATGACCGAAATCGCCCTTTATTTCGCCATCGGCGCCGTGGCGCTGGCACAGGTGCTGGCCATGGTCCGCCTGCTGCGGGGACCGCATGTCGGCGACCGCATTCTGGCGCTGGATACGATGGTCATCAACGCCATCGGGCTGATCATCCTGTCTGGCATCCTCTGGGGGACGCAGATCTATTTCGAAAGCGCCATGATCATCGCGATGCTGGGCTTCGTGTCCACCGTCGCGCTGTGCCGTTTCGTGCTGCGGGGGGACATCATCGAATGACAGATCTGCCGATCCTCTGGGACATCATCCTGTCGGTGCTGCTTGTGACCGGCGGAGGCTTTACGCTCGCCGGGTCATTGGGCCTGCTGAAGCTGAACAACCCGATGTCGCGGCTGCATGCGCCGACGCTCGCCTCGACCCTTGGGGTGGGATCGCTGCTGCTGGCGTCGATCGTGGCATCTTTTGCCGATGGCCGCCCGTCCCTGCACGAGGCGCTGGTGATGGCGTTCCTGTTCGTCACGGCGCCGATCACGGCGAATTTCATCGCCAAGGTGCACCTGCACCGCTGCCGCGATGTCACCGACCTGCCGCAGCCGCCGACCGACAAGGTCTGGGCGACCCGGTCAGAGGACTAGGCGGCGCCCTTCGCCAGCATTTTGGCGACCGAGGATTCGACCATTTGCACGATCTGACCCTTCATCATGGTCAGCATCATCGGCACGGCGATGGTGCCCTGCACGGCCTCGGGGGTCAGCTGCGATTCGACCACGATGGTCTGCCCCATCACGCCGATATCGAGCCGCATGCCATCGTCGCCGATCTGTTCGGCCGTGACGTGACCGCCGGGGGGCAGGGCCTTTTCCAGCTTTGGCACACCGGCCAGCAGGCGGGCGGCGGCCTCGGGGACGGGAAGGCTGTGGGGGACGCTGAAGGGAACGTGCGGCATGGCGGACTTCTTGCTGTGTGACGCGCGGGTCATACGCGCGGCGGGACGGGCGGAAAAGGCATGATCGCGCGATCTGCGCTGTAACGCGGCGTGACGCCGCTGGATGCCCCGTATTTTCCCGCTTATCCTGCCCAAGATCAGTGCAGGAGACGAGACGATGACGTGGCACATGCCGACCGAGACGGCACCCCAGGACCGGATCTGGATGGCCTTTCCCCGCGAAGGGGCGACGCTGGGCGAGGGCAGTGCTGCGCGCGAGGCGGGGTATGCGGCGTGGGGCACGGTCGCCAACACCATTGCCGCCCGCCAGCCGGTGACGATGATCGTGGACCCGACCGAAGGCGCGCGCGCGCGGCGCATGCTGGACAGCGGGATCGAGATCATGGAGCGGACCATCGACGACTTCTGGCTGCGCGATTCGGGGCCGACCTTCGTGCATGATGCGCAGGGCGGGCTGGCGGCGGTCGACTGGATCTTCAACGGCTGGGGCGGGGCGGACTGGACCAGCAGCGCCCATGACCGCGATCTGGCGCGGTTCATTGCGGGCGTTGCTGGCGTGCCGGTGGTGCCGTCGCTGCTGGTGAACGAGGGCGGCGGGTTCCACGTCGACGGGGCTGGCACGGTGCTGGCGACGGAAACGGTGCAACTGGGGGCGGAACGCAATCCGCATGCGGATGCGGGTCGCGTGGCCGAGGAGTTTGCGCGCACGCTGGGCGCGCGCAAGACGATCTGGCTGCCGCGCGGGCTGACGCGGGATTACGACCCGTTCGGCACGCGGGGACACGTCGATATCGTCGCCTGCCTGCCAGCGCCGGGGGTCATCCTGTTGCACGAACAACGTGATCCGTCGCACCCGGATCATGCGGTGATGCAGGCGATCCGCGCGCAGTTGGAGGGTGAGACGGATGCCGACGGACGACGGTTCGAGATCATCGACGTGCCGGCCCCGGCGACGCTGACCGACGCGCATGGGTTCGTCGATTACAGCTATATCAACCATCTGGTCATCAACGGTGCGGTCATCGCCTGCACCTTTGGCGAGGCCGAGGCGGACGCGCGCGCGCTGGAGATCCTCGGCGCGGCCTATCCGGGGCGAGAGGTCGTCGGTGTCGATGCGCGGGAATTGTTTGCGCGCGGCGGCGGTATCCATTGCATCACGCAGCAACAGCCGAAGGCCCGATGAACATGGTCGAGGCCAGCATCGCCGACCTGCGCGCGGCGCTGGAGGCGGGCGAGGTTACGAGCGTCGGGCTGGTGGACCTGTATCTGGACCGGATCGCGCGGTTCGACCGGGCGGGGCCGTGTCTGAATGCGGTGCCGGTGCTGAACCCCGCTGCGCGGGCCGCGGCGCAGGCGTCCGACGCACGGCGGGCGGCGGGCGCTGTGCTGGGGCCGCTGGACGGCATCCCCTACACCGCCAAGGACAGCTACAAGGTGCGCGGCCTGACGGTGGCCGCTGGATCGCCGGCCTTTGCGGATCTGGTGGCCACGGATGATGCCTTTGCCATCGCCCGGTTGCGGGCGGCGGGGGCGGTGCTGATCGGGCTGACGAACATGCCGCCCATGGCGAACGGCGGGATGCAGCGGGGGCTTTATGGCCGGGCGGAGTCGCCCTACAGCGCCGACTGGCTGACGGCGGCCTTTGCGTCGGGGTCGTCCAATGGATCCGGGACGGCCACGGCGGCGAGCTTTGCGGCCTTCGGGCTGGCCGAGGAGACCTGGTCGAGCGGGCGCGCGCCTGCGTCCAACAACGGGCTTTGTGCGTATACGCCCAGCCGTGGCGTGATCTCGGTCCGGGGGAACTGGCCGCTGGTGCCGACGATGGACGTGGTGGTGCCGCATACGCGGACGATGGCGGATATGTTCGCGGTGCTGGACGTGATCGTGGCGGACGATCCGGAGACGTCTGGCGATCTGTGGCGCAGCCAGCCGTGGGTGAGCTTGCCGAAGGCGTCGGAGGTGCGGCCCGCATCCTATCTTGACTTGGCAAGCGCATCGCTGCGCGGCAAGCGGTTCGGGGTGCCTGCGATGTATATCAACGCAGACCCGGAGGCCGGGACGGCGCAGCACCCCGGCATCGGCGGGCCGACCGGGCAGCGGATCGAGACGCGCGCCGCGATCATGGCGCTGTGGGAGGCGGCGCGGGATGCGCTGGAGGCGGCGGGGGCCGAGGTGGTGACGGTGGATTTCCCGGTCGTGTCCAACTACGAGGGCGACCGGCCCGGGTGTCCAACCATCGCCACGCGCGGGCTGCTGCCGGAGGGATACCTCAAGCGCGAGATCGTCGATCTGTCGGTCTGGGGGTGGGAGACGTTCCTGCGCGACAATGGCGACGCGGGCCTGTCGCGGCTGTCGGATGTGGACGGGGCGCGGATCTTTCCCCCAACGCCGGGCAGCCTGCCGGACCGCTATACCGGGTTCGATGATGATATCGCGGACTACCCAGCGCATGCACGCGCCCACGGCGTGACGGATTTTCAGGATATCCCGACGCTGGCCGCAGGTCTGCGCGGGCTGGAGGAGACGCGGCGGGTCGATCTGGAGGAGTGGATGGACAGCCACAGTCTGGATGCGGTGGTGTTTCCGGCGGTCGCTGACGTGGGACCGGCGGATGCGGATGTGAACCCGGCTAGCGCCGATCTGGCGTGGCGCAACGGGGTCTGGGTGGCGAACGGCAATCTGGCGATCCGGCATCTGGGGATTCCGACCGTGACGGTGCCGATGGGCGTCATGGCGGATATTGGCATGCCGGTGGGTCTGACGCTGGCCGGACGGGCCTATGACGATACGGGCCTGCTGGCGCTGGCCGCCGCGTTCGAGGCGACGGGCGATTACCGGATGCCGCCGCCGCGCACGACGTGAGGCGTGTTGTCCCCTCGACACCGCGGGCGGCACCGCTAGGGTCCGCGCGACAAGCGAAGGGAGACGGCTGTTGCGCATCGTTCTGATACTGGGCTCTGGCCCGTCCGTGGTGAGCTGCGCGGACTGGCCGCGCGCACCGTTCGACCGGATCGTGGCGATCAACAACGCCTGGCGCGTGCGCGACGATTGGGACGATCTGATCCATCCGTCGGATTTTCCCAGTGACCGGATGCCGACAGACCTGCGTGCGGGGCAGCGGGTCGTGACGGCCGACGATTATGTGCCGGTGCAGAACGAGTTTGGCGGGTTCGTTTATGCGGGCGGCACGATGGCGTTTACCGCAGGCTACTGGGCGCTGGGGGCGTTGAAGCCGGACGTCATGGCCTTTCTGGGCTGCGACATGGTCTATCCCGACAGCGGGGCCACGCATTTTTATGGGACGGGCACAGCAGACCCGTTGCGGCAGGATGTGACCTTGCGGTCCCTGCCCGCGAAATCCGCGCGGTTGCAGGTCATGGCGGCGCAGCGGGGTTGTGCCTGTGTGAACCTGTCGACGGGAGAAAGCCGGCTGGTGTTCCCACGCGCGCGACCGGAGGACCTGCCGGTGAAGCCTGCAGCGTTCGACGCGGACAGTGCTCCGGCAGCGCTGGCCGAGGAGGTGCGGCTGGATTACGTCGTGCCCAGCGGCAAGTACTGGAAAGAGGAAAGCCGATTTGATCCTGCGGCCATCGACGCGCTGGATGCGCTTTGGCTAAGGGCCGTCTAAAGGACCTTATCCTCGAACCCGCAGAGGTCGCGGATCAGGCAGGCGGCGCATTTGGGTTTGCGCGCGACGCAGGTGTAACGGCCGTGCAGGATCAGCCAGTGATGGGCGTGGCGCTGGAAATCGGCGGGGACGTGATCCTCGATCCGGCGTTCGACCTGATCGACATCCTTGCCGGGGGCGATGCCGGTGCGGTTGCCGACGCGAAAGATGTGGGTGTCGACCGCCTGCGCGGGATGCGCCCACCACATGTTCAGCACCACATTCGCCGTCTTGCGCCCGACGCCGGGCAATGATTGCAGGGCGGCGCGGGAATTGGGGACCTCTCCGGCGTAGTCATCCACGAGGATCTGGGACAGCTTCATCACGTTCTTGGCCTTCTGGCGGAAGAGGCCGATGGATTTGACGTGGTCGGTCACCGCCTCCAGCCCCAAATCCAGCATCTTTTGCGGCGTGTCGGCCACGGCAAACAGCGCGCGGGTCGCCTTGTTCACGCCCTTGTCGGTCGCCTGCGCCGACAGGGCCACGGCCACGACGAGGGTGAAGGCATTCACATGCTCCAACTCTCCCTGCGGTTCGGGTTCCGCCGCCTGAAAGCGGGTGAAGATCTCGCGGATCGTGCGGTAGTCGAGTTGCTTTGCCATGCGCTCTTGTGCCCTGTCCCGCGCGGGTTGCGCAAGTTCCGGGTCGCCGCAGGTGCGCGGCACGGCTAGTGTCGGGGCATGGAACACGCACCCTATCATTACGCCGTCATGGCCCGCGCCATCGACCTGATCGACACCCACAAGGGCGAGCCTTTGTCGCTGGCCGATCTGGCCGATGAACTCGGGATGAGCGCGAGCCACGTGCAGCGTGTCTTTTCCACATGGGTCGGGGTATCGCCGAAACGCTATCAGCAGTTTCTGGCGCTGGACCACGCCCGCCAGATGCTGCGCGAGAATTTCACGACGCTGGCGGTGGCGGATGCGGTGGGGCTGTCGGGCAGCAGCCGGTTGCACGACCTGTTCCTGCGGTGGGAGGCGATGACGCCCGGCGATTATGCGCGGCAGGGGGCGGGGCTGACGGTGCGCTGGGGCTGGTGCGACAGTCCCTTTGGCCCGGTGCTGTCGATGGCGACGGACCGGGGGCTGTGCGGGTTGGCCTTCGCCGCAGAGACCGGGCGCGATGCCGCGATGGCGGACCTGACCGGGCGCTGGCCCCTTGCCACCTTTGTCGCGGATCCGGAGGCCGTGGTGGGCTGGACTGAAGCGGCGCTGACGGGCAGCGGCGAGGCGCGACTGCACATGATCGGCACGCCCCTGCAGATCAAGGTCTGGGAGGCGCTGCTGCGTATTCCCAGCGGACAGGTCACGACCTATTCCGAGATCGCGCAGTCCATCGGCCACGACCGGGCCGTGCGGGCCGTGGGCACCGCCGTCGGTCGCAACCCGGTCAGTCTGCTGATTCCCTGCCATCGCGCCCTGCGCAAGTCTGGCGCCCTTGGGGGATATCATTGGGGTCTGCCGGTCAAGCGGACGCTGCTTGCGTGGGAATCCGCACGTGCGGATTCACAAAAAGGTGATATTCGGCGGAACATTGCCTGACAATTCCGCGTTATTGGATAGCACCGCGCGTTGCGACATAACCGCGCCAGAGACTCACCCTCACTTCCGGGTCCAATGAAGAAAGAGAATCACATGATCACCCTGACACGCCTGAACCTGACCTTGGCCACCGCAGCGCTGGCCCTGACCACCGCCTGTGCCGGCACCGGCGGCCCGAACGACAACCGCATGACCGGACAGGGCGCAGCCATCGGCGCTGGCCTTGGTGCACTGGCGGGTGCCGCCACCGGCGACAACAAGTCCGAGCGGATCCGGAACGGCCTGATCGGTGCATCCCTGGGTGCCGCAGCCGGTGCCACCGCCGGCAGCGTGCTGGACCGTCAGGAACAGGAACTGCGCAACCAGATGGGCGGCAACGTCGGCATCGTGAACAACGGCCAGAACCTGATCGTGACGCTGCCGCAGGACATCCTGTTCGCCACGAACTCGACCACCGTGTCCGCTGCCGCACAGGGCAACCTGTCGACGCTGGCGCAATCGCTGCAGCAGTACCCGAATTCGACCGTCAACGTGATCGGTCACACCGACGACGTGGGTGCCGCATCCTTCAACGCCGACCTGTCGACCCGTCGCGCCCAGTCCGTCTCCTCGGTTCTGATTGCCAACGGCGTGTCGTCGGCCCGCATCCGGTCGATCGGCCGTGGCGAAGACCAGCCTGTCGCCACCAACCTGACCGCCGAAGGCCGTCAGCAGAACCGCCGCGTGGATATCGTCATCACGCCGAACTAAGCAGCGGATCTTTCACCATAAAGAAGGGGTTGCCCAGACGGGCAGCCCCTTTTCGTTTGTCCGCCCCCCGGATCGGTCATAATGTCTGACCACCTTACCGAGAATGTCTTATGCCGTTCGAACCCGTCACCCAGGAAAAGCTGTCAATCGGCATCGCGCGCCAGATCGAGGATCTGATCCTGCGCGGCATCCTGCGGCCGGGCCAGCGTCTGCCGCCGGAACGGGATCTGAGCGAGCGGATGCATGTGTCCCGGCCATCGCTCCGCGAGGCGCTGGCCGACCTGCAGGCGCGCGGTTTGCTGAGCGCGCGGGCAGGTGCGGGCGTCTATGTGGCCGACGTGCTGGGCAGCGCCTTTGCCCCGGCCCTGATCAAGCTGTTCGCGGATCATCCTGTGGCCCTGCACGATACGATCAGCTTTCGCCGGGATATGGAAAGTCTGGCGGCGGAACGGGCGGTGCGGCACGGGACGGATACCGACCTTGCGGTGATCGACACGGTCTTTCAGAAGATGGAAGCGGCGCACCGCAAGTCCGACCCCACGGAAGAGGCGCAACTGGATGCCGATTTCCACCTTGCGGTGATCGAGGCCAGTCACAACATCATCCTGCTGCACATGATGCGGTCAATGTATGACCTGCTGCGGCAGGGCGTATTCTATAACCGGGCCGTGATGTTCCAGCAGCGGCTGACGCGGGGCGACCTGCTGGGCCAGCACCGGGCCATCAACGTGGCGATTCAGGCGCGGGATGCGGCCGGTGCGCGGGCGGCGATCAATGCGCATATGGACTACGTCGAGGGTGCGATGAACGACCAGCAGAAGGCGGACCAGAACGAAGGTTTTGCCCGCAAGCGGCTGGACATCGAACACCAGCGCTGATGCAAAAAGGCCCCGGCGGATGCCGAGGCCTTTTCAAAGCGATCCGCGGTTGCGGTATCAGTGCATCTTGGCTTTCACCGTTGCGATGGAGTCGTCGATCAGCGCGTTGGCGCGGTTGGCGTCCATCTGCTTGGCGATCACATCCTTGGCGGCAGCGACGGCAACCGTCACGGCGCGGTTCTTCACATCCTTGACGGCAGCGGCACGCGCGCTTTCAAGCTGCTCTTCGGCACCGGCCAAACGGCGGGCGATGGTTGCGGCAATCTCGTCCTTGGAGGCTTGGGCAGAGCGTTCGGCCTCGGTGCGGGCGTTGGCGACGATGCGCTCAGCCTGTTCCTGCATTTCCTTCTGCTTGCGCTCGTAAGAGGCCAGCAGCGATTGCGCTTCTTCACGCAGGGCGCGGGCTTCGTCCAGATCGGCGCGGATGCCGTCGGCGCGCTTGTCCAGCATCTCGGCGACCTTCGAGGGCACCTTCATGTAGAGCAGGATCGCGATGAACAGGATGAAGGCCAGCAGCACGATGAAGTTCGTGTTGCGCAGCGAGACGAAGGGGCCGGTCGCGGCGAACGCCGGAGAGGCGAGCAGCGTGAACAGCGGGATCATCAGATAACGCATGGTTTATCCCTTCATCCGGTCGGTGACGGCGGCGTCGATGGTCGCCTGATCGGCGCTGGACCCCATCGCGGCGACAAGCGCCTCTGCCACGTCCTTGGCCACGATTGCCACGTTTTCGGTGGCACTTGCGCGGATCTCGGCGATGCTGGCTTCGGCCTCGACGGTCTGGGCCGCGATCTTGGCGTCGGCTTCGGCGAGGGCCGTGTCCAGATCGGCCTGCGCTTCGGCACGGGCCTGATCCGCGATACGGTTTGATTCGGTGCGGGCGTCGGCAAGGGCCTTTTCATAGACCGCCTCGGCCTCGGTTGCGCGCAGCTTCAGATCTTCGGCTGCGGCGAGGTCGTTCGAGATGGTACCGGACCGTTCCGCCAGAACACCGCTGATGCGCGGCAGGGCGATCCGGGACAGGACCAGATAGATCACGACAAGCGCGACCAGAAGCCAGAAAATCTGGTTCGGAAATGTCGAGAAATCGAGCTGCGGCATGCCGCTTTCGACTTCCTGTGCGACGACGTTTTCAGTTGCCATCTTGGTCCCCGGTTACCTTTTGTTTCAACCGTCCGACGCGGAGGTTGCCCCGCGTCGGAAAGTCGTAAGGATGTCGTGCCGTATTAGGCTGCGAACATCAGCAGCAGCGCGATGAGGAACGAGAAGATCCCCAGGGCTTCTGCGAAGGCCAGGCCGATGAACAGCGTCGCGGTCTGCGAAGCAGCGGCAGAGGGGTTGCGCAGCGCGCCGGCCAGATAGTTGCCGGCAACGTTGCCGACACCCAGAGCCGCCAGACCGGTACCGATGCCTGCGAGGCCGGCACCGAGGAATTGACCCATGCTTGCGATATCGCCTTCCATAATCTTTTCTCCTTACGATGGAATTGCGTTGGTGGTTCGTAGACGGACCTGAAAACCTTGACCCTAGTGGGCCGGATGCAGCGCATCCTTGAGGTAGACACAGGTCAGAATGGCAAAGACGTAGGCCTGAATACCGGCCACGAGGACCTCCAGACCGTAGATCGCGGTGATCGCTACGACCGACAGCGGGCTGACGATGGCGAGGCCTGCGAAGGCCGCGAAGACCTTCATCACGGCGTGACCGGCAGTGATGTTACCGGCCAGACGGACGGAGTGGCTGACGGGGCGCACGAAGTAGGAAATCAGCTCGATCACGGCGATGATGGGGCGCAGGAACAGCGGCGCTTCGGACATCCAGAAGAGTTTCAGGAAGGACGGACCGTTCAGCACGAAGCCAAGGATCGTCACGCCGAAGAACACGCCGAAACCCAGAACCGCGGTGACCGCGATGTGGCTGGTGGTGGCGAAGGACAGCGGGATCAGGCCAAGGAAGTTGGCGAAGAGGATGAAGACGAACAGCGTCATGACATAAGGGAAATACTTCAGCCCCTCTTTGCCGCAGACGTCTTCGACCATCTTGTGGGTGAAGCCGTAGAACAGTTCCGCGACCGACTGGGTGCGGGTCGGGATCGTGGCGCGGCCACGGGACCCTACGACGAACAGCAGCACGACGCACAGCACGGCGAGAGCCAGCCAGAGCGTCACGTTGGTCGGGGTGTACCAATGAATTTCGGGCACCGGCATGGTGGGATGAAAGATGCCGCCTTCGCCAAAGATCGGGCGGACGAGGAACTGATCCAGCGGGTGAAAGACAAGGCCGCCGGCGTCATGTGCGGCTTCCGCACCGTGGGCCACGGCTGCGTCTGCGGCACCGACCGTGTCGGCGCTCATCACGGCATCGCCTGCACCGTGGGTCGCTGCGTCTGTCGTCTGTGTGTGACTAGCCACGTGTTTCACCCTCGTTCTTGGCAGTCGGCCCCGCTTGGCCCGCCAGCTGTTTCTTCTGCACTTCTTCGGCCGATCGCAGCATGGTCTTGATCCCGGCTGCGAGGCCGAACAGGACGAAAATCACCAGAAAGACCGGAAGGGTTCCGAAGAACCGATCCAGACTGTATCCGATGCCGAAACCGATCCCGAGACCGGCCACAAGCTCGATCACCATGCGCCAGGCCAGCTGACCCTGATAGTGACCGTCCTTCGGAGCATCGACCTGTGCCGTCGTCCTGCGGGAGGCCAGCTTCTCCTCGAGCGCCTTGAGACGGGCGGCGGGATCGTCTGGGTCCGGGCTGTCTGACACGCGTTGAGGCCCCGTAAATAACTCCGGTGGGTCTATGCGGCAGGGGTCTGCGAGTCAAGCGGTGGAAGGTCGACGTTAAATTACTGATATTGCTTACAAAAGCGTATAGACCGATCGCCATTTCAGGCCTGTGGGCCTGTCTAAAACGACCCGATGTCATTCAACCATCTGGTTGACGTTTCGAAAGGCCGCCGCCTAATGGCCCCATGACATCGGATCTGGACAGCACATTTTCGGCCCTTGCGGACCCGACCCGGCGGGCGATCCTTGCCATGCTGCTGGAAGACGACATGGCGGTGACCGACGTGGCCGAACCGTTCCAGATGTCGCTGGCGGCGATTTCGAAACATCTGGGGGTGCTGACGGCGGCTGGCCTGATCTCTCAGGAAAAGCGGGGGCGGGTGAAGTGGTGCAAGCTGGAACCTGACGCCCTGCGCGACGCAGCGGTGTGGATGCAGGGGTTCGGCCAGATCGCGGGCCTTGATCTGGATGCCTTTGAGGCGTTTTTGCAGCAAGAGCGGCTGGACACATGAAAAAGGCCGCGCGATCCGGGGATCGACGCGGCCGTTACAACTTAAACTGAATGTGGCTTAGTAGACGCCGGCGATCTTCAGAACGAAGATGACCACGACAACCAGACCGATGACATAAATAACGCTGCGCATGGTAAGACCTTCCCTATTTGCGTTGGGTTAACGGCCCATCGCACCTCTGGTTCCACCCGTCATCAAATTTAGATCACGTTAGGGTGATGCTGTGGTCTGCTTGCTCAGCTGGACCGCCAGAATACCGCCGGCGATGATGATGACGCCCACCACGTCCAGCGGCCCAATGCGTTCGCCCAGAAAACCTGCGGCGATCAGCACGCCGAGGAACGGGTTCAGGAAGTGAAACGTGCTGGCGCGGACGGCGCCGATCCGGCCGACCAGCAGGAACCAGACCCAGGTGGCCGCCAGTCCCGGGACCAGCGTGGTATAGAAGAAGGCGATGATCAGATGGGCGTTCCAGTCCACGACGAAAGGTTCTGTCAGGATGGCCGGGATCGCCGTCAGGACGGACCCGACCAGCAGTTGCAGGCCCACGATGGCCAGCACGTTGCCCCCAGACGAGGCGCCCATCACCGCCAGCGTCGCCGCCGTCAGTGCCACGACACCGACGATCAGCAGCAGCAGACCCATGACATCCGTGCCGCCCGTCAGCCGCGCGCCCATGATCAGCGACACGCCCACGACGCCGGCGACCAGACCGGCGATGCCCAGAGGCCGCACCTTCGTGCCGAAGATCAGCCAGCCGGACAGCGCCACCAGCAGCGGCATGGTCGAGGCGATGATCGCGGCGAGCGAGGCCTGCACCGTCTGCATCGCGACGAAGTTCAGCCCGAGGTAAAGCGCGTTCTGGCAAAGCCCGAAGACGAGCACGCCAGTCCACTGGCGGCGCGTCAGGCGGAACGACTGGCCCAGCGCCAAGGCGATGGCGCAGCCCAGCAGGCCAGAGATCAGGAACCGCAGGGACAGCGCCGTCAACGGTGGCGCGTATGCCACGATGACATGCGCCGAGGTGAAGGCCGAAGACCACATCGCCGCAAAGGCGAAGCCCATGAACAAAGCCTTGAAATCCATATCACCTCAACGAAAAAGGGCCGCCCGTGGCGACCCTTTCCCTAATCCGTGCAAGATGCAAGATCAGCCGTTGACGCTGTCCTTCAGCGCCTTGGCAATGGTCATCTTGACGACCTTGTCGGCGTCCTTCTTCATCTGCTCGCCGGTGGCTGGGTTGCGCACCATCCGCTCGGGACGCTCGCGGCAGTAGATCTTGCCGACACCGGGCAGGGTCACTGCGCCGCCGCCGGACACTTCGTCCGTGATGATCTCGGTCACGGCGTCCAGTGCAGCACCTGCGGACTTCTTGTCCATGCCGGTCTTTTCCGACAGTGCCGTCACAAGTGCGGCCTTGGTCATCGGTTTGGTTGCCATTGGTCGTGTCTCCCTGAAGATGCCCCGTCTATGGGGCCGATTGCCGGTCATTTAACGTCATGTTGCGTGACACCACAACGCTTTGTGCGGACGCGCAAGCCCCAAAACACGCGAAAACGCCTGTTTTTCGGGGTTCAGAGGAAAGCTGTCTCTTCAAAGCTACGCAATTTGCGGCTGTGGATGCGTTCCAGCGGCATTTCGCGCAGCGCTTCCATCGCGCGGATGCCGATCATCAGGTGGTTCGCGACCTGCGTGCGATAGAAATCAGAGGCCATGCCGGGCAGCTTCAGCTCTCCGTGCAGGGGCTTGTCACTGACGCAGAGCAGGGTGCCGTAGGGCACGCGGAACCGGAATCCGTTGGCGGCGATGGTCGCACTTTCCATGTCGAGCGCCACGGCGCGGGATTGCGACAGGCGCTGCACCGGGCCGGAGTGGTCGCGCAATTCCCAGTTCCGGTTGTCGATCGTGGCGACAGTGCCGGTGCGCATGATCCGCTTCAGCTCGTAGCCTTCCAGCTTGGTCACCGCCTCGACCGCGTCTTCGAGGGCGATCTGGATTTCCGCCAGTGCGGGGATCGGCACCCAGACCGGCAGATCGTCATCGAGGACGTGATCTTCGCGCAGGTAGGCGTGGGCGAGGACGAAATCGCCCAGGCGTTGCGAATTGCGCAGGCCGGCGCAGTGCCCGACCATCAGCCAGGCGTGGGGGCGCAGGACGGCGATGTGGTCGGTCGCGGTCTTGGCATTGGACGGGCCGACGCCGATGTTGACCAGCGTGATGCCGGCGCCTTGCCTGCGCTTGAGGTGATAGGTCGGCATCTGCGGCAGCTTGGCCGGGATATGCATGACGGCGTCCGCATCCGTGATGACCTGATTGCCCGGCCCGACGAAAGCGGTATAGCCGCTGTCGGGATCGGCCAGCATCCGGCGGGCGAAGGCCTCGAACTCCTCGATATAGAACTGGTAGTTTGTGAACAGGACATGGTTCTGGAAATGCGCCGCATCGGTCGCGGTGTAATGCGACAACCGGGCGAGCGAGTAGTCCACGCGCTGTGCGGTGAAGGGGGCCAGCGGTGCGGCGCCGTCGGGATAAAGGAAGCCGTGACCGTTCACGATGTCGTCGTGGGTCGTGGACAGGTCGGGCACATCGAAGATGTCGCGCAGGTGGAAATCGGCGGCCCCTTCCTGCGGGACCGTGACGCTCGCGTCGTTGGCGACGGCGAAATGCACCGGCATGGGCGTGGTGGATGCACCGATCGTCACCGGCACCCGGTGGTTCTGCATCAACAGGCCGATCTGCTGTTCGAGGTAGTGGCGGAACAGGTCCGGCCGGGTGACGGTGGTGGAATAGGTGCCGGGCTGCGGGACGTGACCGAAGGACAGGCGGCTGTCGGTTGGGGCATAACTGGTCGTGGTCAGGCGGATTTCGGGATAATAGGCGCGGTAGCTCGCGTCGGATTGCCCCGTGCGCAGGACCTCGCTGAAATGCGTGGTCAGAAAGCCGGTCGCGGCATCGTGAAGCGCACAGAGACGGGCGACGGCAGCGGCGGCATCATCGAAGATTTCGGGTGCGGGCACATCGGGGCAGCGCAGGGCGCGGATATCGGTCATTGCGGGCCCTCGAACAGTGGGGTGAGTTTGAATGCGGTGACGTCCACGAGGCCGAGGTCGCTGATCCTGAGTTCCGGGATCACGACGAGGGCCAGCAGCGAATGCTGCATGTAGGCGTTGTGCAGGGTGCAGCCGCAGTCGGCCATGGCGGCGACCATCGCGTCGGCGTCGGAAGCGACCTCTGCCGCTGGCCGGTCGGACATCAGGCCGGCGATGGGCAGGCGGACCAGCGCGATCTCTGCCCCGTCCTTCCAGACGGTGATACCGCCGCCGACAGCGCCCAGCCGGTTCGCGGCGGCGGCCATCATGTCCCGGTCGGTGCCGACGACGATCATGTGGTGGCTGTCATGCGCCACGGTCGAGGCGATGGCCATGCGGCCGGTGTAACCGAAGCCCGAGACGAAGCCGTTGGTGACGCCGCCCGTCCCCCGGTGGCGTTCGACGAGGGCGATCTGGCAGACCTCTCCCGTCGCCTGCACGCGGCCTTCGGTAACGGGGAGCTCAAACGTCAGCGCCTTGGTGGGGGCCTGATTTTCGACGACGCCGATGACCTTGGCGGTGACGGCATTGGCGCCCTCGGGGGCCTTTACCGCGAAGTCCTGCGCGTCGAGCACCTTGCCCAGATGCACGGTCTGCCGTGCTGTGGCAGGCCAGTCGTAATGCGGGCAGTCCACCGTGATCTTGCCGTCGATTGCCACCGTCTGTCCCCGCGCGATCACATGCTCGATTGGGAGGGTGACAAGGTCGGATGTCAGGATCATGTCAGCCCGCCGCCCCGGCGCGATGCTGCCCAGTTCGCGTTCCAGCCCGAAATGCGTCGCGGTGTTGATCGTCGCCATCTGGAGCGCGATCACCGGGTCGCAGCCGCAGGCAATCGCGTGGCGCACGACGCGGTTCATGTGGCCTTCGTTCACCAGCGTGCCCGCCATGCAATCGTCGGTGCACAGGATGAAGTTGCGCGGATCAAGGCCGCGTTCGGTCACGGCGGTGATCTGGCTTTCGACGTCATACCACGCCGATCCCAGCCGCATCATGCTGCGCATCCCCTGCCGCACGCGGGCGATGGCGTCGGATTCGGCGGTGCCTTCGTGATCGTCGGCGGCCCCACCGGCGGCGTAGGCATGAAAGGGCACGCCCTTGTCGGGGCTGGCGAAATGGCCGCCCACGGTCTTGCCAGCGCGCATGGTGGCTGCCATTTCGGCCAGCATCTGCGCGTCGCCGTTGATCACACCGGGGAAGTTCATCATCTCGCCCAGGCCGATGATGCCGGGCCATTGCATCGCCTCGGCCACGTCTTCGGCACTGATTTCATACCCCGTCGTTTCCAGACCGGGGGCAGATGGGGCGCAGGACGGCATCTGGGTGAAGATATTGACGGGCTGCATCAGCGCCTCGTCGTGCATCATCCGCACGCCCGCCAATCCAAGCACGTTGGCGATCTCGTGCGGGTCGGTGAACATGCTGGTCGTGCCATGGGGGATCACAGCGGCGGCAAATTCGGCGGGCGTCAGCATCCCGCTTTCGATGTGCATATGCGCGTCGCACAGGCCGGGGATCAGGTAGCGGCCCTGCCCGTCGATGACCTGCGTCGCCGCGCCGATGCAGTGGCTGGCGTCGGGGCCGACGTAGGCGAAACGCCCCGCCGCGACGGCGACCTGCCAGCCGTCCAGCACCTCGCGGCTTTGGACGTTGACCAGACGGACGTTGTGCACGACCAGATCGGCGGGGCTGCGGCCAGCGGCCACGGCAACAAGGCGGGGGGCGGTTTCGGCCCAGGTGGGAATGTGATGCGACATGGGCAAAGGTGTCACCAAAGCCATGCCCGCTTCAACCCCCGGGTCAGGGCAGTTTGTGGATTTCCAGCGGTTTCTGGTCGGGGTTCAGCCGCCAGACGGTAAAGTTCAGCGCGCCCGCGACGGTAACCCACAGGAAATAGGGCACGAAGGCCAGACCGGCCCAGAAATCCAGCTGGAAATGCGTGACCGTGGCCCCCAGCACCGCGAGCCAGAGGCAGGCCATGATCGGCAGCGACCCCTTCAGCCGGCGCAACCCGAAGAACACCGGCGTCCACAGCGCGTTCAACGCGATCTGCGCGGCCCAGAAGGCCATGGCATACTGGTTGCCATCCAGCGGGGCCACACGCGCGCCCGCGACCGAGATCAGCAGATAGATCGAGGTCCACATGATCGGGAAGGCCCAGTTGGGCGGGGTCCATGCAGGCTTGTTCAGGCGCTTGTACCACTCGCCCGTCGGGAACAGCGCGCCGGTGGCGCCTGCGGCAAAGGTCGCGGCGAGGAAGATCAGGAACAGCGTGACGGACATGGAATATGCACCTTTCGGAGGCAAGTCCCATTCTATCTAGGCGCTTTGGCGGCCCTGTCCATGCCCCGTCTCGCGCCGCGACAGATCCGCAAGGGTGTCCAGCACCGCGGTCGAGCGGCGCGCGGGGCGCGTCTGGCGGCCTGCGGCGTCCACCAGAAAAGCGACCTCTGCCAGTGGCGGGGCATACATCACGGCCGGGCGCGGCATCAGGAAGGTCGCGGCGGTCAGGCCCGTCGCCTGCCCGATCCAGACGAGTTTCTGCAGGCGGGACGTATGGGCGCGCTGGCTGATCGAATCGTAGCCCTGCCGCCGCACCTGCCCGCCGATGCCGTCATAGATCAAGCGCGCGGCCCAGATGCCAAGGCGGGCCGACCGGGGCAGGCCCGCGATCCCGGCCTCTGACCGGCGGTAAAGGTGGTCGGCCTCGGCCAGCAGTTGGCGGACCATGCGGCGCTGCGCGGGGCCGGGGCGCGGGTTCGCAAGAAAGGCCTCCTCGGTCAGCCCTTCGCGGGCCAGCCAGTCGGTCGGCAGGTAAAGGCGGCCTTCGCGCGCGTCCTCGCCCACGTCGCGGGCGATGTTGGTCAACTGCATGGCGACGCCAAGGTCACAGGCGCGCGCCAGCGTATCGGCGCAGCGCACCTGCATCAGCACGCACATCATGGCCCCGACAGCCGCCGCGACGCGGGCGGAATAGGCGCGCACGTCGGACAGCGTGGTGTAGCGGCGATGCTGCGCGTCCCAGGCGAGGCCTTCGAGCAGGGCATCGGGTAGCGCGCGGGGCATGTCGTAGGCGGCGACGATCGCGGCAAAGGCGCGATCCTCTGCCGCGTTGCGGGGGCGCCCGGCGTAGGCGAGGTCGAGGCGGTCCCGC
This sequence comes from Loktanella sp. M215, assembly GCF_021735925.1. NCBI lineage: Bacteria > Pseudomonadati > Pseudomonadota > Alphaproteobacteria > Rhodobacterales > Roseobacteraceae > Loktanella > Loktanella sp. M215. The sequence continues at coordinate 725,991 of NZ_WMEA01000001.1, forward strand.
AACCGCAGCACGGCGCTGGCCTTGTCGGTGCCCTCGTCCACCTCGTCATCCGCGAGGCGGCAGAAGGCGTAAAGCGCCAGTGCCGGATCGCGGACGCCTGCGGGCAAAAGGCGCGAGGCGGCGTGAAACGACAGCGACCCGGTGCGGATCATCGCGCGGCAATGGTCGAGGTCGGCGGGGGTGATGCCGTGTGCGGTCATTCGGCGGCCATCTTCAGTGCGGGAACAGGGGGAGCGTCGGGGATCAGCTTGCCCAGCACCTCGGCGCTGGAGACGACGCCGGGGACACCGGCGCCCGGATGGGTGCCCGCACCGACGAGGAACAGGCCCTTCGCCTCTTCGCTGATGTTGTGGGGGCGGAAATACGCGGATTGCAGGATGCGCGGTTCAAGCGAGAAGCCGGAGCCGTGGGGCGAGAGGTAGCGGTCGCGGAAATCCTCTGGCGTGTAGATCAGGTCGGTCGTGACGTGATCGCGGAAGCCGGGGATCAGCGTGTCGAGGACCGCCGCCACCTTGTCGCGATAGCGCAGCTTCTCGGCCTGCCAGTCGACGGGATTGGCGTGGCCGAGGTGCGGAACGGGGGACAGGGCGTAGAAGGTATCGCCGCCCGCAGGCGCCACGGAAGGGTCGGTCACGGAGGGGCGATGGACATAGAGAGACATGTCGTCGGCCAGCTTGCCGTTTTGGAAGATGTCGCGCAGCAGACCGTCGTAGCGCGGGCCGGACAGGATTGTGTGGTGGCCCACGTCAGCCCATTTGTCCCGCGTGCCTGCAGTGCCGAAATACCAGACGAACAGGCCCATCGACCAGCGCCGCTTTTTCAGCTTGGCGTCGGTCCAGCGCTTGCGCGGGGCGTCCTTCAGCAAGGTGCCATAGGTATGCCCGGCGTCGGCGTTGCTGATCACCAGCGGGGCAGAGAGCGTCTGGCCGCCGTGCAGCGTGACGCCCTGCGCCGCGCCGTCCGCAATCGCGATCCGGTCGACCTGCTGGTTCAGCTTGATCGTGCCGCCTTGCGACCGCACCACGTCGGCCATCGCGTCGGCAATCGCCTGCACGCCGCCCATGGCGTAGTGGACGCCGAATTCCTTTTCCAGATAGCTGACCAGCGCATAGATCGAGGTGACCTTGCGCGGGTCGCCCCCGATGAACAGCGGATGGAACGACAGGGCCATGCGCAGACGCTCGTCCTTGACCCGCGCCTTGGCGAGGCCAAGGATCGAGCGGTCGGCGCGCAGCTTGGCGAATTGCGGCAGGACCTTCACCGTCTCCCAGATGCTGTGCATGGGGCGGGCGACCATGCCTTCGAACCCGAGCTTGTAGCGGGCGTGGCTGTCGCGCAGGAACCGGCGGTAGCCCTTCACGTCGCCGGGCGACAGGCGGGCGACTTCGGCGGCCATCTCCTCGGTGTCGCCATTGACACGGAAGGTCGACCCATCCGGCCAGCGGATTTCGTAATAGGGCGCGAGCGGGCGCAGATCGACGTCGGCGTGAAAGTCGCGCCCGCAGGCGGCCCAGAGGTTTTCGTAGACCTGCGGGACCGTCACGATGGTCGGGCCAAGGTCGAAGCGATGACCGCCCTGCGTGACCGAACTGCCGCGCCCGCCGACCCGGTCGAGCTTGTCGAGGACGGTGACGGCGTAGCCCTTGGCGCCGAGGCGCATGGCGGCGGACAAGCCGCCAAGACCCGCACCGATGACGATGGCGCGGTTGTCGGAGGCGGGATCTGGGTGACTGTGATTCATGGGATCACGCTAAATGTGTCAATCAAAGTTGACAATATCTTTTTCAAGGCTGCGACAAATACGGCAAGCGGGGTTGCGCGATGCGGAAAATGTGTCACGATAGATTGACACATCAGCGCAGGACCCGATGAGCCAGACCGTCAGCCTTAGCCTTTACCGCTTTACCGGCTTTCGCGCCCGCGCCTGGGCGCTTGGCATGATGGCGTTTGCGCGCGGGCCATTGGCGCGAACGCCCGATATCGGGTTCTGGAAGCTGTGCGGCGCGGGAATCGGCCATGGATTCACGCCAACGGCCAATCCTGCCGTGATCGCGATCCTTGCGGTCTGGCCCGATGCTGCGACAGCGACCGCACGGACGACAGAGGCCGCGATCTTTCGCCGCTATGCCCACCACGCCAGCGAATCGTGGACCGTGTGCCTGACGCCCACCAGCGCGCGCGGGCAATGGTCCGGACAGGTGCCCTTTACCGCGACCGGCCCCGCGCCCGCCGGCCCACTTGCGGCGCTGACACGGGCCACGATCCGGCCGGGTATCCTGCGGCGGTTCTGGCGTCGGGTGCCGCGCATTTCGGACATGATCGGGGCCGATCCCAATGTGACCTTCAAGATCGGGATCGGAGAGGTGCCGATGCTGCATCAGGTGACATTCTCGATCTGGCCGGATCAGGCGGCGATGGATGCCTTTGCCCGCACCGGCCCCCACGCCGACGCGATCCGCGCCGTCCGCCGCGAAGGCTGGTTCGCCGAAGAGCTTTACGCCCGTTTCACCGTGCTGTCAGACCACGGCACATGGGGCGGCACATCACCATTGCAGGAGGTCGCATGACCGCACCCTTCCCGTTTTCCGCCATCGTCGCGCAAGAAGAGATGAAGCAGGCGATGATCCTGACCGCCATCGACCCCAGCATCGGCGGGGTGCTGGTGTTCGGCGACCGTGGCACCGGCAAATCGACCGCCGTGCGGGCGCTGGCGGCCTTGCTGCCACCGATCTCTGTCGTGGAGGGCTGCCCGGTAAACTCTGCCCGCGTGGCGGACGTGCCGGACTGGGCCCGCGCGGGGAAGACGACGAAAGAGGTGCCGACGCCCGTCATCGACCTGCCGCTGGGCGCGTCAGAGGATCGCGTGACCGGGGCGCTGGATATCGAACGGGCGCTGGCGCAGGGCGAACGGGCGTTTCAGCCCGGTCTGCTGGCGCGGGCCAACCGGGGATATCTTTATATCGACGAGGTGAACCTGCTGGAGGATCACATCGTCGACCTGCTGCTGGACGTGGCGCAATCGGGGGGGTCAACGTGGTGGAACGCGACGGGCTGTCGGTGCGTCATGCGGCGCGATTCGTGCTGGTGGGATCGGGCAACCCCGAAGAGGGCGAGTTGCGCCCGCAACTGCTGGACCGCTTCGGCCTGTCGGTCGAGGTCGCCAGTCCGAAGGATATCGAGACGCGGATCGAGGTCATCCGCCGCCGCGACGATTACGAGAATGACACCACCGCCTTCATGCTGCGCTGGCAGGCCGAGGATGCGACGATCCGCGACCGGATCGTGACCGCGCGCAAGGCATTGCGCGACCTGACCACCAGCGAGGCGAACCTGCGCGACGTGGCAGAGCTGTGCCTGGCTTTGGGGTCCGACGGGTTGCGCGGCGAGTTGACCTTGCTGAAGGCCGCCCGCGCCCATGCGGCCTGGCGCGACGACACGGCGCTGACCCGCAGCCATATCCGCGCCGTGGCGCCGATGGCCCTGCGCCACCGCCTGCGCCGCGATCCACTGGACGAGGCGGGAACCGGCGCGCGCGTCGGGCGGATCGTGGAGGAAACCCTTGGCTGAAGCCTGGGACAATGCCCTGCTGGCCCTGAGTCTGCTGGCGATCGACCCGGGGCTGGGCGGGATCTGCATCCGTGCGCGGTCCGGTCCGGTGCGCGATGCCCTGCCCCTGCCGCAGGCCGTCCGCCTGCACCCCGCGATGGGTGACGATGCGCTGCACGGCGGGCTGGATCTGACGGCGACGCTGGCGACAGGTGCGCTGGTGCAGCGCGGCGGGGTGCTGGACCGACCGGGACCGCTGCTGTTGGCGATGGCCGAACGCTGTCCTGTGGATCTGGCGGCAAAGCTGTGCCTGCATCTGGACGCCGTGCGCCGCCCGCTGATCGCACTGGACGAGGGGACGGAGGACGAGGCGCCCCCCGCCGCGCTGACCGAACGTCTGGCCTTTCATGTGGACCTGACCGAGGTGCCGCTGCGCGAGGCGGTCGGGCCACCGTGCGATGCCGTGACGCCGCATCCCGTGACTGTCAGCGCCGACCAGATCGCGCAGATCGCCTCTCTTGCCGCCGCCTGCGGCATCGACAGCGCCCGGGCCACCGGGTTCACGCTGCGCGCGGCGCGGGCCCATGCGGTCCTGATGGGTCATGCGGCCGTCGCGGACGCGGATCTGGCCGCGGCCTGCGCCCTGACCCTGTCGCACCGCGCGACCCGCGTGCCAGAGATGCCGCCCGATGAGGCCGAGGCGGACCCGCCGCCGCCCGAACAGCAGAACGGCGAGGCGGAGGCCGAGACAGACGACGCCACCCCGGACATGCCCGACGAGATGCTGCTGGAGGCGATCCGCGCCCTGATTCCCGATGACCTGCTGGCGCGGCTGGCCGCGCAGAAGGCGCGCGCCGGACGCGGCGACGGGACCGGAGCGCTGCGCAAGGGGACGTCGCGCGGCAGGCCGCTGCCGTCTCGCGCCGGTCGGCTGAACGACGGGGCGCGCATCGACGTGGTGGCGACGCTGCGTGCGGCGGCCCCCTGGCAGACGATCCGCCGGCACGAAACCGGGCGTGACGGGTTGCACATCCGCGCCACAGACATTCACGTCAGACGCTTTGCCGAACAGGCCGAGCGGCTGCTGATCTTTGCCGTCGATGCCTCCGGCTCTGCCGCACTTGCCCGGCTGGCCGAGGCGAAGGGGGCTGTCGAACTGCTGCTGGCGCAGGCCTACGCGCGGCGCGACCATGTCGCGCTCGTTGCCTTTCGCGGCACCGGGGCAGAGGTGCTGTTGCCGCCGACCCGCAGCCTGGTGCAGACCAAGCGGCGGCTGGCCGCCCTGCCCGGCGGCGGCGGGACGCCCCTTGCGGCGGGTCTGGACGCGGCGATGACGCTGGCCGGTCAGGCGGCGCGGCGCGGCATGACGCCGACCGTCTGCATCCTGACCGACGGGCGCGCCAATATCGCGCGCGATGGCCGCGCCGACCGCGTGCAGGCCGGCACGGATGCCCAGACTGCCGCCCGCCTGATCAGGGCGGCCGGTCACGCGGCACTGGTGATCGACACCGGCAACCGGCCCAGCGATGCCCTGCGGCAGCTGGCGACGACGCTGGCCGCCCCCTATTTCGCCATGCCGCGCGCCGATGCGGCACGCCTGTCGGCCACCGTCGGCGCGGCGCTGGCGGACTGATGCGCTGGCCGCCGCCGCCCGACTGGCCGATGGCCGAGGTCTCTCGCCAAGTGGAGTCTGCGCCGCACCGCTGGCACGTGCAGGAACAGGGGTCAGGCCCCACGATCCTGCTGCTGCACGGTGCGGGCGGGGCCACGCAAAGCTGGCGCGGGGTGTTTCCCCTGCTTGCCCGCGATTTTCACGTCGTGGCCGTCGATCTGCCCGGTCAGGGGTTCACACGCACCGGCACCCGGGGCCGCCACGGCGTGGCCGAGATGGCCGCCGACCTGATCGCGCTGTGCCGGCACGAAGGCTGGACGCCCGACCTGATCGTCGGGCATTCCGCCGGTGTGCCGATCGCGTTGCAGATGACGCTGGATGGCTTGCAGCCGCGCTGCGGAGTCGTTGGCATCAACGCGGCGCTGGCGACCTTTAAGGGGGCGGCGGGGCTGTTCTTTCCGCTGATGGCCAAGGCCATGGCGGCGGTGCCGCTGACGGCACGGGTCTTTGCCGCCACGACCACGCCCGGGCGCGTGCGGCAGTTGCTGGCCGGCACCGGATCGGTGATCGATGCGCAGGGTCAGGCGCTTTATGCGCGGCTTGCGTCGGATACGGACCACGTGGACGGCACGCTCGCCATGATGGCGCAATGGGACCTGCAACGACTGGCGCGAAGGCTGCCCGCCGTCACCAGCCCGGTCCTGCTGCTGACCGGCGACGCCGACTCTGCCGTGCCGCCGTCCACCAGTCGCGACGCCGCGCGCCAGATGCCGAGCGCCCGCCAGCACAGCATGGGGCCCCTGGGCCATCTGGCGCACGAGGAAGCCCCCGAACGGGTCGCAGGTCTGATCGCAGACCAGATCAGGTAAACGCAAAAGGCCGCCGCACCTGCGTGCGACGGCCTCGTGATCGTATGTCAGGTCTGCTCAGTTCGTGGCAGCGGGTGCTTCACCGTCTGCGGGCATGCCTTCGGTCCCGAAGGTCGCGAGGAAGGCATAAAGGTCGTGGGCCTGCGCCTCGTCACGCACCTGATAGGCCATCTTGCCGCGGGCGCGTTTGTCGTCGAGTGCTGTGCGCAGGAAGCCTGTCGGATCCTGCACGTAGGCCACGAAGTTCGCCTCGTCCCAGACGGCGCCGGTTTCGCCGTAGGCCTTGATCGAGTCGCCGTAGTTGAACCCTTCGTGGGTCCCCGCCACACGACCGGCCACACCGTAAAGGTTCGGGCCGACCTTGGCGTTACGGCCGGCCAGAACCTCGTCCGTGGCCGGATCCTGCACCACGTGGCATGCCACGCACTGCTTGTTGAACTGCTCTTCACCGGCGGCGGCGTCGCCCGTGGGGGCGGCCATTGCGGTATCCGTGGCAGCCATGTGGCTTTCGGCGAAAGCGGGTGCGGCGAGGGTCGTCAAGGCCATCGCGAGTGTTGTCAATTTCATCAGTCTCTCCCTTATCAAAGCAAATACGACCGTTTTGCCCCAGTCACCAAACAACCTAGCACTGCAGAGCGCAAGGTCCAGTGCGCGTGTCAAACGGCCGCGTGATCAGGCCACCGCATGGGACACGGCGCATTGCCGCCAGAGCGTCCGCAGCGCCGCCATCAGGTGGTCGATATCTTCGTCCGTATGCAGCGGCGACGGCGTGAAACGCAGACGTTCCGTGCCCTTCGGCACAGTCGGATAGTTGATCGGCTGCACGTAGATATCCCATTCCTGCATCAGATAATCGGCCAGCATCCGCGTCTTGACCGGATCTTTGATCATCACCGGCACGATGTGGCTGTCGTTCATCATGTGCGGAATGCCCGCCCGGTCCAGCGCGTCGCGCAGGCGCGCCACCTGACGGCGTTGCTGGATGCGTTCCGCGTCAGACACCTTGAGGTGCGCGATGGAGGTGCGCGCCGCCGCGGCGACCGCGGGCGGCAAGGCCGTGGTAAAGATGAACCCGCTGGCAAAGCTGCGGATGAAATCGCACAGGGCGGCAGAGCCGGCGATGTAACCGCCGACGACGCCGAACGCCTTGCCCAGCGTGCCCTCGATCAACGTGATGCGGTCGGCGACACCTTCCTGTTCGCTGACGCCGCCACCGCGCGGGCCATAGAGGCCGACGCCGTGGACCTCGTCCAGATAGGTCATCGCGCCGTATTTCTCGGCCACCTCGACGATGGCGCGGATCGGGGACACGTCGCCGTCCATCGAATAGACCGATTCGAAGGCCACGATCTTGGGCACGTCGGCAGGCAGGGCCGCCAGCTTCGCCTCGAGGTCGGCCACGTCGTTATGCTTCCAGATCACCTTGGTCGCCCGGGAATGGCGGATGCCTTCGATCATGCTGGCGTGGTTGCCCGCGTCCGACAGGATCACGCAATCCTTCAGCCGCGACCCCAGCGTGCCCAGCGCCGCCCAGTTGGAAACGTAGCCGGACGTGAACAGCAGTGCGGCCTCCTTGCCATGCAGGTCGGCCAGTTCCGCCTCCAGCAGCAGGTGGTCGTGGTTGGTGCCGGAAATGTTGCGCGTGCCCCCTGCCCCGGTGCCGGTGCGCTGCACCGCCTCGCACATGGCGGCGATCACCGCCGGGTGCTGCCCCATGCCGAGGTAGTCGTTCGAACACCACACGGTGACGTCACGGATTTCGCCGTCCTTGTGGTTGGCGGCCCGGGGAAACTTGCCGGCCTTGCGCTCGAGCTCTGCAAAATAGCGGTAATTGCCGTCGCGCTTGAGCTGGTCGAGCTGGTCGGTGAACAGGGCATCAAAATCCATGGGTCTCGCTTTCTGCAACAGTTTTCGTTCGGGGCAGCATCCACCGCCAGAGTTTCGCGTCCGGCAATGGAATGACCATCAACCAGTGTTCGAGAAGCGCCAGTGCCGCCAATGCGGTCAGCAGCGCAAAGCCCGTGGCGGTGGCGGGCACCTGCGTGCTCCACAACCGTTCGGCGCAGACCGCCAGCAGGGCCGTCAGGGCCGTGATGGCGACAGGAAAGGCCAGTGTGACCGGCCCGCGGGTAAAGTAGGACGTCAGATGCGCCAGGCGCAGCGGCACGAATTCCGTGTTGATGCGCGGCACCCCGAAATAGAGGTTCAGCTTGGCGCAGATCCGCGCCAGGAACAGCACCAGATAGGTCGCCTGCGCGATCCGGTTCACCGCGCCCTTGGAAGCCAGCACCAGCGCCAACAATCCCAGCACCAGCGCCAGTTCATGCCAGGCCACGGTGCCGAAGGCACGCTGGAACCGCGCCCAGCCGGTCAGGCCCGGCGGGCAATCCTCGCGGACCGGACCGGTGACGGCCCCGGTCAGAAAGGCCAGTTCGATCCAGCCCCAGATCGCCAGCGCCCCCAGAAACGACAGATAGACGCCGCCGGTCGTGTGGCTGTCCAGCGACATCGCCACCAGACCCGCCCCCAGCGCCAGCAGCGGCAGGCCCGCCAGCGTGGCCCACAGATGCGCCGCCCCGCCCAGCCGGTCGGCCAGACGCACGACCAGCAGGATCGCCCCGGTGGAAAACCACCAGATGAACACGGCCGACAGGGCTGCAATCCAGGGTGCGTCCATCATGCTTCTTCTGGTCCCAAATACTTCGGGGGAGGCCGCAGGCCGGGGGCAGAGCCCCCAGCACCATATGACACAGGCACGCCCATCAGTAAGCCGGTTCCAGCCGCGGGCTGTCGGGCACCGCGTTGCGTTGCACCGGGATCGTCAGCAGGCCGACGAAGTTCATGCCCGCCTTCATCCGGCCGCCCAGCGCCTTAAGCTTGCCAGCCACCCCGCCCTGCTTTTCGCCGGCGGCGATCTGCACATTGGCGTCCTGAATCCGGTTCAGCGTGGGGATCCAGCGCGGATGGTCGATGTCGAGCGTCATCGGGAACACCTGACGGGTGATCTCGGACGTCTTGCGGAACACCTCTTGTCCGTACCACGCGGGATCGACGCCCAGCGCGTCGTGGAACGCGGGCCGCTGGTGATCGCGGACCCACATGGTGGCGAAGACGGCGGTCAGGAAGAACTTGATCCACAGCTTGTTCTGCACGCTTTGCGTCAGTTTCGGATCGGTCTTCATCAGCAAGGCAAAGGCCTCGCCGTGGCTGAACTCGTCGTTGCACCATTCGCGGAACCATTTGAAAATCGGGTGGAACCGCTTTTCCGGGTGCGCCTCGAGGTGGCGATAGATGGTGATGTAACGCGCATACCCGATCTTCTCGGACAGATAGGTTGCGTAATAGATGAACTTTGGTCTGAAGTAAGTGTATTTCTTGGACTGCGTGAGGAAGCCGAGGTTCACGGCGATCCCCGCCTCGCGCAGGGCGTCGTTGATGAAGCCGGCGTGCCGCGCCTCGTCCCGCGCCATCAGCTGGAACAGGGTCGTGATGTCCTGATTGCTGCCGCGGCGCTTCATTTCCTTATACAGCACGCAGCCCGAGAATTCGGCGGTGCACGACGAGATCAGGAAGTCGATGAATTCGGCCTTCAGCTTCGGCTCCATGCCGTCCCAGTCGACGTCGTCCCAGTCCTCGTTCTTCTTGAAATGACCCTTATTCGGATCGCTTTTCATGCGCGCGATCAGGGCGTCCCACTCCTCGCGCACCGGGGTCACGTCGATGGCGTCCATCTCGGCAAAGTCGGTGGTGTAAAAGCGTGGCGTCAGCAGGGTGTTCTGCATCGCGACGGCGGTCGCGGCCTCGTTGGTCAGGGGCGGCAGGGCCTCTTGGGCTGCGATGGCTTCTTCGGCGGTGGTGGCGTCGGATGAGTGCATGTTCATGACAGGGCCTCCTCGCTGAATGAAAACTCGCAGAGTTCCATGAATTCGAAATCGCCCGTCGCACGGGTCCAGAGCTGTTCCAGCTTGCTTGCGCGCATGATGACGGCGGTGCGCTTTTCCTCGACTAGTTCGCCGAAGGCGGCCATGATTTCCGGGCCTTGCACCTGCACCTCGTCACCGGGGTTGATCGTGGTGCCGTCGTCAAAGCGGACGTGAGCAGAGAGTTCCTCGAACCGGTGACTGATCGTCACGGTGCAGGGGGCGGTTTGGCGTTCCTTCGTAAAAAATCCCATGTGCGTTCCCTTTCACATCTGGCCCGCAAGGTGGCTAACCTGCAGCAGGCTGGGGGGTTTTCGGTTCAGTCGATCAGCCGCGCAAAGGCGGCCACGTTGTCGTCACCGTAGCCGATCAATGCGATGTCCATTCCCGTGGACGGGTCGATGATCGACAGGGTGCCGTTTTCATGCAGTTGCAGGGTGACCGGATCGGCCACCGGCAGGCCGGCGGTCACGCGCTTGCGTTCGACGACGCGGCCCATGACGCCGATAAAGCCCGCCTTGTTCTGGTCGGACATCGCCAGCACGGTGCCATCGGTCGCCTCGGCGGCATAGGCGCCGCTGCGGTCGCCGATCAGTGCGATGTCCAGCGATTTCACGACCGGAGAGTCCGGCACGACGCCCGCGTGCGGCGCATTGGTCAGGCGCGACACGGTGACCAGCGTCAGGGACGCCAGCATCAGCGTGAACATGGCGACGACGAGGGCGCGGGGCACCATCTCCTCGGCCTTGGAGTTATGGATGCGGGTGGCGGCTTGGGTCATGGCGCTTACTCCGCTGCGACGGCATGGGGCAGAGCGGCGTCGCGCCGTTCGACCGTGGGTTGGCTCAACCGCGTTTCGGCGGCTTCGGTAAAGTGGCGGGCGACGGTTTCGGCGTCCGCGATGCACCGCAGGGCGGCCTGGGTCCGGTTGATGTGGCCGGGCCGGACATGGGGCCATGTCATCAGGTAGGACAGGCGCGTGTCAAGCGGCAGAAGGAACGCCAGCGTCCCGCTGCCGCCCTTGCGCAGGTCAAGCTGCGCCGCTTCGATCTGGGTATAGGGCAGGTTCAGCGTCATGGTCAGCGCCGCACCGATGCGCATGCCGACCCGCTTGTTCGTCAGGGTGTAGACCGTCGCACGCGACTGGATCCACGCAAGGCCGTAAAGCAACGACAGAACAAATGCGCCGCCGATCAGGAAGGGCGTCGCCAGCACGACCGATCCGGCCAGCGAATTGTCCGCGGTGGACACGCCGAACCGCCAGACCGCCAGCAGGATGAAGTAGCCCGCGACCCATCTGGCCTTGAACGCCTCGATCCACAGACGGCGGGCGACCGGGCTGCCCTGCCAGATGATGTGTTCATCCTTCGGCAAGGCCTCTGGCAGGCCGCGGACCGGTTCGAACTTGAAATCGTCGTGCATGTCTCTTCCCCTCGTTGTCGTGTGGCGGCCCCGGTGGCTGGCCGGTGCCGCCGGTTGCTTTACAGAACGGTGCCGATCCGCGCCTCGGAGGCGTAGAGCGTGCCGCCGGCGACGTAGGCCATGATCTTTTCTTCTTCGAGCAAAGTGATCTGGTTGGTCCCCTTGATCGTCGGAATATCAGCCCAGTTATGGGCAAACAGCGCGCGGACCCGGACCCGGTCGGACATGATCCGTGACATGGTCATCGGCACCAGACGGGTCTGGCCGGTGCCTTCGGGGTTCAGATCGACCACCAGATAGCGGACCAGCTGTTCCGGCACGTCGATCCACATGTCGGTGACGCGACCCACGACTTCGCCGTCACCGCCGACGACGGGCAGACCGCGCGGGTCGCGACCCATCGAGATGTGAAACTCTGCCAGGCTGGACATCGGCTGGATCTTGGCCTCGCCGTGGGCCCCCAGTTCGGGGACATCGCGACGCGGCGCCCAGGATGCGGGGCCGACACCGTCGATCATCGGATTGCCGGTCGGCACCCAGGGGCTGCCTGTCGCCACCGACGACGGCGCAAGGGCCAGATCGGTCCGCATGTGCGCGGCCTCGAACGCGAGGCTCGGCACGGTCACTTCGCCGCGGCCATCGCGCAGGTGAAAGGTCTTGGGGCTGGGCAGCGGCCAGAGGCTTTCGTTTGCGGGCACGGTGTCGTCGTCACTGCGCAGGGGATACCCTTCGCGCATGTTCTCGCGCTGAAGGTAGATCACGAGGCCCGCGAAGAAGACCCAGAACATATATAGCGCGACCTGCGCCAGATCGACATGTCCGAAAAATGTAACGCCAAGCATGGGGGTGGTCCTTTCAGGTGGGGAAGTCGGACAGCTGCAGCTTGCCCGCACTTGCCGAGGTCATGGCCCGGACGCGCACCAGCGGGCCAAGGACGATGAGGGTGATAAACAGAAGGCCGATCTCGGTGTGGTAGACGACCGAGTAGCCGGTGGCAGGCGTGGCGAGCGCCTCGGACAGCATGCCGTTCCCGGCGGCATGATTGACGAGGTCGCGGATCGCGCCCCCGATAAAGATCGATAGGCCCGCCCCGGTGGCCTGTGCGGCCCCCCAGGCACCCAGCGCCAGACCGCGACCGGCGGCACCGACGGCGGGCATGGTCATGGCGGCGGTCAGCGTGGCGATGCCGAAAAGACCCCCGCCGAACCCGATGAGTCCCGCCCCCGCAAAGAACATCGCGGTGGATCCCAGCGGTGCCGCGAAGATGACGCAGCAGAAAGCCGCAAGCCCGGCGAGGATGCCGCGCGCGGCCATCCGCATCGGATCGGTCGCGGCGGCCAGCCAGCGGGCGGCCATGGTAAAGCCGATCAGCGCACCAAACGCCCAGCTGGCCGTCAGCAGCGTCGTGGCCGAGACCGACAGGCCGAGGATCTCGCCGCCGTAAGGCTCCAGCAGGACGTCCTGCATGTTGAACGCCAGCGTGCCAAGGAACACGACCGCCAGCAGCCGGCCGGCATCGCCGCCCTTGGTCAGATCAAGCCAGGCGTCGCGGAAGGTCGGGCCCTGCGCTTCGCGCTCGGCCTTGGTCATCGGCTGGACGTGTTCCTGCTTCCACAGGGCGGTGACGTTCAGCAGCATGGTGACAACGGCGGTGCCCTGCACCACCTGCACCAGCCGCAGGGCGGAATAGTCGCGCAGCAAGGCGCCGATGATGATGGACGAAATCGCCATACCGACCAGCAGCATCACGTAAAGAAGGGCCACGACCTTGGGCCGCGTTTCTTCGGTCGCGCGGTCGGCAGCCAGTGCCAGACCGGCGGTCTGCGTCATGTGCATGCCAAGGCCGGTCATCAGGAACGCCAGACCCGCGCCGACATAGCCGGCCCAGTCGACGTCGATCGCCCGGTCGCCGGCCAGCACCAGCAGCGCCATCGGCATGATCGCCAGACCGCCGAACTGCCACAGGGTGCCGAACCACAGGTAGGGAATCCGCTTCCACCCGATGGCAGAGCGGTAATTGTCGGACTTGAAGCCCACCAGCGCGCGGAAGGGGGCCACCAGCACCGGAATCGCGATCATCAGCGCGACCAGCATGGCGGGAATGCCCAGCTCCACGATCATCACGCGGTTCAAGGTGCCCAGCAGCATGACGCCCGCCATGCCGACCGAGACCTGGAACAGGCTCAGCCGCAACAGCTGGCGCAGCGGCAGGTCGGGGCTTGCGGCATCGGCGAAGGGCAGCGCCTTCAGCGACAGGCGTTTCAGGGTGTTGGCCTTGATGATCATCTTGCGTCCTCGAACACATAGGCGGTGGAGATGTAGAAGCCGGAAGTCACACGCTCGACCTCGCGCAGGTGGCCGGGCACGGCGGCGTCACGCAGCGCCTGCGCGATGCCGCGGGCGGTGTGGGGCACCATCTGCGGGCTGCGGTCGGCGCGGGGAAAGAGCTTGCCCATACGGAACATCGCCATCAGCAGCGGTGTGCGCGGGGCGAGGGTAAAGGCAAACCGACCGCTGATGCGCGGTGCCGCACGGTCCAGCACATCGGCAATGTCCGCGGCAGAGTAATAGATCATCGAATCCATCGCGATGGCATGATCGAAGGACCCTGTGGTCGCCTCCAGCATGTCACCCGCGACCCAGGTGATCCGGTCCGCCAGATGGTCTGGCATCCGGCGCCGCGCGATGTCGATCAAGGCCGGCGAAATATCGACGCCCACGACCTCTGCCCCGCGCTCTGCCATCGCGACAGAGGCCGCCCCGGTGCCGCAACCGGCATCCAGCACACGGCACCCTGTCAGGTCTGCGGGCAGTTGCGCCAGCAGCAGATCCCGCATCCGGTCGCGGCCCGCGCGCACGGTGGCGCGGATGCCGCTGACCGGCGCATCGGACGTCAGGCGCGCCCAGACCTGCGTGGCGGAACGGTCGAAGTAATCCTCGACCCGGTCGCGTGTGGCGGCGTAATGGGACATCAGTCGAACCCCAGCAGTTCAAAGATTTCGCGGTCGGGCAGACATTCGGGTGCCATCGGCAGGGTGCCATTCCACAGCGTTTCGGCCAGCCGGATGTATTCCTTGCGGACCATCACGACGTCTTCGTCGTCGGGCATCTCGAACAGGGTCTTCTTCTTCAGACGGCTGCGGCGGATCGCGTCCAGATCGGGCATATGCGCCAGCCGGTTGAAGCCCACGGTGCGGCAATACCGGTCCACCTCGTCCGTGTCCTTGCTGCGGTTGGCGACGCAGCCGGCCAGCCGCACCTTGTAGTTGGACGATTTCGCCTGCACCGCCGCGATGATCCGGTTCATCGCATAGATGCTGTCGAAATCGTTGGCGGTCACGATCAGCGCCCGGTCCGCGTGCTGCAAGGGGGCCGCAAAGCCGCCACAAACCACGTCGCCCAGCACGTCGAAGATCACGACGTCGGTGTCTTCCAGCAGGTGATGCTGCTTGAGCAGTTTCACCGTCTGGCCCACGACATAGCCGCCGCAGCCGGTGCCGGCAGGCGGGCCGCCCGCCTCCACGCATTTCACACCGTTGTAGCCTTCGAACACGAAATCCTCGGGCCGCAGCTCCTCTGCGTGGAAATCGACGTCCTTGAGGATATCGATGACCGTCGGCACCAGCGTGCCGGTCAGGGTAAAGGTGCTGTCATGCTTGGGATCGCAGCCGATCTGCAGCACCCGCTTGCCCAGCTTGGAAAAGGCTGCCGACAGGTTCGACGATGTCGTCGACTTGCCGATCCCGCCCTTGCCATAGACCGCAAAGACCTTGGCCCCCTCGATCTTGTCCTCGACGTCCTGATGCACCTGGACAGAGCCTTCGCCATCCATGCCGCGCAGGTTCGGTATCTCGTCTCTGGGGCTCATCAGAGCCTCCTTTCTGTCGGGGCACAGGTCCCCAGCTTCTTCTGGTCAAAAATACTTCGGGGTCCGGGGCAGAGCCCCGGTCCGAGATGGCGATTGGCGCAAGACATCGTCATTCCGCCGCAATCCCTTCCATCCGGTCCTCGATCGCGTCCGCTGCATCCTGCAGCGCGGCCAAGGTCGCGGCATCCGGCGTCCAGTAGGCCCGGTCGGAGGCCTCCAGCAGCCGGTTCGCCATCCGCATCGAGGCTTGCGGGTTCAGCGCCGCCAACCGTTCGCGCATCGTGGCATCCAGCACGAAGGTCTCGGACAGGCGCTGATAGACCCAAGGCTCGACGGCGCCGGTGGTGGCGGACCAGCCCATGGTGTTGGTGATATGCGCCTCGATCTGGCGCACGCCTTCGTGGCCATGCTTCAGCAACCCCTCGTAGAACTTGGGGTTCAGGCTGCGCGACCGCGTCTCAAGCGCCACCTGATCCTTCAGCGTGCGGACCTTGTTGCCGCCGCGCGTCTGGTCGCCGATGTAGACCGGCGTATCGACGCCGCCCTTGGCCCGTTTTACCGCCCGCGCGATCCCGCCCAGCGTGTCAAAGTAGTGGTCGACCGTGGTGACACCCAGCTCGACCGATTCGAGGTTCTGGTAGGCCAGATCGACGTGGCGCAGCGTCTTCTGCAGCAGGTCCGCGTTCTGCGTCGCCTTGCCGTTCACACCGTAGGCAAAGCTCTTGCGGTTCTCGTAGGCGTCGGCCAGCTCGTCCTCGTCACCGAAGGCAGAGCTGTCGATCAACTGGTTCACGTTCGACCCGTAGGCGCCCTCAGCATTCGAGAACACCCGCAGCGCCGCTTCTTCGATGTCGCAGCCCGTCTCGGACATGTGGGCCATCGCATGGGCGCGGATGAAGTTCATGTGCGCCGGCTCGTCGGCCATCGCGCATTTCAGCGCGGCTTCGGCCAGCAGTTTCGTCTGCAAGGGCAACAGGTCGCGAAAGATGCCAGACAACGTCATCACGACGTCGATGCGGGCGCGGCCCAGCACATCCAGTGGGATCAGGTCGGCACCGGCCAGACGGCCATAGTTGTCGAACCGCGGCTTGGCCCCCATCAGCGCCAGCGCCTGTGCCATCGGGCCGCCGTCGGACTTGATGTTGTCGGACCCCCACAGCACCAGCGCCACGGTGCGCGGCATCGTGGGATGGGTCCGCAGCAGCACCTCGGCCTGTTTTGCCCCATCGGCCATCGCAAAGGCGGTCGGCATCCGGAACGGGTCGAAGGCATGGATGTTGCGCCCCGTCGGCAGGATGCCGGGATTGCGCATCAGGTCGCCACCGGGGACCGGCGCGATGAACCGTGCGGACAGCGCCCGCATCAGCGCTGGCAACTCATGGTCCACCATCAGGTGTTGCGCCGCCTCGCGGGCCGCATCGGTGTCGCCCATCAACGCCGTCATCTCTTCCCGGGCTGCGTCAGACATCACGCGGCCGACGATGTGCAGCCCGTCCGGGATCAGCGACCCTTCGGTTTCCAGCACGGTCAGCCACAGCCGGTTCAGGTCGGCGGCGTTCAGGTCCAGGCCTTCCGCCTGCTCCACGATCATCGCTTCCAGATCGCGGCGCTGGGGATCGTTCGACCCCATGCCGCGCCAGCGCGTCAGGCTGTCCTTGAGGTCCAGCAGACCCTTGTAAAGCCCGGCCTGCGCCAGCGGCGGCGTCAGGTGGGTGATCGTGACCGCATTGCTGCGGCGCTTGGCCAATGTCGCCTCGGACGGGTTGTTCGCGGCATAAAGGTAGACGTTCGGCATGCCCCCGATCAGCCGGTCGGGCCAATCCTGCGCGCCAAGGCCCGCCTGCTTGCCCGGCATGAATTCCAGCGCACCGTGCATGCCGAAATGCAGCACCACATCGGCGCGCAGGGTATTGCGCATCCACAAATAGAACTGGGCAAAGGCATGGGTCGGCGCAAAGCCGCGCTCGAACAGCAGGCGCATCGGGTCGCCTTCGTAGCCGAAGGTCGGCTGCACGCCGACAAAGACCTTGCCGAACTGCACACCCAAGATGAAGACCCCGCGCCCGTCGGACTGAACCTTGCCGGGGGCCGGCCCCCAGACGGATTCGATCTCGCGCAACCAGGGCGTGCTCCGGACGATGTCGTCGGCGCTCAAGTGGGCGGCGACATTCGCCTCCTGCCCGAACTGCGCGGCATTGCCCTTCAGGACCATCTTGCGCAGGTCGTCGACATTGGCCGGCATGTCCACGTCGTAACCGTCGGCCTTCATGCGGGTCAGGGTGTTGAACAGGCTCTCGAACACGCTGAGGTAGGCGGCGGTGCCGACGGCGCCGGCGTTGGGCGGAAAACCGAAGAGCACGATGCCCACGGTCTTGTCCGCGTTGCGCTTGCCTCGCAGGGTGGCCAGCCGCAGGGTCTTGTCCGCCAGCGCGTCGATCCGTTCCGGGCAAGGCGCCATGGACTTGTCGCCGGGCGCACCGGTGCAGGCCAGCGGACAGCCGGTGCAGGTCTCGGCCCCGTGACGACCCGCAAAGACGGTGGGTGCCGTCGCGCCGTCGATTTCAGGCAGGGCGACCAGCATCGTGGTCTCCACCGGACCCAGACCCTGCGCACTGGCGCCCCATTGCGCCAGTGTCTGGAATTCCAGCGGCTGTGCGGCGATGTAGGGCACGTCGAGTGCGCCCAGCAGTGCAATCGCGGCGGGGCTGTCGTTATAGGCCGGACCGCCGACGAGGCTGAAGCCGGTCAGCGACACCATCGCATCGACACGGCCCTGAAAATAACGCTGGATCGCGGGCGTCGCATCCAGACCGCCGGCAAAGGCGGGCACGACCGCCATGCCGCGCGCCTCGAAGGCCCGCACGACGGCGTCGTAATGGGCGGTGTCCGAGGACAGGATGTAGGACCGCAGCATCAGGATGCCGATGGTGGCCACGGGTGCGGCGGGACGCGGCAGATCGGCCGCATCCTCACTGATGTGGGTGCCGGGCAGGTCTGGGTGATAGACGCCACAGTCGGGATAATCGATCGGCGGCAGGGCCTTCACGGCCTCCCAGCCACGCCCCCGGCTATAGCGGCCGACCAGCATCCGGATCATCTGCTCGATGTTCTCGTCAGACCCGCCCAGCCAGTATTGCATGGACAGGAACCAGTTGCGCAGATCCTGCGCCTTGCCGGGGATCAGCCGCAGGATCTTGGGCAGGCGGCGCAGCGTCTTCATCTGGGACTGGCCGGATGTGCTGGCCTTCGCCTGCGGCTTCAGCTTCTTCATCAGCGCCATCATGCCGGTGGCGGGGCGCTGCATGTCCAGATCGCCCATCTTGGTCAGCTTGACGATCTCGCTGTCGGCGATGACGTTGATCATCGCGGCGCAATCGGCGCGGCGCGCGATCAGCGACGGCAGGATCGCGGCGGTGTGTTCTTCAAGGAACAGCAGGTTGGTGACGATGATGTCGCCCTGCGCGACGGCAGCCTGCGCATCGGCCAGTGCCGCCGGGTTCTCGCCCCATTCGGCGGCGGCATGGATGCTGATTTCCAGCCCCGGAAAATCGGCGACCAATCGGTCGCGCACCCGCGCCGCCGGGCCTGCCGTATGGCTGTCCAGCGTGACGATCACGAACCGGAAAGCGTCATGGGTGCTGCTATCGCGCATAATGTGCCTTTGCCTCATACAGCGTATCAAGGCTGATCTGGTTGATGCCCTTCTGGACGGCAAAGGCTTCGGTATTCCGCCGCGCCTTGCCCCGCACGAAGAACGGGATCTTCTTCAATTCGCGCTCTGCATCCGACAGCCAGATGACGTTGCCATCGGTTGCCTGCTCGGGTGCGGCCTCCGTCCTCGCTTTTTCAGAAATACTCCCGCCGGAGGCTCCCGCGATTACAACCGGCGCGGCCCCGCCATGATGGCTCGGCCCCGCCGCATCGTTGAACTCGAAATCCTCGCGGAACATGGTCAGCAGGTGCTCTTCCAGCCCCATGACCAGCGGATGGATCAGCGTGTCGAAGATCACGTTGGCACCTTCGAACCCCATGACCGGCGAATAGCGGGCGGGGTAATCCTGCACGTGGACGGGGGCCGAGATCACGGCGCAGGGGATGCCCAGCCGCTTGCCGATGTGCCGCTCCATCTGGGTGCCCATGATCATCTCGGGCGAAGCGGCCGCGATGGCGGCCTCCACGTCGAGGTAATCGTCGGTGATCAGCGCCTCCAGCCCCAGTTCCTTGGCCATCGCACGCACGGGACGGGCCTGCTCGCGGTTGTAGCAGCCAAGGCCCACGACCTCGAACCCCATCTCGTCGCGGGCCATGCGGGCCATCGCGCAGACGTGGGTGCCGTCGCCGAAGAGGAAGACGCGTTTGCCGGTCAGGTAGGTGCTGTCGACGGATGACGTCCACCACGGCAGGCGCAGGCGGGATTCGTCGGCCTTGCAGGGCAGGTCGGTGATCCTGGCGACCTCTGCGATGAATTCGCGGGTGGCGCGGACGCCGATCGGCACGACCTTGGTGAACGGCTGGCCGTGGGTCTTTTCCAGCCAGCGGGCGGCGGCCTCCCCGGTTTCGGGGTAAAGCAGCACGTTGAAATGGGCGGCGGGCAGCAGTGCGATGTCGGCGGGCGTCGCGTTCAGCGGCGCCACGACGTTCACGTCGATGCCGAGGTCGGACAGCAGGCCGGTGATTTCTTCCACGTCGTCGCGGTTGCGAAAGCCGAGCGCCGTCGGTCCGAGGATGTTGCAGGTGATCCGCGCGGTGCGGTCCTGCGGCTGCGCCAGCGCACCCACGATCTGGTAGAACGTCTCGTCCGCGCCGAAGTTTTCCTTGCGGGAATAGCTGGGCAGTTCCAGCGCGATGACGGGGATCAACAGGCCCATCGTTTCCGCCAGACCGGCGGGATCGTCCTGGATCAGTTCGGCGGTGCAGGAGGCGCCGACGATGATCGCCTGCGGATCGAAGCGGTCCACGGCGTCCTGGCAGGCGGTCTTAAAGAGGGTCGCCGTGTCAGCGCCAAGGTCGCGGGCCTGAAAGGTGGTGTAGGTGACGGGCGGGCGATGGTTGCGCCGTTCGATCATCGTGAACAGCAGGTCGGCGTAGGTGTCGCCCTGCGGCGCGTGCAGCACGTAGTGCAGGCCTTTCATCGCGGTGGCGACGCGCATGGCACCGACGTGGGGCGGGCCTTCGTATGTCCAGACAGTCAGTTTCATGCGAACACCTTGGGGCGCTGCCCCAAACCCCGGAGTATTTCGGAAAAAGCGAGGAGGGACGTCATTCGGCCGCCTCCAGTCGCAGCAGGGATTTCCGGCGGACGGGGCGGCTGAAGAGACCAGCAAGGTCGCCGGCCTGTTCGTAGAAATGAACCGGGGTGAAGACGAGCTCGATGGCCCATTTCGTGGTCAGGCCCTCGGCCTCCAGCGGGTTGGCGAGGCCGAGGCCGCAGACCGTGAGGTCGGGGCGGGCGGCGCGGACGCGGTCGAGTTGCAGGTCGACGTCCTGGCCTTCGCTGATCTGCGGCCCGGCGGGCAGCAGGTCGAGGTCGGGGCCGTGCAGGGCGTCGTGGATGTAGGGGCTGCCCACCTCGATCGCGGTCATGCCGCATTCGCGGGTCAGGAAGCGGGCCAGCGGAATTTCAAGCTGGCTGTCCGGGAAGAAGAAGACCGATTTGCCGTTCAGATGCTCGGAGGCCTGCGCGATCGCCTTGCGGGCGCGGGCGCGGGGGGCGTCGGTGACGGCGGCGAAGGTTTCAGCGCTGACACCAAATTCGGTGGCGACGGCCTGCAGCCAGAGGGTCGTGCCTTCTTCGCCAAAGGGGAACGGGGCCGCGATGTGGCGCGCGCCGCGGCGTTCCAATGCGGCGTGGGTTTCGCCAAGGAAGGGCTGCGTCAGGGCGAACACCGTGTTCGGGCCGACGGCGGTCGTGTCGTCGATGCGGCGGGCGGGCAGCAGGCGGATGTTGTCGATCCCCATCTGGCCCAGCAGGGACAGCATCTGATCCTCGACCACATCGGGCAGTGCGCCGACCAGCAGCAGCTCGCGGGCGGTCGTGTCCTTCAGGACCGGGACCATGGACGCGAGGCAGGCGTCTTCGCCTTCGGTGAATGTCGTCTCGATCCCCGAGCCGGAGTAGTTCAGCACCCGGACGTGCGGCGCGTGGACCTGGCTGAGCCGTTCGGCGGCGCGGGCGAGGTCGATCTTGATGACCTCTGACGGGCAGGACCCGACGAGGAACAATTGCCGGATATCCGGACGGCGGGCCAGCAGGCGGGCGACCTCGCGGTCGAGTTCGGTGTGCGCGTCCTTCATGCCGGCCAGATCCTGCTCTTCCAGGATCGCGGTGCCGAAGCGGGGTTCGGCGAAGATCATCACGCCGGCGGCGGATTGCAGCAGGTGGGCGCAGGTGCGGCTACCCACGACGAGGAAGAAGGCGTCCTGCATCTTGCGGTGCAGCCAGATGATGCCGGTGAGGCCGCAGAAGACTTCGCGCTGGCCGCGCTGCTTGAGGACCGGTGCGGTACGGCAGCCGCCATTGATCGGGGCGAGATCGTTCATGCCGTCACCCCTGCATCCAGACGGGCGCGGCGCAGCTTCAGCACGAACTGGCCCGCGTTGATGACGTAGGTGACGTAGGCGGCGAGCGCCGTCAGCATCAGTGTTTCGGGTCCCATGGATCCGGTGACAAGGCCCCAGACATAGGCGGTGTGCAGGGCGATGACCGCAAAGCTGAACACATCCTCCCAGAAGAAGGAGGGCGCAAAGAGATATTGGCCGAAGACCACCTTTTCCCAGATGGCGCCGGTGACCATGATCAGGGCGAGGCAGACCGTCTTGACGATGACCGAGGCGTTCGCCGCCGCGTAGCCGTCGCCGGTGGCGAGGTAGCGCAGCACGAGGGCCAGAGACACGAGGAACACCAGGAACTGGACGGGTGCGAGGATCCCTTGCACCAGCGTCCAGCGGGTGGCGTCGCGGCGGGCGCGTTCCTGCGGCGTATAGAGCGGACGCACGGCCTGCGGGGCCCCTGCGGTCTGCTGCATCGTTGCTGACATGGTTCGCCCCCTGACACTTCGTAACGTCAGATTAGAAGCGATTCTGCCCATGTGTCAACTAGACGTTACACATTTAGCCAGAGAAGCGCACAGACATGGCCGTATCTAAAATTAAGATAATACGATCAAATTCAGGGGGTTGAATGAAATATCCGCCGAGACCCCACATCAAGTGTCAATTTTCTTTGACATTTACGGCGCCATTTTCGACTATGTGTGTAAGGCCAAATTTCCACGCAGCGTCTTTTTTCGGAAGAAGGACATCGGCACATGAGTCAGTTGATGGCGCACGACCTGACCTATTACGTGCCGGAGGATGCAATCCCGACGCTGCGCACCTGCGATGACGTCGCCATTGCGCTGCGATCCGCTGCGCTGTCGCCTGATTCCACCGCATGCACCGCCGTCATCGCACGGGCCCAGGCAGCCGGGTTCGCCGATGCCGATCTGACGGACATCTGCATCGTGCAGGCGGCGCGCCGCCTTGGAGAGAACTGGTGCGACGACGTCCTTGGGTTTGTCGATGTCTCGATCGCCACGGCACGTCTGCAGGGTCTGTTGCGCACCCTGGGGCGCAGCTTGCGGGCCGATGCCGCAGGTCATGGCAATGCCGCCACCCTTCTGGTCGTGTCGGCGGCGCAGGCACAGCACACCCTTGGTCCCAGCCTTGTCGTGGCGCAGTTGCGCCGGCGCGGCTATTCCGTCGGGCTGCTGCTGGATGCAGGACCCGGCGCGGTGCGCACATATTTGCGGCGTGCGCCGGCGGATGCGGTCTTCGTGTCCTGCGACCATACCGAAAAGCTTGTCAATCTGCGTCCGATCGTGACAGAAGCACGCAAGACGCAACCCGGTGTCCGCATTGTTGTCGGCGGACCAGGTATTTCCGAGTGTTCCGCAGTATGCAGGATAACCGGCGCCGATCACGCGACATCGGATCTCGAAGAGGCGCTAATCCTATGCGGACTGACCAAAACGGCGTCACAGGCGACGACCGCAGAAATGATGATGTGAATGTTACCCGCCATGCGTCTTCGGGACGATCCGCGATGACGCCGCGCGGTACGAAATACTGGAAAAGCGGCGATATCCCGCTGATCGGCCCCGATATTCTGGGGCATATCCTGACCGCCGTGGCCGACGTGGGCCTTGTCATCTCGGAAGAGGGTCAGATCCTGTCGGTGCTTGTCAATCCCGCCTTCAGCGACCGTGGCCGGTTCGAGGCGCTGGATGACACGGATATCGCTGATTCCCTCAACTCTGAAAGTCGCGGCAAGTTCAAGAAACGCCTTGCGGCCTTTGTCACCGGTGAAGGTGAC
Organism: Loktanella sp. M215; assembly: GCF_021735925.1. NCBI lineage: Bacteria > Pseudomonadati > Pseudomonadota > Alphaproteobacteria > Rhodobacterales > Roseobacteraceae > Loktanella > Loktanella sp. M215. Next base: position 749,581 of record NZ_WMEA01000001.1, read on the forward strand.
GTCAGGCCGGTCGAGGTGAACCATACGGGCACCGCCGGGCGACAAGAGCTGCCGGTTCGCTACAGCTTTCACCGGATCGGAACGGCGGGCGCAATCCTGCTGCTGGGCCGCGACCTGCGGCCCGTCGCCGAGATGCAGCAGCAGCTGGTTTCGGCGCAGATGGCGCTGGAACGCGACTACGAGGCCCATCGCGATTACGAAATGCGGTTCCGGGTCTTGCTGGACAATGCGCCCGGCGGCGTCCTGATGATGACCATGCAGACCGGCCTGATCACCGAGGCGAACCCCGCCGCGGCCGATCTGTTTGCCCGGCCACGCGACACGATTCTGGGCCAGCCGATGCTGAACCTGTTCGACACGCGCCAAGGGGCGAACCTGATCGACCGGCTGACGACGCAGGCCCTGTCCGGCACGCCGACGCCGGTTGCCGTGGCCCTGAAGGGGCGAGAGCGGACGATCCTGCTGCGCCCCACGATCTTTCGCGCGGCTGGCGAGCGGATCATGCTGTGCCATATCGAGACCAGCGAAACCGCGGAACTGTCGGGCGACAGTCTGGATCAGAACCTGCGCGGCATGTACGGTCAGGGGCCGGACAGCATCGTCTTTGCGGGCGCTGACGGCGATATCCTGTCGGCGAACGACAGCTTCCTGAACCTGATCGGTGCGGCCCATGACGTCAGTGTGCGGGGGCAGCCGCTGCCGGACATGCTGCAGCGTGGGTCCGTCGATTTCAAGGTGATGACAGAGAACGCATCCCAGACCGGACGCCTGCGGGCTTACGCCACCAAGATTGCCGGCGATTACGGTAGCCCCCGCGACATCGAAATCGCGGTGACACGGTTTCAGGCCGGTCAGGCGCCGGTCTTTGCCTTCGTCATCCGCGAAGTCGGGGCCGTCGATGGCCCGCGCGGCGAGCCGCGCGACGATGGTCTGGGATCGGTCAAGGAACTGGTCGGCAGCTCGACGCTGAAGGACATCGTGTCCGAGACGACGAACGTCGTCGAGAAGATGTGCATCGAGACGGCGATCGCGCTGACGATGAACAACCGCGTTGCCGCCGCCGAGATGCTGGGCCTGTCGCGCCAGTCGCTTTACGTCAAGCTGCGCAAGTTCGGACTGATCGACCGCGACACCAACGACTGACGGGTCAGTTGGTGGCGGGCATCGTGTGGGTCATGGTGCCGTGATCCATCGCGTCATCGGCGGCCTCGACGTCGAAGACCACGTCGACGCGTCCCGCCCGCTCGAAGATCAGGGTGGCGGGCACTTTTTCACCGGCCTCCAGCGGATCGCCGTTCAGACCCATGAACATGATGTGCAGACCACCGGGCGCAAACGTGGCGGTCCCCCCGGCGGGCACGACCACGCGGTCCATCGCCGTCATGCTGGCGACGCCGTCGGTCATCACGCTGTCATGCATCATCACGCGGGGATAATCGGCCTCGATCCCGATCAGGGCATCGTCTTCGGTGCCAGAGTTCATGATCGAGACATAGCCGGCCCCGGCCATGGCCGACGCCGCCGTCGCACGGGCAAAGGGATGTTCGATATGCAGGTCGCCCACCTTGTAGTCGTGGCCCATGGCAAAGCCGGGCAGCAGGCCGACGGACAGGGCGATCATCAGGCGGGTCAGGGACGACATGGGGTTCTCCGGTAAGCAATGCAATCAGTCGGGCCGACCTATGGATACACGGGCCGCAGCGAAAGGGGCAAAAGGCCGCACGGCGCCCGGGGTCGCGGAAATTTGCCATAGGCGGGGCGAAAGGCCTCTGCCATAGTTTGCGGCGATACACAGGTTTAGGTTGCCGGACGAGAGGACAGGATGAGGTTTTTCAAGACAACGATGGTCGCCGCCCTATGGCTGGCGCAGGGACTCCTGACCCCCGTCAGTGCAGAGCCGGCAGAGTATGTCCTGGCCACCGGGTCCACGGGCGGCACGTATTATCCGGTCGGCGTGGCGCTTGCGACGCTGATCAAGGTCAAGCTGCAGCCCGACGACGGCATCGGCATGTCGGCGCTGACCACCGCCGGGTCAGGCGAGAATATCCGCCTGCTGCACGACGGTCAGGCGCAGTTCGCCATCCTGCAGGCGCTGTACGGTCAGGATGCAGCGACAGGGAGCGGCACGATGCAAGAGGCGGGTCCGCAAACCGCGTTGCGGTCCGTGGCGATCCTGTGGCCCAACGTCGAACATTTCGTCGTGGCGACCGCGGATGCAAAGACTGGCACGATGGCCGACCTGCTGGCGCTGGCCGGTCAGCCGATGGCCCTTGGCGCACCCGAGTCCGGCACACGCGGGTCGACCCAGGCATTGCTGGACGGGCTGGGGGTGAAGACTGACGCCGGCCTGAGCGACGCCGACTACGGCGCCGCCGTTGCCGCATTGGAAGCGGGCGAGGTGAAGGCGATCAGCCTGCCCGGCGGCGACCCCGTTGGCGCGCTGGCCGAACTTTTCGCCTCGGAACGCGAGGCCTATAGGCTGCTGAGCTTTACCGCAGACGAGGCGAAGACTGCGGACGCGGGGCGCGGGCTGTGGTCCGCCTATACGATCCCCGCCGACACCTATGCCGGTCAGGGTAAGGAACTGAGCACCATCGCACAGCCCAATTTTCTGGCGGTGAATGCCGATGTGTCAGAGGACAACGTCTATCGCATCACCCGCGCGATCTTTGAAAACCTGCCGTTTCTGCAGGCGATCCACCCCGCGACGCAGGCGCTGGCGGTGGACAAGGCCCTGGCCGGACTGCCGCTGCCGCTGCACCCCGGCGCCGCGCGCTACTATCGCGAAATCGGGATCGAGATCCCCGACGCGCTGATCGCGCAGTAGCGGGCGCGCCGCGACAGACGCCCTTTTTTTAGGCGGAATCGCGGGAATATGGGACCACGCGCCGGGACGCTGTTGCCTCGGTCCGCCAAGTTTGTGCAAGGTCCGGGGATGAACCTCTCATTGCACCATCCCGTCGACGATCCGCACCGCCTGACACCGCGCGCGCAGGGCGGGTTGCGGATCGGTGTGCGGGACGGCAACCGGCTGGATGCGCTGCGGCAGTCGGGGGCATCAAAGGCGTTGTTCCCGCGCCACGCCGGACGCGATCTGCTGGCGGTGACCCTGAACACCGCCGGCGGCGTCACCGGCGGCGACCGCTTCACCCTGACGGCAGAGGTCGCGGCGGACAGTCACCTGACCCTGACGACCCAGACGGCAGAGCGGATCTACAAGGCGCAGCCGGGCCAGACCGCCCGCATGACGACGGATGTGACGATTGCGCCGGGCGGGCGCCTAGACTGGTTGCCGCAGGAAACGATCCTTTTCGACCGCTGCCGCCTGCACCGCAGGCTGCATGTCGACATGGCGGCAGAGGCCCGGTTCCTGGGGGTCGAGACGCTCGTGCTGGGCCGCGCGCTGATGGGTGAGCGGATCGCCGCGGGGCATCTGAAGGACGATGTGCGCATCACGCGCGGTGGCGATCTGGTCTTTGCCGACGCGGTGGCGCTGGACGGCGCCGTGTCGGACCGGATGGCCGCGGCGTGGTGCGGCGGCGACGCCGGGTGCATCGCCAGCGTGACCTGTGTGGCGCCGGAGGCCGAAAGCCACCTTGCCGCGCTGCGCGCCCTGATGCCCGCGACTGGCGGCGTCAGCCTGATCCGCGACGGCGTGCTGTTTGCGCGCCTCGCGATGCCCGACAGTTTCGACATGCGCCGGGTGCTGATCCCGATCCTGACCACCCTGCGCGGCCCCCTGCCCCCGACCTGGACCCTGTAAGATGCAATTGACCCCCCGTGAAAAAGACAAGCTGCTGATCGCCATGGCCGCAGAAGTCGCCCGCAAGCGCCTGTCGCGCGGCGTGAAACTGAACTATCCCGAGGCGATCGCCTTGATCACCGATTTTGTCGTCGAAGGCGCGCGCGATGGCCGCAGCGTGGCCGACATGATGGAGGCGGGCGCGCACGTCATCACGCGCGATCAATGCATGGAAGGCATCGCCGAAATGCTGCCGGATGTGCAGGTGGAGGCGACCTTTCCGGATGGCACCAAGCTGGTGACGGTCCACCAGCCGATCCGTTGAGTTTTGAGTTTATTTGGTCAGATGAATGAAGGATGTCGTGCAATGATCCCCGGCGAAGTGTTCACGGCAGACGGCGAAATCGAACTGAACGCAGGGTCTGCGGTCGTGACTTTGATGGTCGCCAATACCGGCGACAGGCCTGTGCAGGTGGGCAGCCATTATCACTTTGCCGAGACGAACCCCGCGCTGGATTTCGACCGCGATGCGGCACGGGGCATGCGGCTGGACGTGGCCCCCGGCTCTGCTGTGCGGTTCGAACCCGGGCAGCGGCGCGAGGTCAACCTGATCGCAATCGGCGGGCGGCGGCATATCTATGGGTTCAATGCAGCCGTCATGGGAGAATTGTGACATGGCCCGGAATGCGACCCCGCTCGAACTTTTCAAGACCAATATGGAACTGGGCATGATGCTGGCCGAGGCGCAAAGCGTCATCGCCATGCGCGTGATGGGGTGGGGTGGGCTGTGGTCCGTCACCAACACCGAAAACGACCGCATGATGTCCGAAAAGACCGAAGCGATCACCAAGTCCATGCAGAATGCCACGCTGGCGGCGATGACGGGCAAGCGTGCCGACGAGATCGTCAACGCTGCCGTAAAGCCGCTGCGCCAGAAAACCCGCGCCAATGTCAAACGACTGGGCAAGCGCGGCCCCACAAAGATGAAGTGAGCCCATGCCAGCCCTGATATCCCGCGCGAACTATGCCGCCACCTTTGGCCCGACGACCGGCGACCGGGTGCGTCTGGCCGACACCGACCTGATCATCGAGGTCGAACGCGACCTGACCACCTATGGCGAAGAGGTGAAGTTCGGCGGCGGCAAGGTGATCCGCGACGGGATGGGGCAGTCTCAGGTCACGCGGGCGGGCGGGGCGGTGGACACGGTCATCACCAATGCGCTGATCGTGGATCATGCGGGCATCTGGAAGGCGGACGTGGCGCTGAAGGACGGGCGCATCCACAAGATCGGCAAGGCGGGCAATCCGGACACGCAGTCCGGCGTGGACATCATCATCGGGCCCGGGACCGAGATTATCGCGGGCGAAGGGCGCATCCTGACCGCCGGCGGATTCGATAGCCACATCCACTTCATCGCGCCGCAGCAGATGGAGGATTCGCTGCATTCCGGCGTCACCACCTGCTTTGGCGGCGGCACCGGGCCTGCGCATGGGACCTTGGCCACCACCTGCACGCCGGGGGCCTGGCATATTGGACGGATGCTGCAGGCCTTCGACGGGATTCCGATGAACATCGGCCTTGCGGGCAAGGGCAATGCCAGCCAGCCCGATGCGCTGGTCGAGATGGTGAAGGCCGGGGCCTGTTCGCTGAAGCTGCACGAGGATTGGGGCACGACGCCTGCGGCCATCGACTGCTGCCTGTCGGTGGCCGACGACATGGACGTGCAGGTGATGATCCACACGGACACGCTGAACGAATCCGGCTTTGTCGAACATACTGTGAAGGCCATGAAGGGCCGCACGATCCACGCCTTTCACACCGAGGGCGCGGGTGGCGGTCATGCCCCCGACATCATCAAGATCTGCGGCGAGGAATTCGTCCTGCCGTCATCGACCAACCCGACGCGGCCCTTTACCGTCAACACGATCGAGGAACACCTCGACATGCTGATGGTCTGTCACCACCTCGACAAGTCGATCCCCGAGGACGTGGCCTTTGCCGAATCCCGTATCCGGCGCGAGACCATCGCGGCAGAGGATATCCTGCACGACATGGGCGCGTTTTCGATCATCGCCAGCGACTCTCAGGCGATGGGGCGCGTAGGCGAGGTGCTGATCCGCACTTGGCAGACCGCCGACAAGATGAAGAAGCAGCGCGGGCGTCTGGCCGAAGAGACGGGCGACAACGACAACTTTCGCGTCCGCCGCTATATCGCGAAATACACGATCAACCCGGCGATCGCCCATGGCATCAGCCACGAGCTGGGGTCCGTGGCCGAGGGAAAGCGCGCCGATCTGGTGTTGTGGAATCCGGCGTTCTTTGGCGTGAAGCCGGAAATGGTGCTGTTGGGCGGCACCATCGTCGTGGCGCAGATGGGCGATCCGAATGCCAGTATTCCCACGCCGCAGCCGGTCTACTCTCGGCCGATGTTCGGCGCCTATGGCGGGTCGTTGCGGCACGGCAGCGTCAGTTTCGTCAGTGCGGCGGCGCAGGATGCGGGCATCCGCGACAGCCTTGGCCTGTCCAAGCAGACGGTCGCGGTGAAGAACACGCGCAACATCGGCAAGCGCGACCTGATCCTGAACGACGCCCTGCCGCAGATCGACGTGGACCCGGAAACATACGAAGTCCGTGCCGACGGCGAGTTGCTGACCTGCCAACCGGCAGAGGTTCTGCCGATGGCCCAGCGCTATTTCCTGTTCTGACGATGGGTAGCAGGGTTGCACGATACGCATTTGTAGTCAGCAGTGCTGACCTTATATTGGATGGCAAGGGAGGAGACCTGATTTTCACCACAGCGGCACTGGCCGCAGATAAGGTTTCCAATGGCTACGCAAACACTCAGCGCACCGCGCAACGCCGCAATCCGCGAAAAGGTCGATGCCTTCTTCGCATCCATCGGTCAGGGCATGAATGCCTACATGGAACGTCGGTCGCGGATGGGGCAGATTCAGGCCCTCGAAGCAAAGACCGACGCGGAACTGGCCAAGATGGGCATCCGGCGCGACCGGATCGTGCACCACGTCTTTCGCGACCTGTTCTACGTGTAAGTGACGGGGTCTGCGCATGACGCAGCCCGTCGCACATCACGTCACCCACGACCACAGCGCGCAGGTGTCCGACACTTGCGCGCTGACTTATGACGCGCGGCTGATGCGGCGCAAGGTGCTGACCAGCGATGGCGGCACCTCTTTTCTTGTCGATCTGGAACATACGACCTCGCTGAACGATGGCGACCTGCTGGTGCTGGACGACGGGCGTTTTGTGCGCGTGACGGCGGCGAAGGAGCCACTCTTTCGCGTCAGCGGCGACATGGCCCGGCTTGCCTGGCATATCGGCAACCGCCACATGCCCTGCCAGTTCGCGGGCGATCATCTGCTGATCCTGCGCGATCCGGTGATCGGCCACATGCTGAAGGATCACTTGGGGGCCGAGGTGACCGAGGTTGACGCCCCCTTCGTGCCCGAAGGCGGGGCTTACGGTCACGGCCGCACGCTGCCCCATGCGCACTGACGGGCTGCTGACCCTGATGCAATGGCTCTCGCCCGGCTTTCCGCTGGGCACCTTCGGCTATTCCCACGGGCTGGAACAGGCGGTGGCGGACGGGGGCATCACCTCGGCGGACGATCTGCGCGACTGGCTGCGGGCGGTTCTGACCGACGGCACCGGTCGCAACGACGCGATTCTGCTGGCCGAAGGCTATCGCAGTGACGACCCCACCCAGATCGATACGCTGGCCCGCGCGCTGGCGCCGTCGCGCGAGCGGCTGCTGGAAACCACGGCGCAGGGCGAGTCCTTTTGCAGCACGGTCAACGCCGTCTGGGGCACCGACCTGCCGCCACTGTCATTGCCCGTCGCGGTCGGGGCTGCGGCGCGCGGGCAGGACATCCCGCTGGAGCCTGCGCTGCAAGCCTATCTGCATGCTTTCGCTGCCGGACTGGTCTCTGCCGCGCAGCGGGCCATGCCGCTGGGCCAGACGCAGGCCCAGCGGGTGCTGGCCGAGATCACGCCGCTGTGCCAGTCGATGGCGGCGACCGCGCTGACGCAAACTCTGGATGACCTCGGCAGCAGCGCCTTCATGGCAGAGATCGCGGCGATGCGGCACGAAACCCTGCAACCAAGGATATTCCGGTCATGACATCCCCCCACGGCCCCCTGCGCATCGGCATCGGCGGACCCGTCGGCGCAGGCAAGACGACACTGACCGCCAAGCTGGCGCAGCGGCTGCGCGATCAGGTGTCGCTGGGCGTCATCACCAATGACATCTACACGCAGGAAGATGCCGAGGCGCTGATGCGGATGCAGATCCTGCCGCAGGACCGCATCATCGGGGTCGAAACCGGCGGCTGCCCGCACACGGCGATTCGCGAGGATGCGAGCATCAACCTCGCCGCCGTGGCCGAAATGCGCCGGCGCCACCCGGACCTTGACCTGATCCTGATCGAAAGCGGCGGCGACAACCTGTCCGCCACCTTCAGCCCCGAATTGGCCGACCTGACGATCTACGTCATCGACGTTGCGGCAGGAGAGGAAATTCCCCGCAAGGGCGGCCCGGCGATCACCCGGTCGGACATTCTGGTCATCAACAAGACAGACCTTGCACCGCATGTCGGCGCGTCGCTGGAGGTCATGGCGCGCGATGCGGCGCGGATGCGCGGCGACGGGACCGTGTGTTTCACGGCCTTACGTCACGATCAGGGGCTGGACCCCATCGTTGCGCGCATCGCGGGTCTTGGCGGGTTGGAACTGGTATGACATAGGACGCAGGACAGCGCCCCTTGCCGGGGTCGTCAGCGACACCTCCAGACAGGAAGAATGACTTGGACAGCCAGATCACTGTGCGTTTGAACTATGGCGTACCGCAGCCCTGCGCCCTGCTGCTGCAGATCCGCGCCATGACCGACGCCAGCCAGACCGTGACGTGGGAAAACACGGAAATCGCGGCATATAAATCGTTCCGCGACATGCCCGCCGAAGAAGGCATCGGCAACCGCATCTGGCTGGAAACCAACGGCGACCTGATCCTGACCTATTCGGCGCAGATCAGCGTCAACCGCTTCGTGGCGCGCCTGGATACGCTGCGGGAAACGCCGCTGTATCAGTTGAACGCGCCGACGATCAAATATCTGATGGCCTCGCGCTATTGCACCGCCGACGCCTTTGCGGATTTTCTGGCCGACACCTTTGGCCACCTGACGGGCGGGGCCAAGGTGCTGGCGATGTCCCAGTGGATCACGGACAACCTGACCTATGACAACGACAGCAGCGACGGCGACACCACCGCCGAAGACACCTTTGCCGCGAAACGCGGCGTCTGTCGCGACTATGCGCATCTGCTGATCGCCTTCTGCCGGTCCAGCGCCATTCCGGCCCGTATCGCCAGCGTCTACAGCCCCGACGTGACACCGCCGGATTTCCATGCCGTGGCCGAGGTTTACCTGAACGGCGGCTGGCACCTGATCGACCCGACCGGCATGACGACGCCGGACCGCATGATCGTGGTCGGCGTGGGACGCGATGCGGCTGACGTCGCTTTTTTAACCGCTTTCGGGACGGCAACGCTGAACGAACAGTCGGTTTCTGTCACGGCGCGCTAACATGTCGCAGATTCTTGCCTGAATTATTTGCAGATCAGCCAGAAAGCATTAACCTCCACTTTATGAATACAAAACCAGAACACTTTGACGAGATGCGGGTCGGCGACGACTCGGTGCGCAACCCATACGAAGGCTACAAAAGCTGGTTTGACGAACAGCCGCCGGGCCGGTTCTCGCGCAAATCGAAAGAGGCAGAGGCCTTCTTTCGGCGGACGGGTATCACGTTCAACGTGTATGGGCAGGTGGCCGCACAGGAACGCCTGATCCCCTTCGATCTGGTGCCGCGCATCATCTCCAGCCGCGAATGGACCAAGCTGTCGCGCGGGATCGAACAGCGGGTGCGCGCGATCAATGCGTTCCTGCACGACATCTATAACCGTCAAGAAATCCTGCGCGCCGGTCGAATTCCCATCGACCTGATCGCCCGGAACGAGGCGTTCCTGCCGCAGATGATGGGCTTTTCGCCGCCGGGCAATGTCTATACCCATATTGTCGGCACCGATATCGTCAGGACCGGAGAGGACGATTTCTTCGTCCTCGAAGACAACGCGCGCACGCCGTCTGGTGTCAGCTACATGCTGGAAAACCGCGAGACGATGCTGCAGATGTTCCCCGAGCTGTTCAGCCGCATCAAGGTGCAGCCGGTCAGCGACTATCCCAAGAACCTGCGCCGGTCGCTGGCGGCCTCTGCGCCGAAATCCTGCGGCGGCAAGCCGGTGATCGCGGTGCTGACGCCGGGCATCTACAACTCTGCCTATTACGAACATTCGTTCCTTGCCGACCAGATGGGCGCAGAACTGGTCGAAGGGCACGATCTGCGCGTGGTGGATGGCCATATCGCGATGCGCACGACCCGGGGCTACAAGCAGATCGACGTGATCTACCGCCGGATCGACGACGAATACCTTGATCCGCTGACGTTCAATCCGAAATCCATGCTGGGTGTGCCCGGCATCATGGACGTCTACCGTGCGGGCAATATCACCATCGCCAACGCGCCGGGCACCGGCGTCGCCGACGACAAGGCGATCTACAGCTACATGCCCGATATCGTTGAATTCTACACCGGTGAGAAGGCGATCCTGAAGAACGTCGAAACTTTCCGCTGCGGCGAGCCCGAGAGCCTGAAATACGTCCTCGACAACCTCGCCGACCTTGTCGTGAAAGAGGTGCATGGCTCTGGCGGCTACGGCATGCTGGTCGGCCCCGCCGCCAGCAAGAAGGAACTGGCCGATTTCGCCGACAAGCTGCGCGCGCGGCCCGGCAATTATATCGCCCAGCCGACGCTGTCGCTGTCGACCGTGCCGATCTTCGTGAAAAAGGGGCTTGCCCCGCGCCACGTCGACCTGCGCCCCTATGTGCTGGTCAGCCCCGAGGGGATCAACATCACGCCGGGCGGCCTGACCCGCGTGGCGCTGACCGAAGGGTCGCTTGTCGTGAATTCCAGCCAAGGAGGCGGCACCAAGGATACCTGGGTGCTGGAGGACTGAGACTATGCTGGGAAAAACCGCTGGCGGCCTGTTCTGGATGTTTCGATTTCTGGAACGCGCCGAAAACACCGCGCGTCTGGTCGAGGCCGGATTCCGTATCGCCCTGACCCGTAGTCAGGATTCGTCCAGAGAATGGGAATCCGTGGTCACGACCGCCGGGGTCTGTGACGATTATCTGAAAAAGCACAGCGACTTCACCGCAGCCAGCGCGATCGACTTTCTGTTGCGCGACAAGGACAACGCGTCGTCGGTATATTCGGTCATCAAGTCGGCGCGCGACAACGCCCGTCTGGTCCGCACCGCGCTGACGGTCGAGGTCTGGACGGCCGTGAACGACAACTGGATGACGATGCAGGAACTGCTGAAGCGTCCGATCAAGGAAACCGACCTGCCCCGCGTGCTGGACGTAATCCGGTCGCAATCGGCCCTCGTGCGCGGCGCGCTGCATGGCACGATGCTGCGCAACGACATCTATGACTTTGCCCGCATCGGCACCTTCATCGAACGCGCCGACAACGTCGCGCGCATCATCGACGTGAAGTATTATACGCTGCTGCCCTCGACCAGCTTTGTCGGGTCTTCGCTGGACAACGTGCAGTGGGAAACGATCCTGCGGTCGGTGTCCGCACACCGGGCATTCCGCTGGCTGGACGAGGAGGACATGACCGCGTCCAGCGTCGCACGGTTCCTGATCCTTGATCCCCGCCTGCCCCGGTCGCTGGTCTTTTCGATGAAGACGACGGTGGAAAACCTGAATTATCTGGCCGAGGATTACGGCGAGCGGCACGCCTGCCACGATCATGCGGACCAGATGCTGAAAGGCCTGCGGGAACGCGACATCAAGTCGATCTTTGACGAGGGCCTGCACGAGTTCATCACCGGGTTCATCCACGACAACAACGCGCTGGGTATGCTGATCGAGCGCGATTACAAGTTTTACAATTAGGATAGAGCCTTGGATCTGCGCATCACCCATACCACGACCTATTCCTATGATCAGCCGGTCAGCTATGCGTTGCAGCGGCTGCATCTGCGGCCCCAGTCGAACGTGATGCAGACCGTGCTGGACTGGTCGCTGGAGGTCGAGGGCGGCGTGGTCGAGCTGACCTGCGACGATCATCACGGCAACATCATGGATCTGGTGAACACCACCCGCGGCGCCACGGAACTGAAGGTGACGGCCAGCGGCACCGTGCGCACGCAGGACAAGGCGGGCGTCATGGGCAAGGTCTATGGCGCGGCGCCCTTGTGGCATTTCACCCAGCAGACCCACCTGACCGAACCCAGCAAGGCGATCCGCGCGCTCGCCAAGCCGCTGAAGACGACGGACAACCCGCTGCGCGACCTGCACGCCGTCTCTGCCGCCATTCTGAACGCGGTGCCCTATGCCACCGGCCAGACCTATACCGAAACAACGGCGGAAGAGGCGCTCGCCGGTGGGGCCGGTGTCTGTCAGGACCACGCGCATATCATGATCTCGGCCGCGCGGGTGGCGGGGATGCCGGCGCGCTATGTCTCGGGCTACTTGCTGCTGGACGACCGGATCGATCAGGACGCCAGCCACGCCTGGGCCGAGGTGCATCTGCCCACGCTGGGCTGGGTCGGGTTTGACGTCAGCAACGGGATCAGCCCCGACATGCGCTATGTCCGCATCGCCATCGGGCGCGATGCGCGCGATGCGGCCCCGATTCAGGGGGTGCGCATGGGACCGGGGGACGAATCGCTGATTGTCACGCTGCAGGTCCAGCAGTAGAAGCGACCTGACCTAAATCAGAGAATACCCCATGACCTATTGCGTCGGCCTGCGTCTGAACCGCGGCCTTGTCTTCATGTCCGACACCCGCACCAACGCAGGCGTCGACAACTTTTCGATGACGCGCAAGATGTTCACTTGGCAGGCCCCCGGCGACCGCATGATCACGATCATGACCGCAGGCAACCTTGCCACCACGCAATCGCTGATTTCCCTGCTGGAAGAGCGGAGCAAATCTGCCGCCGACCGCGACCCCAGCATCATGCGCGAACCCACGATGTTCCAGGTCGCGCGCCTTGTCGGCGCGACCCTGCAAGAGGTCATCGCCTATTCCTCGCCCTTGGGCGACACGTCCGGCCAGCATTTCCGCGCGACGGTCATCGTCGGTGGCCAGATTGCGGGCGGCGTGCCGACCGTGTTCATGGTCTATCCCGAAGGCAACTTTGTCGAGGTGACCGAGGAAACCCCGTTCTTCCAGATCGGCGAGACGAAATACGGCAAGCCCATCCTCGTGCGCGCCTACGACGCCGAGATGACCTTCGAAGATACGGTCAAGCTGCTGCTGGTGTCCTTCGATTCGACCGTGAAATCGAACCTGTCGGTCGGCCTGCCCTTCGACATCGTCTGCTATGAAAAGGATACCTTCGAGATCCACAAGCGGGCGCGGGTCGAGGCGGACGATCCGGTCTATCACCAGATTTCCAGCGGGTGGGGCAACGCGCTGCGCGAAGCCTTCGTGTCGCTGCCGACCTACAAGCTTTAGGTTTCCATCCACAGGCGGACGGCGGCGGCCATGGACCGGGCCAGCGCCTGACGCGACGTCGCACGCAGGCGTTCGTTCAGGTCCAGCAGCTTGTCGATTTCCCGCACGATCTGATTGCCATGCGCTTCGGCTGCGGCCGCGCGCGTCTCGGCATTGACCAGAAACTGCGCGCCCACGACGTAGGCCAGATTGCCCTCGCGGTCCTGCAGCGGTTCGATGATCAGCAGGTTGTTGAAGGTCGTGCCGTCCAGACGCCGGTTCTGGAACACCGCCTGCGCTGCAGTCCCGTTTTTCAGCGCATCGCGGATCACGGCCCGCGGCGCGTCGTTTTCAAGGTCGGACTGCAGGAACCGGCAATTCCGTCCGATCATCTGATCGGTATCGTAGCCCGTCACCGTGCAGAACGCCGGATTGACATACACCAGCGGAAAGTCGTCCTGCGTCCCGTCGGCAATCGACAAAGAGATATTCGACTGATCCAGCCGCTGCGCGACTTCTTTCATGTTCAGTTTCGGCATGACATCCTCTGGTAGCACTCGACCAACTGCCTACGCGGATTATTTCGCCAACGTAAGACTATTTGCGGAGCCACCGATGACGACGACCGAGACCAACGCCACTGCCAGCGATGAACAGATCATTGTCGGTATCGGTGCGTCTGCCGGAGGGCTGGAGGCGATACAGAGCTTTCTGGACCGGCTGCCCGATCAGCACGATCTGGTGTTCGTCATCGTGCAGCATCTGGACCCCGACCACGACAGCCTGATGGAAGAGTTGCTGAACCGGCGCACGAAATCGCCGGTCGTGACCGCCTATGACGGGTGCAAGGTCGAACCCGGCCACATCTATCTGATCGCACCGGGCGAACTGCTGACCATCGAAGACAACACGCTGCGGACGGAAAAATTCGCCCAGCCCCGCGGCATCCGGCGCCCCATCGACGTCTTTCTGACCTCGCTGGCCAACCATTCCGGCCTGAACGCCGTCGGCGTCATCCTGTCCGGCACCGGCAGCGACGGCAGCCACGGTGTGCGCGATATCAAGAACAACGGCGGCCTCGTGCTGGTGCAGCGCCCGGAAGAGGCGAAATATAACGGCATGCCCCGCGCCGCGATCGCCAGCGGCGCCTGCGACCTGATCGTCCCCGTCGCCGAAATCGTCCCCGCGCTCGAGGATTTCTTTCATCGCGTCGGCGATCTGACATCCAGCAACATCACGGATGGAGAGTTGATTTCCCGCGTGGCCCGCCACCTGCGCAACCGGACAGGGCACGATTTTTCCGAATACAAACCCGGCACCCTGCTGCGCCGCATCGCAGTGCGCATGTCGATCCTCGGGTTGGCCAAGTCCGCGGATTATCTGCATCACCTGATCAACGATCCGCAGGAAGCCGAAAAGCTGTTCAGCAGCATCCTGATCAACGTCACCAGCTTTTTCCGCGACGATGACGTGTTTGATGCGCTGCGCGAAAGTATCATTCCCGATCTGGTCAGCAGTGTCGGTGCGGGTGGCGACCTGCGCGTCTGGGTCGCCGGCTGCTCGACCGGAGAGGAGGCCTACAGCCTCGCGATCATCCTGTCCGAGGCGATGGAGCGGCAGAACATCTGGCCGCGCGTCTCGATCTTTGCCACGGATATCGACGAAGACGCCCTGCGCACCGCGCGGCGTGGCGAATACGGTGACGAGATCGCGGGCCGGATGCCGTCCGCAACGCTGCAGCGGTATTTCAGGGCGCGCGCGACCGGATTTGTCGTGACCGACGCCATCCGCAACATGGTCCGGTTTTCCAACCAGAGCCTGATCAAGGATCCGCCGTTTTCGCAACTTGACCTGATCTGCTGCCGCAACGTCCTGATTTATTTCGAAAAGCCGCTTCAGACATCGGTCATCAACTCGTTTCATTACGGTCTGCGCGAAGGCGGCACGCTGGTTCTCGGCAACAGCGAGGCCATCAACAAGGGTGACGCGCTGTTCGATGAAATCTCGCGGCATCTGCGGATCTTCACACGCAGGCCAGGGCCTGCGGCGCGCCTTGACCTGCGCCCGGCGGACCGCCCCTATTACCGCCCGCCCAGCGCCCAGCCGCAGGATGACCATGCCCTGCCGCCGCAGCCCTATGCCGCCGACGTAATGACCCATTTCTCGCCGCCCTACATGGTGCTGACGCCGCAGTCCGATCTGGTCTATGCGTCCACCAGCGCCACCGCATTCCTGCAGGTGACGGGCGGGCGGCCACAATCGTCTGTCCTCAAGATGGTCAGGCCCGAACTGGAACCCGCCCTTGGACGGTTGCTGCGGTTCGACCAGAAGACGGACCAGACCCAGAGTATCCTGTTCGAAGGCGATCTTGACGGCGATCGCAGGCGGTTGCGCATCAGCGGACGTCAGATCGCCGACCAGAACATCCTCGTGGTGTTCGAGGACCAGATCGTGACGAACGATGCGACGATCGCAGACCCCGCCGCCGAAGGGGCCGAAACACGACGCTATACCCGCGAGTTGGAAGCCGAACTCGACGCGACGCGCGACCGGTTGCGGATTACCATGGAAGAACTCGAGACATCCAACGAAGAGCTGAAAAGCTCCAACGAGGAAATGATGTCGATGAACGAGGAATTGCAGTCCGCAAACGAAGAGCTGACGACCACCAACGACGAGTTGAATTCCAAGATCACCGAAATCCGCGATTCCAACGCGGACATGAGCAATTTCATCAAAAGCAACAAGATCAGCACGGTCTTTCTTGACGAACAATTGCGTCTGCGCCGGTTCACGCCGGAGGCGCGCAATCAGTTCCGGTTCGTCACCTCTGACATCGGTCGCCCGCTGGACGATATCGGATCCGATCTGGACGTGGCACAGATCCTCGATGACTGCCGCGCGGTCATGCAGACCGACAAGATGATGGAAGCGGAATACGAAAGCCGCGACGGCCTGACCTACCGTGCCCGCATCGTGCCCTTCGACGGCGACCCGTCCGTGGGCGGCGGCGTGGTCCTGTCGATCTTTGACGTGACGGAATTGCGCCGCTTCGCGCGCGAGGCCGAAGAGCAGCGCAACCTGTCCGAACAGCGCCTGACCGAGATCGAGGATCTGTATGCCGTCAGTCCGCAGGCGATGGGCATGCTGGACGAAAATCTGCGCTATGTCCGCGCCAACCCCCGGCTGGCCGATCTGTGCGGCACCTCCGTCGCCGATCTGATCGGCCGTCCCCTCGGCACCCTCGCCATGGGCCTGCGCGAAGAGATCGAGCCGATGGCGCGGGACGTGCTGGAGAACCAGACGCGCATCGAGAACAGGCAGTTTCGTGGCAAGATGCGCAGCATGCCGGACAAGGACAGGGTCTGGGAAACCGACTGGTATCCGGTCTATCACAACGGTGTCGTGGCCGGTGTCGGCGTGAACGTCCGCGACATCACCGACCAGATCCAGATGCAGTACGAACTGCGCCGCGTGATGCAAGAGCTGCAACACCGGGTCAAGAACATGCTGGCCAACGTGCTGGCGCTGGTGTCCCGCGCACGCCGTGACGCGACCAGCGACCGAGAGGTCTTTTCCGCCCTGTCCAAACGGATTCAGGCGCTGGCCCAGACCCACAAGCTGCTGACCCAGTCGAACTGGTCCTCTGCCAACCTGCGTCAGGTGCTGGAACCCGAGCTGACCGCGATCTACGGCGCCGACCGGATCCAGATGAAGGGACCGGAAATCGTGGTCAACGCCCGCGCTGCGCTGTCGCTGGGCATGGCGATCCACGAACTGGCCACCAATGCGGCCAAATACGGCGCCTTCTCGGTGCCGGACGGTGCGGTGCGCCTGTCCTGGGTCCGGCAGGATGACGGCGAATCCGACATGTACATCTTTCGCTGGAAGGAACAGGGCGGACCGGAACCCACGACCGCCGGCGACGACGGTTTCGGCACCCAACTGATCCGGTCCACGATCACCGGCAGCCTGAACGGTGCGGTGACATTTGACTGGGAACCAGATGGATTGTCGTGCGTTCTGACGATACCTGTGTCTGCGCTTATCGAGATCCCGAATGAATCACTCTTCAACTCCAGTACCCTCCAGATCTAGCCTGCTCTACGTTGAAGATGAGGTGATCGTGGCACTGGATGTTTCCGACGGCCTCGAACATGAGCTCGGGTTCGAGGTCGAGATGGCGCACAATCTGACCACCGCAATGGAAAAATGCGACAGCATGTCGTTCGACTATGCGCTGCTCGACATGAATCTGGGGAACGGCGAAAACAGTCTGGCACTGGGTCTGCGACTGGCGCGGAAAGGCACGCACGTCGTCTTCGCCTCCGGCTACAATCGCAACGAGATTGCAGAGATCGAGGCCTTCCAGCTGATCGAGAAGCCGTTTCTTCTGTCCGATATCTCGGCCGCTTTCGCGGCAGAGCGTGCAAAGTGCGGCTAGGCTGCGTCAGACCTTGATCCAGGCCGCATCGGCGGCCGACGACCGGACACAGGCATCGACGAACACGACACCCGCCAGACCGTCCCGCACCGTTGGATAGACGGCATCAGACGACTCTCCGCGGCCAGCGGCCTCGATCGCATCGGCGGCAGCGCTGTAGATATTGGCAAACCCTTCCAGATATCCCTCAGGGTGCCCCCCCGGAATACGCACGCCATCGGTGGCACCGGACGCACCGTTGCGGGTCAGGATCTGCGTCGGCTGACCAAAGGGCGTGTATTCCATGACGTTCGGATTCTCCTGCCCCCAGGACAGCCCGCCCTTGTCGCCGTAGACCCGCAGCGTCAGCCGGTTTTCATTCCCCGGCGCGACCTGCGAACACCACAGCATGCCCCGCGCCCCGCCGTTAAAACGCAACAGCACATGACCGTTGTCATCCACCCGCCGTCCGGGGACAAAGGACTGCAGATCGGCGGCCAGACTGTCCAATTTCAGGCCCGTAACGAAACAGGCGAGGTTATAGGCATGGGTGCCGATGTCGCCGGTCGATCCACCCGCACCCGATCGTGCGGGGTCGGTGCGCCAGTCGGCCTGCTTGTTGTCGGCATCGGGTGCCTCTGTCAGCCAGTCCTGCGCATATTCCACCTGCACGACGCGGATCGCGCCAAGGTCGCCGTTCACCACCATCTGCCGCGCATGCCGCATCAACGGATAGCCGGTATAATTGTGGGTCAGCACGAAGAGCGCACCGGACGCCTCTGCCACCGCAACAAGTTCCTTCGCCTCTTCCAGCGTCGCGGTCAGCGGCTTGTCGCAGATGACGTGGATGCCGCGCGACAGGAACGCCTTCGCGGGACCCGCGTGCATGTGGTTCGGCGTCACGATGGCGACCGCCTCGATCCCATCGGCGCGCGCCGCCTCCGCCTCAGCCATCGCGTCGAAGTCTGCATAGATGCGGTCCTCGGCCAGTCCCAGCTCCAGCCCCGACTCGCGTGACTTTTCCGGTGTCGACGACAGCGCCCCTGCGACCAGTTCATAGCGGTCATCCAGCCGCGCCGCATAGCGATGCACAGCGCCGATAAAGGCCCCCTTGCCGCCGCCCACCATGCCCAATCTGATCCGAGCCATCGCGCCACTCTCCTGTCCGTCTTCTTCTGGTCAAAAATACTTCGGGGTCCGGGGCTGGCCCCGGTCCGACCGTCCGTGTCAGCTCAACCCCAGCATCCTGCGATTCATCGCGTCGTCCGTCCCACCCGCCGCGAAATCGTCGAAGGCATGCGGCGTGACACGGATGATGTGGTCGCGCACGAACTGCGCGCCTTCGCGGGCGCCGTCCTCGGGATGCTTCAGCGCACATTCCCATTCCACTACGGCCCAGCCGTCGAAGTCATTCGCCGCCATCTTGGAAAACACCGCGCCGAAATCGACCTGACCATCGCCCAAGCTGCGGAATCGCCCGGCGCGGTCGACCCATGACTGATAGCCGCCATAGACGCCCTGCCGTCCGGTCGGATTGAACTCCGCGTCCTTGACGTGGAACATGCCGATCACGTCCTTGTAGATGTCGATGTTGTCGAGATAATCCAGACACTGAAGCACGTAGTGCGACGGATCGTACAGCATCTTGGCGCGGGCATGGTTGCCCGTCCGTTCCAGAAACATCTCGAAGGTGACGCCGTCGTGCAGATCCTCGCCGGGGTGGATTTCATAGCACAGGTCGATGCCGCGGCTGTCGGCGTGGTCCAGAATGGGCCGCCAGCGTTTCGCCAACTCATCGAACGCCGCCTCGACCAGCCCCGCGGGCCGCTGCGGCCACGGATAGACGTAAGGCCACGCCAGCGCGCCGGAAAACGTCGCCTGCGCGGTCAGGCCAAGGCGCGCAGAGGCATCCAGCGCCTTCTTCACCTGTTCCACCGCCCAGACTTGCCGTGCCGCAGGGTCGCCGTGCACCGACGGGTCCGCGAACCCGTCGAAGGCAAGATCATAGGCCGGATGCACCGCGACAAGCTGCCCCTGCAGGTGTGTCGACAGCTCTGTCACGGTGATCCCGTTATCGGCCGCCTGCCCCCTCCAGTCGTCGCAATAGGTCTGGGACGTCGCGGCCTTATCGAGGTCGATCAGCCGCGCGTCCCAACTGGGCACCTGCACCCCGTCATAGCCTGCGGATTTGGCCCATTTCGTGATGCCGTCCCATGTATCAAAGGGGGCGTTGTCCCCCGCGAATTGCGCCAGAAACAGCGCCGGTCCCTTGATGGTCTTCATGGGTGTCCTCCCAGACGTTCGCGTCAGACGTAACGGTTGACGATGTTTTCCAGCTTTTCCTGCCGCCCGGACACGGGCTGCGGGTCCAGACCTTCGGCGCGGGCGGCGATGCCGTCCAGCGTCTGGCCGTCGTCCAGATAATCGACCTTGTCCCATCCAGCGTAGCGGGCACGGCGCGGGGCTTCCAGTGCGTCATCCTCCAGCATCTTCGCCGCCGCCTTCAGGCCGCGGGCGCAGATATCCATGCCGCCGATGTGGGCCGCGATCAGATCCTCGGCATCCAGCGACTGGCGACGCAGCTTGCTGTCGAAGTTCGTACCGCCTGTCGTGAAACCACCCGCCTTCAGCACCTCGTAATAGGCAAGTGCCGCCTCTGGCGTGTTGTTGGGGAACTGGTCGGTGTCCCAGCCGGACTGATAATCGTTGCGGTTCATGTCGATGCTACCGAACAGGCCCAGCGTGCGGGCCATCGCCAGCTCATGCTCGAACGAATGCCCGGCGAGGATCGCGTGGCCCTGCTCGACGTTGACCTTCACCTCATCCTCCAGCCCGAACCGTTTGAGGAAACCGTAAACCGTGGCGACGTCGTAGTCGTACTGGTGCTTGGTCGGTTCCTGCGGCTTCGGCTCGATCAGGATCGCGCCCTTGAAGCCGATCTTGTGCTTGTATTCCACGACCATCTGCAGGAAGCGGCCCATCTGCTGCAATTCGCGGTCAAGGTCCGTGTTCAGCAGCGTCTCGTAACCCTCGCGACCGCCCCACAACACATAGTTCTCGCCGTTCAGCCGGTGGGTGACGTCCATGCAGGCCTTCACGGTTGCGGCACAATAGGCAAAGACATCGGGATCGGGGTTCGTCGACGCACCGGACATGTAGCGGCGGTTCGAGAACATGTTCGCCGTGCCCCACAGCAGTTTCGGCCCCCCGTCCGCCATCTTCGCCTCGAAATAATCGGCGATCTGGTTCAGGCGGTCGCGGCTCTCAGTCAGGGTCGCGCCTTCGGGGCGGACGTCGTGGTCGTGGAAACAGAAGTAGGGCGTGCCAAGGATGCGGAACATCTCGAACGCGGCATCGGCGCGCTGCTTGGCAAGGTCCATCGTGTCGGCCGGGAACCAAGGCCGCTGGAAGGTCTGACCACCGAAGGGGTCGCCGCCTTCCCAGACGAAGCTGTGCCAGTAGGCCACGGCAAAGCGCAGGTGGTCTTCCATCCGCTTGCCCATGACGACCTCGTCCGGGTTATAGTGGCGGAAGGCCAGCGGGTTGGTGCTGTCAGGCCCCTCGTAGGTGGCCGGTGCGATGCCTTGGAAGAATTCGGTCATTGGACATTCTCTTTGATGAAGATGTTAAGGGGGATATCGCCACGATCGGGACCGACGGGTTGCCCGTCGGCCAGATCGCGCATGATGGACATGGCGCGGGTGATGGCGCGGGCGGGGTCCTGATCGATCACCAGATCGAACAGGTCCGCGCGCAGTCCGGCCCGGGTGGTTTCGGTCAGTTCGTGCAGGATCGTCACGGGGCGGAACACGGAATTGGCCTGCGACAGCGCTGTCACAAGACCCGCATTGCCGGCGCCGATGGCATAGATCCCCATCAGCGGCGCGTCGGCCATGGCCTGCCCCGCGATGGCGGCAATACGGCCCGCATCGTCGAAACCTTCGGCGACGGGCAGCACGGTCAGCGCCGGAAACTCGGCCTGCAGAACCTGCCGGAATCCCAGCAACCGCTGCGCGTGGTCGCGCGCGGCCAGCGAACCTGCGATCACCAGCACCGGCCCACTGGGCTTGCGCATGAAACGGCCCATGAAACTGCCCGCCATCCGGCCGGCGGTTTCGTTGTCCGGCCCGACATAGATATCGCGACTGTCGCCGCCGACGTCCGACACCAGCGCAAGGATGCGGACACCCGCAGCGCGCAGGCGGGCCAGCTCTGCCCTGACCGCGGGCACATCGGTCACCATGACGGCGGCGCAGTCGGTCTGCGCGGGGTCGATCCGCCGCAGCGCCGCGACCTGTGCTGCCGGATCGAATGTTTTTGAGGATCGCACGTCAACCAAGACGCGATCCTTGCGATATCGGGCCGACTCGGTGTCGATGGCGGCGATCAGGTGACGCACGAAAGAGGACTGCCCGGCCGGCAGCAGGAACGTGAACCGATAGCCACGACCACGCGACAAGTTCGCCGCGAACTGGTCGCGCACATATCCTGTCTTTTCGACTGCAAAATGGACTTTTTCGACGGATTTCGCCGCAACGCCACCGCGGTTGTTCAACACGCGGTCGACCGTCGCCAGACTGACCTGCGCTTCGCGCGCGACATCGTGAATCGTCGGTCTGTCCATGGCATCCTCCCGCCCGCAGACCTAGCAATCAGGAATGAGGAACGTCAATCATTTTCTGCCGCATCCAGACGACGCGGGGTGTAGGCAAAGGCGGAAAACCGCGCCTCTGCCCCTTGCCCGGTGATATCAAAGGCCATCATGCCGACAAAGGCGCCGGTGAACGACGCATGTTCACCCTGCGCGCCCTCGTCCGAGACATGAAAGGCGTCCCTAGCGGACCCCAGCGGCTGCACACCGTCACCGGCGCCCCAAAAGAACTGCTGCACGGCACCGCGCACCTGAACCGACAGCGTGATCGGTCCGTCCGGGATCGGCACCGGCGCAATCGGATGGTCCAGCCGCCCCGCAGGCCAGTCGCCATTGCAAGAGATCAGCGTCAGACACCGCTGCCCGCCTTCCGATGTCACGAAGGCCCCGTGGAACTTGTGACGGTTGTAATAGGTCACCAGACCCGCGGCCTGCTGATAGACCTGCGGCGCGAAATGAAGGATCGTGCTGGCATCATAGGCCGCATCTTCCTGCCTGCGGGCGACCAGCGATTGTTCGAACCAGCTGCCGATGCTCTCTCGCCCCGTCAGGACCAGCGCACCATCGTCGATCCGGAACAGCCGCTCCGGCTGCGGCGTGCGCAGCCACTGGAATTCGGGCGGCAGGCTGTCGAAGCGGTCGTGTGCGACGGCGCCACGCGGTGCGGTCTCGGCCTCCAGCGCCACCGTCTCGGGCGGCAGCAGGCCACCGCCTTCCAGATAAAGCCAGTCGTCGCGCCAGACGCAGCGGGCGATGCCCGTCTCGCGCCCCGTGGCGCAGAACGGCTTGCCATCGTGCATCAGCGGGCGGCCCATCAGATAGGTATGCCAAGGGGTGCCATCCGGCGCCTCGACATATTGCCCATGGCCGGTGCGCTGGACGGGATGATCCGGCACACCCTTGGTCGAGATGACGTGCTTGTCCGGGTGATCCGCGTAGGGCCCCGCGATCTGCCGGGACCGGGCGAGCGTGACGGCGTGGTCATATCCCGTGCCGCCCTCGGCGGTGGTCAGGTAATACCAGCCGTTGCGGCGGAACAGGTGCGGCGCCTCTGTCAGGCCCCGGTCGGTGCCGGCGTAGATATTGGTGACCGGCCCGAACAGGCCCCGGTCCGGCGACCATTCCTGCAGGACGATCCCGTCGAACCGGTCGTTGACGGGGTTCACGCCGGACCCTTTCTGCCGGTGGTTCCACTGCATGTTGACGAACCATTTGCGCCCGTCGTCATCGTGGAACAGCGACGGATCGAAGCCGCTGGAATTGACATACCACGGATCGGTCCAGTCGCCGTCGATGGCCTCGCAGGTCGTGATGTAGTTGTGGGCGTCCTTCCAGTCGCCCTCCAGCCGTTTGACGTCCGTATAGACCAGCCAGAATTTCCCGTCCGCATAGGACAGGCAGGGCGCCCAGATGCCGCCGCTGTCGGGATTGCCGCGCATGTCCAGAAGTGCTGCACGGTTCAGGGGTCGCGCCACCAGCGTCCAGTTCGCCAAGTCCGTGCTGTGGTGGATCTGGACGCCCGGATACCATTCAAAAGTCGAGGTCGCGATGTAGTAATCGTCCCCCACCCGGCAGATGGACGGATCGGGATTGAAGCCGGGCAGGATCGGATTGCGGATCATGGATTACTCCGGTGCGTTGTCGGACAGGCTGGATTGGGCCCACAGGTTGATCGCCTGATCGCCTGCGTGCTTGTCGATCTGCGCCAGTTCATCGGCGGTGAAGTCGAGGTTGCCGCACGCCCCTGCGCAATCCACGATCTGGCTGGGCTTGCTGGCCCCGATCAGCGCCGTCGTGATGCCGCCGTCGCGCAGCACCCATGCAATCGCCATCTGCGCCAGCGTCTGGCCGCGTGATTGCGCGATGTCGTTCAGGGCGCGAATGCTTTCCAGCGCCTGTTCCGTGATCAGCGACTTGTCCAGCGACTTGTCCTGCGCGGCACGACTGTCGTCGGGAATCCCGTTCAGGTATTTCGTGCTCAGCATCCCCTGCGCCAGCGGCGTGAACGCAATCGACCCGATCCCCAGATCGGCCAGCGTGTCTTTCAGCCCGTCGGTTTCGACCCACCGGTTGAACATGTTGTAGCTGGGCTGATGGATCAGCATCGGCACGCCCATGTCGTCCAGAATGGCGACCGCTTCGCGCGTCTTTTCCGTGTTGTAGCTGGAAATCCCCGCGTAAAGCGCCTTGCCCGAATTCACGATGTCGGCCAGCGCGCCCATCGTTTCCTCCAGCGGTGTGTCGGGATCGAAGCGGTGGGAATAGAAGATATCGACGTAGTCGAGCCCCATCCGCCGCAGCGATGCATCGCAGGACGCCATCAGATACTTGCGGCTGCCCCATTCGCCATAGGGGCCATCCCACATGCGATAACCGGCCTTGGAGCTGATGATCAGCTCGTCCCGGTAGCCCGCAAAATCGGTCTTCAGGATCTCGCCAAAGGCTTCCTCGGCGCTGCCCGGCGGCGGGCCGTAGTTGTTGGCGAGGTCAAAGTGCGTGATGCCAAGATCGAACGCCGTCTGGCACATCGCGCGTTTGTTGCTGTGATTGCTGTCCCCGCCGAAGTTGTGCCACAGGCCGAGCGACACGGCGGGCAGTTTCACCCCCGATGCGCCGCAGCGGCGGTAGGTCATCTTTTCATAGCGGTCTTCGGCGGGGGTATAGGTCATGCGTCGTCTTTCAATAGGGCGCGGGCGGCGTCGGGGCCAAGGGCCGCAGGCCGGTCGCAGGTTGTCGTCATGTCGATAAACTGGCCCAGCTCGCCAGATTTCAAGATACTGGTCATGACATCGGTCACATGCACCGCCAGTTCCAGCCCGCAGCGATGGGGGCGGTCCTCAGTGATCCCGGCGGCCATATCGGCTAAGCCCGCCGTGCGATAGTTCGCGCGGGGGGTCTTGCCGTCCAACTCCCAGTTCAGCTTGCCAAACGGATGGTCCCAGACCGGCACCTCGGTCACGGTGCCGTCGGCGTCGGCCTGTTCCAGCGCGCCGCCAAAGTGGTTGGGATCGGGCACGAAGAGCGCACCTTCGGTGCCGTAAAGCTCCATATTGGCATGGCGGTGCTTCTTGACGTCCCAGCTGACGTTCAGGGTGACAGTCGCACCATTCTCGAACGACAGCAGGGCGTGAATCGTGGTGGGCGTCTGCACCGGGATCGTTTCGCCCGCGCGCGGCTGCGACGTGATCGTGCGTTCCGTCTGGGCCGAGGTCGCCAAGGCGGCAACCCGCTTCACCGGCCCGATCAGCTGCACGAGATTGGTGATGTAATACGGCCCCATGTCCAGCACCGGACCGCCGCCGGGCTTGAAGAAGAAGTCCGGATCGGGGTGCCACATCTCCATCCCCGGGCCCATGAAGTGGGCCGTGCCGGAGGTCACTTTGCCGATACCGCCCGCGTCGATGATCTGTCGCGCTTGCTGATGCGCCCCGCCCAGAAACGTGTCCGGAGCGGACCCTATGCGCAAGCCCTTGGAGGCCGCGAGGTCGGCCAGCGATTTGGCCTGTTTCAGCGTCAGGACCAGTGGCTTTTCCGTATAGGCGTGCTTGCCTGCATCAAGGATGCGCCTGGTCACGTCGTAATGGGCGTCGGGGATCGTCAGGTTCACGATGATGTCGATGTCGTCGGACGCCAGCAGATCGCTGACGATGCGCGCCTTCAGACCGAATGCCTTGGCCTTGGCCAAGGCCGCCTCCTCGTTCATGTCGGACACGGCGACGAAACGTATGTTCTTGTAGGTCGGCGCCAGCGTCAGGTAGGCGGTCGAGATGTTGCCGCAGCCGATCAGGCCGACATTCATAACAGTCATGGGACGTCTCTTTTACAGGGATTGCATGGTGGCCAGCGCGCGGCTGGCAAAGCGGTTGTCGTCGGCGGGCTTGTCGTGTTCCATCACGAACAGATCGCAACCGGCCGCCTTCAATGCGCGGAAATGTGCAGGCCAGTCCAGCGTGCCGTGGCCTGCGTCTGCCCAGCCGTCCTCGTCCGCGTTCTCGCCCGCAGGTGCGCGGTCCTTGACGTGCGCTGCGATGATGCGGTCGCCGTATCGGGCAATCACGTCTGCCGGGTCCTTGCCCGCGACGGCCGCCCAGGCGACGTCGAATTCAAACCCGACGTTGTCCTGCGCCAGAATGATGTCGATCGGCAACTCTCCCGACGGCAGCGCCTTGAATTCGAAATCATGGTTGTGCCATCCGAAATCGAATCCTGCGTCCTGCAGCGGCTTGCCCGCCGCCGACAGGCGCTTGGCGAAACTGGTCCAGCCTTCGGCGTCCGTGGGGCGCTGGTCGGGCAGGATGAAGGGGACGATGATCTTCTCGATGCCCAGCGCGCGGGCGATCTTCATTGTCTGCGCCGCATCTTCGGCCACCAGGTCCATCGCGAAATGCCCCGACGGCATGGTCAACCCGGTCTCGTCCATCGCGGTCTTCGTGGCGTCCAGATCTGCGTAGACCGGGCCGTAGCCTTCGACGTGGGCATAGCCAAGTGCGGCCAACATGCCGAGCGTGTCGGACAGTGGGCCGAAGTTGCGCGAGCTGTAAAGCTGGTAGGAAAAGTCAGTCATGGGTCTGTCCTCAGGTGGTGTAAGTGGCACTGTGCAGGTCGCGCAGCGTGAAGGTGGGACTGGCCGCCGGGTCGGCGGGCGTGAACCGCAGGGTCGCGGACTGCCCGGGGGCAAGGTGGATGGCGTTGCGGTCGAACCGGCCGGGCACGGAGGCCTCTGCCGTCACGTAGAAGGCCATGGCCTGCGCGGTAACGCTCAGCACGTGGACCTCTCCTTCGCGGATCGTATCGCAGGTCAGATGCGCAGGCAAAAGGTCGTAGGCCTTGTAGGGTTTGGGCGCAAAGACGTCGCCGCCGGTGCTGCCGTCACTGGCGGTCCAGCCAAAGGACAGCATCTCTTGGCGCTCCAGCGCGACTTTCGGCACGCGCAGCACGTCCGTGGCACTGTCCGTGACCTCTGCCCCGCCCTGCCCCAGATCGCGCGTGCTGCCGTCCATCGCGCAAGCGCAGGCGGTCACGCTCACCGTGACCGCGTCGCGTCGGTCGTTTACCGCACGCAGCACCAGACCGTCGCCGTCTGGCATGACGACCACGGTGACGGGGGCGTAGAAATCGCGGCTCAGGTGATGCAGCACCTTCCACCCGCCGCCATAGTCGAGAGACGCCCATGAACACACCGGCCATGTATCGTTCAACTGCCAGATCAGCGTGCCCATGCAGTGCGGTTTCAGGCCGCGCCATTGCGTGACAGCAGTCTTGATCGCCAGCGCCTGCTGGACCTGGCTGACGTAGACGAAGTTCTCGAAATCCACCGGAAAGCGGAAAGTGCGGAACATGGTTTCCGCGATGCGGGCGTTGCCGCCGTCATTTTTCTGATGCGCCTCCATCACCGGGGCGGCGATGTTGAAGTCTTTCGGGTCGGCGAACTGGCGGATGACGTCCATCGACGGGTAGCTTTGGAATCCGAACTCGGAACAAAAGCGGGGCGCGACGTCGCGGTAGTGGTCGAAATCGCGCCCTTCGTGCCAGACCGACCAAAAGTGCATGTCGCCGCTGCTGTCGTCGTGCCACGCATCGCCAAAGGACAGCGGCCCGGTCGAGGGGCTGGAGGGCCACCAGTTGGCGTGCGGGTCGGTCTCTCGCAGCGCATCCGCGATACAGCGGTTCAGGCGGTCGTAGTTCACCAGATAGCGGTCGCGGTCATTGCGACTGACGTCATACCACGTCAACGCGCCGACCAACTCGTTGTCGCCGCACCACAGCGCGATGCAGGCGTGGTGATGCATGCGGGCGACGTTGTCGTGCACCTCGGCCCGCACATTCGCCAGATAGGCGGGGTTGGAAGGATAGAGGTTGCAGGCGAACATGAAGTCCTGCCAGACCAGCAGGCCCAGTTCGTCGCAGGTGTCATAGAAGCTGTCCGGCTCATACCGCCCGCCGCCCCAGACGCGGACCATGTTCATATTGGCATCCACGGCGGATTGCAGCAGGGCGCGGGTTTTCGCGTCGGTAATGCGTCCCGGCAAGGCGTCTGCAGGGATCCAGTTTGCGCCTTTGCAAAACGTGTCGTGGCCGTTCACGCGGACCTTGAAGCCAAGTCCCGCGGCATCGGGTTCAGCCACCAGCTCCATCCGGCGCAGGCCCAGATGGCGGGTCGCGGTCGCGGCCCCGGCGGTGACGGTCAGGTCGTACAGATGCTGCGCACCAAGCCCGGCTGGCCACCACAGGACAGGTTCGGGCACAGCGATTGTCACCTGACAAAACCCGTTCCGGCTGTCGGCCGTCACCATCTGGCCGGCGAGTGACACGGTGACCGGCCCCTCGTGATGCTTCGTATGCACGCCGACCGTGACGGTCACACCGTCGCCGTGGTCCTGCGCGATCGCCAGCCGGTCGATCCGCGCGGCCTGCGACGGCTCCAGCCGCAGCGTGCCATAGACGCCCGAGGTCGCCAGCGCGATGTTCCAGTCCCAGCCGAAATCACAGGCAGGCTTGCGCAGGAAATTGCCATAGGGGATCGGGCAGTTCTTGGACCACGGCACCGGGAAGGGATGCGCGTCCGACAGCGCCTTGCCCGCCGCGACGGGCGAATGGAACGTGATGGCGATGGTGTTGCGGCCTGCGCGCGCAGCCTCACCCAATCCGGCGCGGTAGGTACAAAAGGCATTCGCGGCCTCCAGCACCACCACATCGTTCACGCGGACCGTCGCCACCGTGTCGAGTTCCGAGATCACCAGATCGACCGCGGGATCGGCCAGATCGAAATCCCGGGTCAGGGTCCAGTCCGCCGCGCAGATCCAGCGCAGGTCGTATTCATTCTGACCGGCGTAGGGATCGGGGATCAGGGCGGCATCCTGCAGCGCGGTGACGATATCCCCCGGCAGGGTCATCGGGGTCGTCAGGGTGCCGTCGGCAGACCGCAGCATCCAGCCACCGGCCAGATCCTGCGTGGTCACAGACGCACCTCGGTGTCCTTGTCGAACAGGGACGCCGCTGCTGGGTCGATGCCGATGGTCAGCCGGTCGCCGGGCTTGACCTGCGCCTGACCATCCATCCGGATGCGGAAGATCTGGCCGCCGAATTCGCAATAAACCAGCGTGTCGGACCCCATCGGTTCGACCAGATCGACGGTGATGTCGGTCGTGTAGGGCGCGGACCGCAGGTTGTCGCCGGTCATCACGTGTTCCGGCCGGATCCCGATGATCGCGGCCTTGCCCTCGGCGGGACGCTCCTTGAACGTGTAGCTGCCCAGCGGCAGGTCATGACCCGGAATGGCGATGGTATCGCCTTTCAGCGTGCCTTCGAAAAAGGTCATCGAGGGCGAGCCGATGAAATCCGCGACATAGAGGTTCTGCGGCTTGCCATAGATCTCGGCCGGCGTGCCCAGCTGCATGATCTTGCCGCCCTTCATGATCGCGATGCGGTCGGCCAGCGTCATCGCCTCGACCTGATCGTGAGTCACATAGATCATCGTGTTCTTGAGGTTATTGTGCAGCCGCTTCAACTCGACCCGCAGATCGGCGCGCAGCTTTGCGTCAAGGTTCGACAGGGGTTCGTCGAACAAGAACACCTCGACGTCGCGCACCAATGCGCGCCCGATGGCGACGCGCTGGCGCTGGCCGCCGGACAGCGCGCCCGGCTTGCGCTTCAATAGCGGTTCGATTTGCAGCACGTCGGCGGCACGGGCGACACGCTTGGCGATCTCGGCCTTGGGCACGCGTGCGTTCTTCAGGCCAAAGGTCAGGTTCCCCTCGACCGTCATCTGCGGATAAAGCGCGTAGCTTTGGAACACCATGCCGATGCCGCGCTCGCTCGGTTCGGCCCATGTCACGTTCTTGCCCTTGATCCAGATTTGCCCGTCGGTGGGTTCCAGCAGGCCCGCGATGACGTTCAGCAGCGTGGACTTGCCGCAGCCTGACGATCCCAGCAGCACAAGGAACTCGCCATCCCCGATATCGAGGTTCAAATCCTGCAGCACCTTCACGGCGCCGAACGCCAGATCGAGGTGCTTGATCGAGACGGAGGGGTTCTGAATGGTCACAGTCTTATCCTTTTACCGCGCCGGCAGCGATGCCACGGACGAAAAGCTTGCCGGAGGCAAAGTAGATGACGAGGGGGACGAGGCCGGTCAGCAGCGTCGCGGCCATGTTGACGTTGTATTCCTTCACCCCCTGCACCGAGTTGACGATGTTGTTCAGCTGCACCGTCATGGGGTACCGGTCGGGGGACGAGATGTAGGTCACGCCGAACAGGAAATCGTTCCAGATGCCCGTGACCTGAATGATGAAGGCCACGACGCAGATCGGCAGCGACATCGGCAGGATGATCTTGAAGAAGATCGCCCAGAACCCGGCCCCATCGACACGGGCGGCCTTGAACAGCTCCTCCGGGATGGACGCGAAATAATTGCGGAACAGCAGCGTGTTGATCGGCATGCCAAAGGCCACATGGACCAGCACCAGCCCGGTAAGCGATCCGTAAAGTCCGGCTTCGCGCAGCAGGATCACGATGGGATAGAGCATGACCTGATAGGGGATGAAGGCGCCGATCATCAGAATGGTGAAAAACACCTCCGACCCGCGGAATTTCCACATCGACAGGGCATAGCCGTTCACCGACGCGATGGCGACCGACAGGATCACCGACGGGATCAGGATACGGACAGAGTTCCAGAAGCCGCGGCTGAGACCGTCGCAGTTGATCCCGGTGCAGGCCTCTTTCCACGCCTTGACCCACGGCTCGAAGGTGATTTCCAGCGGCGGGGCAAAGATGTTGCCCATCCGGATTTCCGGCATTCCCTTCAGCGAGGTCACGATCATCACGTAAAGCGGCAGCGCGTAATACAGCGCCACGACAAAGAGCGTGCCGTAGACGATGATGTTGCCGCGGCTGAACCGCTTCTTGGGCTTCTTCCCGCGTGGCCCCTCGGCCAGTTGCTTGCCAAGCGGCATGTCCACCGCGGCGACGGCGTTCAGCATTCCGACATTAGCCATGCTTCTTGCCTCCGAATTCCAGATAGGCCCAGGGGATCAGGATGATGACGACCATCAGCAGCATCATCGACGACGCGGCAAAGCCCTGGCCCAGGTTCTGTCCGCCGAACATCGCGGTCATGACGTATTTCGCCGGCACCTCTGAACTGATGCCCGGCCCGCCAGAGGTTTGCGCCACGACCAGATCGTAAAGCTTCACGATGCCCGCCGCGATCAGCACGAGGGATGTGACGAAGACCGGGCGCATCATCGGAATGACGATGCGGATGTAGGTCTTGACCGTGCCGATCCCGTCGACGCGGGCGGCCTTCCAGATATCCTCGTCGATGCCACGCAGACCGGCCAGCATGATGCACATGATCAGCCCGGTGCCCTGCCACAGACCCGCGATCAGCAGGCCAAACATGACGATATTGGGATTGTTCAGCGGGTCGAAGGTAAACGACTGCCAGCCAAGGTCACGCACGACGCTTTGCAGGCCCAGTTCGGGGTTCAGGATCCACTGCCAGACCAAACCGGTCACGATGAACGACAGCGCAAAGGGGTAAAGGAAGATCGACCGGAACACCGCCTCGCCCCGGATCTTGCGGTCCAGCAGGGCGGCGAGGATGAAGCCGATGACCAGCGTGCCGATCAGGGAAAAGACCCCGTAGATCGCCAGATTCTCGATCGAGACGATCCACTTGCGCGACGACCAGAGGCGTTCGTACTGGTCCAGCCCGGCCCAGCTCAACCGCGGCAGCAGGCCGGATTTGGTAAAGGAATAGACCACCGTCCAGATCGTGCCGCCCAGAAAAATCACGAGGGCAGTAAAGATCAGCGGCACCATCGCCACCTTGGACGACAGGTTGCGCAACAGGCGCGATGGTCGGCGCACGGCCTTTTCCGGCCCCGTGTCAGGGCGAATGTCGGTGGTCGTCATGGGCTCCCCCCCTTGGTCGACGCATTTTCGGCATGGTGCGTGCCCGGTGGGGCGGGCCGCCTGCGGCCCGCCCCGACATCACGTCCGCCTGCCTATTCGGCGCTGGCGATGATGTCGGCGTATTGCTGCTGCACCTCTGGCGCGGTCATGGACGGCGTGTTCCAGAACTCGGTCATCAGGTCGTTCAGCTGCGTGATCGTGTCAGGCGAGATCAGCTGCTCTGACGCAGGCAGCGTCTGGCCGTTGGCCAGAAGGTCGAGACCTTTCTGCGTGCATTCGTTGACCGTCGTCAGATCGACGTCGCCACGGACCGGCAGGGACCCCTTCACCGAATTGAAGGACACCTGCACTTCGGGAGACAGCAGCAGGGCTGCCAGCTCTTTCTGTGCCGCAGTGATCTCGGGGTCGTCATTGACCGGAAAGTAGAACGCGTCGCCACCGGTCTGCAGATAGGCCCCCAGCCCAAGGCCCGGCAGACAGCCGTAATCCTTGCCCGCGGTCAGGCCTGCGACGGCGAATTCGCCCTGCGCCCAGTCACCCATGATCTGCGCACCGCCCTCGCCGGTGATCAGCGCGTTCGTTGCCTGGTTCCAGTCCTGCACGTTGATGCCCGTCGCAAGCTCGCGCGCGGCGGCATAGGCTTCAAAAGCAGCGGTGTATTCCGGACCCATCACGGTTTCGGCGTTCTTGTCCTGCATGACCGACAGCCACGCATCCTTGCCGGCGATGGCGATCGTCATCACGTTGTTGAACGCTCCGGCCTGCTGCCAGGCCTGGCCGCCCATGGCCAGCGGGGTGACGCCCGCCGCACGCAGCGCCTCGGCGCTTTCGACGAAACCGTTCCAGTCGGTCGGCATCTCAAGTCCGGCCTTTTCGTAGGCCGGGCCCGACAGCCACATCCAGTTCCAGGAATGGATGTTGATCGGCGCGCAGTAGATCTTGCCGTCAACGGTGCAGGAGTCGAGAAGCGAGGGCGGATTGACGATGTCCTTCCAGCCCTGCGCCTCGGCCACGTCGGTGATGTCCAGCAGCAGGCCGGCGTCGATCAGCTCCTCGGCCTGACGTCCGTGGTTGAACTGAAAGGCCGCGGGCGGATCGCCACCGATGATGCGGCTGACCATGATCGGGCGCGCCGTGTCACCGCCGCCGGCGATGGCACCGTCGACCCACTTGTTGCCCGTGGCATCCCATGCCTCTGCCAGCTTCGTCACGGCGGCGGCCTCCCCCCCGGATGTCCACCAGTGCATCACCTCCAGATCGACGGCGCCCGCGCTGGACGCGGCACAGATCGCCGTCGCCGCAAGCAGTTGAGTGCTGAGTTTCACGATTCTAACCTCCCTGATCTAAATCGTTGTAGGAAAGCTAACCTGAAGTTGTTTGCGCAAACAAGACTGTTTCTTTTTAGGGTTGAAAATTAGGCTGGTGGCATCCGGACGCTTGCAAATGCAGCGTTTTTGCGTGACGGAAACGCATGTCTGAAAGGATCACGGTGGATAACGTCGACGGCAGCGCCCCGCGGAAACCGACGCTCAAGACCATTGCAGGACTGACCGGTCTTGCGGTGCCGACCGTGTCGCGCGCGCTGTCGGGGGCAGAGGATATCAGCCTCCAGACCCGCGCCCGTGTGCGGGCGGTCGCGGACCAGATCGGCTATGTCCCGAACCGCGCGGGGGTGCGTCTGCGGACGGGCCGGACGAATGTGATCTCGCTCGTCATGTCGACGGAACACGATGTGATGAACCACACGGCCAAGCTGATTTCTTCTGTGGCGGGCGGGCTGCGCAACACGCCCTTTCATCTGAACATCACGCCCTATTTCAAGGACGAGGATCCGATGAAGCCGATCCGGTATCTGGTCGAAACAGGGTCTGCGGATGCGGTCATCTTCAACCAGATCATGCCCGCCGATCCGCGCATCCGCTACCTGATGGACCGCGGCTTTCCCTTCGCCACCCACGGTCGCAGCAACTGGTCGGACCGTCACGCATGGTTCGATTTCGACAACAGGGCATTCGGGGCGCTGGGGGTCCGGTCGCTGGCGGCGCGCGGGCGGCGGCGGCTGGTGCTGATCGCGCCACCGCGCGACCAATCCTATGCCATCGCCATGATCGGCGGCGCCATGGCGACAGCGCAGAGCCTGAATGTCGATCTGGTCGTGCTGGACGACGTGAACAGCGATTCGCCCCTCGATCTGATCGAGGCGAGTCTGACCGCCCTGCTGTCGGGCGCGGGGCCCACCGATGGCGTCATCGCGGGGTCCACCAACGCGGCGCTGGCGGTCATCGCCGCCGCCGAGGCCGGCGGCCGGGTGCTGGGACAGGACCTCGACATTTTCTCGAAAGAGGCGATCACGTTCCTGCGCCGGATCCATCCCCGGATCCTCGCCGTGTCAGAGGATGTCGCCGCGGCGGGCGATTTTCTGGCCCGCGCCGCCATGGCCGGCGTCAGGCAACCCACCGCCGCACCGATGCAGCATCTGGACAGTCCGCCCGACACCCTTCTGTAGCCGTGCCGCCGCCGCGGCAGTGGCCTGTGAGGCTTTGCCGAACCACCCGCCCTGCGGCAAAGGCCGATAGACCGGCCGGACTTAAACCTTGATTCACGTCTGATCGCTATCAGGGGGTGCGGTGAAGTGAGAGTTTGATGCAGGTTGATCCGTTCCAGAACGCAGAACTGACGGCGGTCCAGCAGGTGATCGGTCGCAACATCCTGCTGCCCCTGTTTGAAAACGCGGCGCAGGCGACCGTCATGCTGGAAACCGTCGACCTCCATGTCATTTCTGCCAACAAGAAGGCCTGCGCCGCCTTGGGCCGGACCATGCGGGACCTGCAACGCATGACGATGGCAGACGCGATCCCGGACCTGCCTGCCCACCGCGTGACGCGGATCCTGCGACGTTTTCTGGCGTTGCGACGCCCCAGTCTGCGCCTGCGGGTCACGGTCGGAACGACGCAGCCCACCGTCTACGACATCGACCTGCTGCGCATGCCGGACGAAACCGGCACGCTGGTCGTGCAGGCCCAGGACGTCACCCAGACCCTCGCCGCCCTGCGCCTGGCAGACGAGGCAGAGGCGCGGCTGATCACCGCCATCAACGCCCTGTCAGACGGCTTCGCGCTCTACGATGCCGATGACCGGCTGGTGATCTGCAACGACACCTACCGCATGTTCTATCCCGAAAGCGCGCCAGCCATGCAGCCGGGGGCCAAGTTCAGGGACATCCTCCTTTACGGTCTGGCCAGAGGACAATATTCCGATGCGATCGGCCGCGAAGACGCCTGGCTGCGCGAACGGATGGACCGGCACCGCAGCACGCCGGGCCCCATCGAACAGAAGCTCGCGAACGGACGCTGGCTGCGCATCGTCGAACGTCCGACGCAGGATGGCGGTCGCGTCGGCCTGCGGGTCGACGTGACGACGCTGAAGGAACAGCAGCAGGCCCTGCGCCGACAGGCCAGCACGGACGAGCTGACCGGGTTGCGCAACCGGCGCAACCTGCTGGAAGACATCGGCCAGATGGCGGATGGCCTGACCGCCGGTCAGGCTGTCGTCGTGTTTCACATCGACCTCGACCGCTTCAAGGCTGTGAACGACGTCTATGGCCACGAGGCCGGGGACCACGTCCTGAAACACTGCGCCGCCATTCTGGAAGGCGCCGTCACCGCCCCCGACGTTGCCGCCCGCGTCGGCGGCGACGAATTCATCGTAATCCGGCGCATGTCGGACGACAGGATGCAGATTCACGCCTTTGCCGACCAGATCATCCGGCGCATGATGGAACCCATCGGCTATGCGGGGCAATACATGCACATCGGGGCCTCCATCGGCATGGCCCCCTTTGAACAGAACAGCGGCATGGGGGTGCGCGGCACCGTTCTGACCGCCGCCGACCTCGCGCTGTACGAGGCGAAAAAGCTGGGCGGCACTGCCCTGTTCTTCGAGGCGCAGATGCGCGATCAGGTGCTGTCGGCCAATGCGCTGGCACGCGAATTGCAGATCGGGCTGGAGCGGAACGCCTTTGAAGCTTACTTTCAGCCGCAGATCGACGTGCGTCAGGCCCGCTGCATCGGGTTCGAGGCGCTGCTGCGCTGGAACCATCCGCGCCGCGGAACGCTGGCCGCCGGTCAGTTTCTGGACGTCGCCCAGCGCGCCGGTCTGACCGATGCGCTGGACACGCTGATGATGGACGCGGCCTGTCACGCTCTGCGCTGGCTGGCGGACCTTGGCCACGACAACCTGAGCGTCAGCATCAACATGTCGACGGCGCAACTTAGCGATCCGCATCTTCTGGGGCGCCTGGAATGCGCCCTGCGCAAATACGACGTGCCACGTCACCTGCTGCGCATCGAATTGCTGGAATCGACCCTGCTGGACGAACGCACCAGTCATTTCCTGACAAACGTGCAGACCATGGTCGCGGCCGGCTTTGTCGTGGAACTGGACGACTTCGGCACCGGCCACGCGGCGATCGCGGCCCTGCGAAAATTTCAGGTGGCCCAGATCAAGATCGACCGCAGCTTCGTGCGGCACATCGACAGCGACGACGATCTGAAGAAGTTGACCGGCGCGATCATCGGACTGGCCCACAGCCTCGACATCGGCGTTCTGGCGGAAGGTGTGGAAACCCAGGCCGAACAGGACTGGCTGCTACAGATGGGGTGCGATCTGGCGCAGGGCTGGCTTTACGGCAAGGCGATCCCGCTGCGCGACATCGACAGCTTTATCGCGACCTTCGCCGCCACGCATCAGCCCCTGATCAGCGTATCCCCAAGGTCGATCCGCGGCGTCAGCTGCACACGCTCTTCCCCCGGATCCTGACCCAGCACGCGCGCGGCGATGATCTTGGCCGCCCGGTTGCCGATCTCGTAGCGGCAGGCGTCCATCGTCGCCAGCTTGCGCGGCAGCCCGTCCAGCAGTTCGACACCGTTGAACCCAGCCAGACCGATCTGTCCCGGGATATCCACGCCCTGACCCAGCAGGTACATCAGACCACCCGCACCGATCATATCATTGGAATAATACAGAAAATCAAGCTCTGGATGACGCTCCAGCATCGCCTGCGTCATCTCTCTGCCCTTGGTCAGGGCCGATCCACCGGCATAGAAATCGCGGTCGGTAATCTCGATCCCCGATTTCGCCAGCGTGCGCGTGAACCCTTCGAACCGCTTGCGGGCGCGGTGGTCCAGCGGCATCTGCGTCCCCATGAAGCCGATCTTGCGATACCCCGCCGCGACGATCGCCTCGCCCATTTCCCGCCCCGCGCGGCGGTGCGAGATGCCGACGCAGGCGTCGATGGGATCGCCGTCGGTATCCATGATCTCGACCACGGGGATTCCGGCCTGCGCCAGCATCGCCCGCGACGGATCGGAATGTTCCAGACCGGCGATGATGATCCCGGCGGGGCGCCAGGACAGCATTTCGAACAGCACCTTCTCCTCGCGCTCCGGACGGTATTCCGTCACGCCGAAGACCGGCTGCAGGT
This sequence comes from Loktanella sp. M215, assembly GCF_021735925.1. NCBI lineage: Bacteria > Pseudomonadati > Pseudomonadota > Alphaproteobacteria > Rhodobacterales > Roseobacteraceae > Loktanella > Loktanella sp. M215. The sequence goes on from NZ_WMEA01000001.1 coordinate 787,380, forward strand.
CGGTGTCGTCCAGCCCTTCGGAAATACCAGACAGAACCTCGGGAAAGACCATGTTCTTCAGCGACGGGATGATGACGGCGATCAGGTTCACGTGGCTAGACGCCAGCGATCCTGCGATCCGGTTGGGCACATAACCCAGCCGCTTGGCCGCATCCTTGACCTTGGCGCGGGTCGCGGCACTGACATCTCCCTTGTCGCGCAGCACGCGGCTGACGGTCATTTCGCTGACGCCCGATGCCTCGGAGACATCGCGCAGGGTCATCGGGCGGCGTGGGGGCTTTGTCAACGGAACGGTCCAGTTCAGGCTATTTCTCTGACTCTACCCAAGCGCGCAAGGCTTGTCCAAGGTCGCTGCGTTGACCTGCACGGATTTTCGTTGCAATGAGAAGCGGCAGGCCCCGTGGCTCAATTGGATAGAGCAATCCCCTCCTAAGGGATAGGTTACAGGTTCAAATCCTGTCGGGGTCACCAATCATCCTTATAAAACATGGTGTGAAACAGGAATTGCATGCGAAAGGCGCAGGTAAAGTGTGCGCAGCCCCTGTCCAGCCAGATTCTTTATCCGCATGCCTTCACGTCCGGTCGCGCAACAGACCAGATCGCCACCAACATTTTCTCATGCATCACCCTAACACGCCGCGGCCACGCTTCGGGCAAAAACAATTTTGACGTCGACAACTTAAGTGACACTGCCAAATATTTTTGCAGCGGAAAAAGTTTTGCCTTGGTGGTTTTTGAATTTTACAACAGACTCACATTGATTTAAGGCAGGATTTCGATTTTGGGGCACACACCGTGACGAGACTAGCGTGGGTCCTTCCAACTCTGATTTCCATAACGCTCGTCTACACGACTGCTTTTACCGGGTTCATTCTGCCGGTCCCTTTTTTCATGATAATTGTGTCGGTGATGCTGGCTGGCTCATTGGGAGGTGAGCGCACCGGCCTTATTTCGGGATGCCTTGCTTCTCTATTCGTCGTCCAATCCTACTTTACACAATTTGGTCCGCAAACGTTAACCGGCGGATGGCCACAAGCGACACTTGGATCGGTACTATTCCTGTTCATCGGCATTTCGCTTGGCCGCTTGAAGGACCAGAGAGACAAAAGCATCCAATCCCTTCGCGCCACGGAGACAAAGCTAAGAATAGCTTTGAAACAAGAAACGGAAATATCGGAAAGCCAAACGAACAAATCCGCCGCAAGTGAAGCGCGACTGGAAACGGCTGTTCGTCTCGCGGGAATTGGTCACTTTTCGTTTGAACCCGGCGTTGAATCTTATGGTGACGGCAATGGATATTGCAAGTATTGCTCTGTTCAGCATGCAATGCATTTTGGGTTGACGCCAGAAGAATATCAGGAAATTTCATCTGATAAAGAGAAGCAACTTTCACTCATACATCCGGATGATCATGCGCATTTCCTCGAAGCGCTTCATCAGTTAGATCTGGGGAAAACTCAGAACTTCGAGTTTCGTGCCTTGCGGAAAGATCGCGAGGTCAGGTTTATCCATCAAATTGAAGAGCCGATCTTTGATAAAAGTGGAAAAATGCTGGAGACAATAGGAACAAGTATTGATCTCACCGAGCTTCGCTCTGCCGAGGCGAGGGTGCGTCAGTCGCAACGCATCGAGGCCATAGGAACCTTAACTGGTGGCGTTGCCCATGATTTCAATAACTTGCTTGCGATTATTCTTGGGAACCTAGAGCTTAGCCTCGAAGTTCCGAGAGACGCCGAACGCACCGAACTCATTCAATCTGCCATCAACGCAACACGACGCGGCGCTGACTTGACAAAGAACCTTCTAAGCTTCTCGCGACGTGCCCATCTTGAACCATCACGTCAGAACCTCAACAAAATTGTGCAGAGAACCATGAATTGGGGCACGCGTGTCTTGCCTGCGACAATTCATGTCGAAAATTCATTGATGGCTGGCCTCTGGGATGTTGAAATTGATCCGACGTCCGCTGAGAACGCAATTCTCAATATCCTTCTCAATGGGCGGGATGCGATGCCAGATGGCGGAAAATTGACAATTGAGACGTCGAACGTGAGAGTTGGCGACGAGTATGTTGCTGAGCGTGACGAAGATATAGAGCCGGGGCGCTATGTCATGCTGGCAATCAGCGATACTGGCCACGGCATACCGAAAGACAAGCTTGAAAAAATCTTCGAGCCGTTCTTCACGGACAAGCCTGTTGGTTTGGGGTCAGGTTTAGGACTTTCAATGGTTCAAGGCTTTGTCAAACAATCAGGTGGTGCGATCCGCGTCTACTCTGAAGTTGGTGTCGGGACCACATTCAAGCTTTACTTTAAAGCGGCCCTATACGGTTCTTCGAAACCTGAAGCAGTTGTTGTGGATCCATCTTATGCCCCCGTCGGAAAAGCATCTATTCTGATTGCCGAAGACGAAGAGGAAGTCATGCGAATTCTATCGCGCACATTGCGCGGTGCCGGATATGTCGTGACAACTGCAACGTCAGGGGACGAGGCGCTCAACGTGTTCAAGACCTCCGGATCATTCGATCTGCTGCTTACAGACGTTGTCATGCCTGGCGAACTCTTGGGACCCGCGCTTGCGAAGGCCGCGCGTCAAATCGATCCAGATCTACCGTGCATCTTCTTGTCAGGCTATGCATCCGAGGCGACGGTGCATGGCAATGGGCTAAGACCGTCTGATATTCGGCTCATGAAGCCCGTGAGCCGAACCGACTTGCTGAATGCGGTGGCAAAAGCCATCAGCAAGGCCCCAAAAAACCATTAAATCCTCGACTTTTTCATGCGAGTGAATCGCTAAATGCACACATAGAAAGGTGAAATGCGGCCTTTAGCGCAGCTGCAGAGAAATCACACTTTCCCGCAGACCGGACCTTCGCACTGCGGGATGAACATCAGCTTTGCCGCCCACCTCTTTCGCAATCAGCACATCGCGCAGACGTGTCGCGCAGCGCGGGCTGCGGTGATCTGACCTAAGCTGCCCGGATCGCGACATCCCCTCGCGTGCCAAAATCATCGTCTTCTTGCCGAACCCTGTGCAGGGTCCACGAGGAGAGGGTGCAAGAAAGATCTGCAAACGGAGAGAGCGCTTCATCACTGCGCTCGTCGCGCGCGACCACATACCTCCCAGCCGAAAGTCGCCGTCATCTTCCGCGACGTTGCAGAGACCTGCGACATGCCCCCGCAGGACGTCATCTCAGGGTTCAGGGTCCCCTCGTTGACCACCGTCAGGACGCGCAACCGCCAACCCGGGTCAGGGGGCCGCGCGGCTGTCGCGGCGGCCTGTGCTCCCAAGGAACGGATCATCTTTACAAATCGCAGTTAAAATTTTCCAATTCATATCCGCACAGACTTCGCCGGCCTTGCCTAAAATGCTGCCCACCCCCCTATTCCTGACTAAAATACCATGCCATTACCGACATTGAATTGACCCCGGCTCGACGGCGGATGACATGGGGCCATCCCAATCTCCGCCGCCACGTCAATCAGGTCGATAAGTAACCGAGAGACCACCGATGTTGCGCCAGTTTTACGCCTATTATCGCCCTTGGGCCGGTCTCTTCTGGCTGGATTTCGGCTGTGCCGTCCTGTCCGGACTGCTGGAGCTTGCCTTTCCGCTCGCGATCAAGGGTTTCATCGACGTGCTGCTGCCGCGCGGTGACCTGTGGTTGACGGTTCTGGTCTCGATCGCGCTGCTGGGCATCTACCTGCTGAATACCGGCCTGATGGCGATCGTCATCTACTGGGGTCACAAGCTGGGTATCAACATCGAAACAGAGATGCGTCGCCGTGCCTTCGCACACCTGCAGCGGCTGTCATTCTCCTATTTCGACAAGGTCCGCACCGGCAAGCTGGTGGCCCGCGTGACCCGCGATCTGGAAGAGATCGGAGAGGTCGCGCACCACGGCCCCGAAGACCTGTTCATCGCCGTCATGACCTTCATCGGGGCCTTTCTGCTGATGATGACGATCAACACCGATCTGGCGCTGATCACGGCCGCCATCGTGCCCGCCAGCGTGGCCATCGTCACCGTTTTCGGGGGCCGGATGACCAGCGCGTGGCAGGCGATCTACGCCCGCGTCGCCGATTTCAACGTCCGGCTGGAGGAGAACGTCGGCGGCATGCGCGTCGTGCAGGCCTTCGCCAACGAGGACCATGAAACGCGGCTCTTTGCACAGGACAACGCGCGCTACCGCGACACCAAGCTGCTGGCCTACCGCACGATGGCCGCCTCTGCCTCGCTGAACTACATGGGCATGCGGATGATCCAGATCGTCGTCATGGTTGCGGGGGCGCTCTTCGTGCTGCGCGGCGACCTGACCACCGGCGGCTTCGTTGCGTTCCTGCTGCTGGTCGGCGTGTTTTTTCGCCCCATCGACAAGATCGCCGCCGTGATCGAACTCTACCCCCGCGGGATCGCCGGGTTCCGCCGCTATCTGGACCTGCTGGCCACCGCACCCGATATCGCGAACCGCCCCGGCGCCCGTTCCGCCCCGCCCCTGACGGGGGACATCGCCTTTGACGGCATCAGCTTCGGCTACGAGGCCGACCGGCCGATCCTGCAAGACATCACCCTGACCGTCCGGCCCGGAGAGACTCTGGCGCTGGTCGGCCCATCGGGCGCCGGCAAGACGTCCCTGCTGGCCTTGGTGCCGCGGTTCTACGATCCGCAAGCCGGGCAGATCCGCATCGACGGCATCGACATCCGCGACATGACCCTGCAAAGCCTGCGCCGTCAGGTCGGGATCGTCAGTCAGGATGTGTTCCTGTTCGGCGGCACCCTGCGCGAAAACATCGCCTACGGCAAACTGGACGCGACCGAGGCAGAGATCGTCGCAGCGGCCGCGCAGGCGCAGCTGACCAGCATGATCGCGGCGCTGCCAGACGGGTTGGACACGATCGTCGGTGAACGCGGTGTCACCCTGTCCGGCGGCCAGAAGCAGCGCGTGGCGATCGCCCGCGCCTTTCTGAAAAACCCGCCGATCCTGATTCTGGACGAGGCGACCTCTGCCCTCGACACCGAGACAGAGCGCCAGATCCAGCAGGCGCTGGAGGCGCTGTCGCGGGGCCGCACGACGCTGGTGATCGCGCACCGTCTGGGCACGATCCGCAAGGCCTCCCGGATCGCGGTCATGGCCGAAGGCCGCATCGTCGAGATCGGGACCCACGACGCACTGATGCAGGCCCGCGGCCATTACGCGCGGCTGAGTGCGGCCTGATCGCCCCCATTTCCCCCCAGACCCGGTGACATGCCATGAACACCCTGCGCCATAAGACGTTCGCACCACAGCCTTGCCTCAGCGAGACTCGTCACAACGGCCCGCTGCCGGCCCGGGTGCTGGATCACATCCACACGCATACCGTTGAAAACGGCCTGTCGGTCACGCGCGTCTCAAACGGCATCGACGTGGTGCACGGCGCAGCCAGCGTGGCGATCAGGGTCGCGGGCGACACCTTCAGCGTCAGGATCGAGGCCCCGACAGAGGTCCAGCTGCATCAGGCGCGGGACAGCGTCATCTATCTGCTGGACCAAGTCATGCCACAGATCGGGGCGCGCCTGGCATGGACAGGCACCGCCACCGCGCGCAACCGGCCACCGAACTTTCATGTGGGAACGGTCTGCGGCGTGGAACAGGTCAGCGCCAACTTTCTGCGGGTCCACATGGCCTGCGACGACGTCGCGGCCCTCTGCGTAGGTGGCATGCACTTTTCCCTGCTGCTGCCACCGGCAGGGCGCGCCCCGGTCTGGCCGGTCCTGAACGACCGGATGCGCACGGTCTGGCCCGCGGATGCGGATAGGCTGCACCGCGCGGCCTATACCTTCACCAGCCTCGACCCCGCGCAAGGCCGCTTCGCCTTCGACATCTTCGCCCACACCGGCGGCCGGACGACCGACTGGGTGCGGCACATCACCGGCGGCGACATCGTCGGCATCATGGGCCCCGGCAGCGGCGATTTCCCCGTCACTGATAATCTGCTGATCGCCGGTGACGAAACCGCCCTGCCCGCGATCCGCCGCATTCTGGAACACGCACCGCCCACAAGGGCCGGACGTGCGCTGATCGAGGTCGGCAATCCCGCCGATATCGTCCCCATCACCGTCCCGCCGCTGATGACGCTGGACTGGATTCTGCGCGGCAGGGATCAGGACCTCTGCACACATCTGCTGACCGTCCACCACCTGCCGCCAGACACCTTCGTCTGGGTTGCCGCCGAACAGGCGACGATCCGGCAGGTCAAGGCGCATTTCAGGACGCTGGGACTGGCCCGCGACCAAAGCTATCTGTCCTACTACTGGACGCGGTGATCCGCGTCCTCAGCGGCTGAAGGCCATCGGCAGGGTAAAGCTGTGCGGTCCCGCACCAAGGGTTGCGGGGGCTGCCGGAAAGCGTCCCGCCCGCTGCACGGCCGACAGGGCGGCCTGATCCAGCGCGGCGTTGCCCGATGACGCGGCGACTCCCAGGGCCTGCAACCGCCCGTCGGACCCGACGCGGATCGCGACCTGCACGGTGCCCACCGCTCCGCCTGCGGCCCGGGGATAGGCCTTGCGCCGTTCGATCCGCGACCGGATCAGCCCGCCCCAGTCGGCCATCAGGCTCTGCCGCTGTGCCGCACTGGCGGTCGCCGCCCGGCTGTTGCCGGACGCGCCCCCATTGGCACCGCCCCCTTGCCCCGCCGCCCGTTGCGTCGGCGCGGAGGTAGAAGGCGCGGCCTGCTGAACCGGGTCAGGGGCCGTCTCGCGCCGCGGCTTTGGTTCAGGCGGCGGCGACCGACGCGCGGGCCGTTCGACCGGGCGAGACGTCGTCTGCGGTGCGTAGGTCGGCACAGCCGCGACAACCTCCGGCACAGGCTCCGGGGCTTCTGGGGCCATCGGCAGCGCCGGGCTGTCGGGACTGGGCGCCGTCAGCGCCGGCAGACGGACCTTCGGCGGGGCCTGCTCTGTCACGGGCAACGGGGCGGACACGGGCGGCGTCGCGTCCGGCATCTGCGGTGGCACCACCGCAGTCACCTCCGGCGGGCGATCCCAGTCGGCAACCATGTCGGTGACGGTGCCATCGGCGGCCTCCAGCGACACCATCGCCGTGCCACCGTCACCGCTGGCGACAGCACCCGCCTGCGGATCCGACTGGAACGCCACCAGCGCCACGACATGCAGGCCCAGCGCCAAAGCACCGAAACCGATCGGTTCGGCCCAGCCTTTCATGGCGCCCCCGTCACAAGCGTGATGTCCGTGAAGCCCGCACCGGCCAGCCGCGGCAAAAGTGCCGCAACCGTCGTCGCAGGCACCGCCGCATCGGCCTTGATGACCAACGCAGGCGCCGTCGCGGCTGCCGCGAACAGCGCCCGCAGGGCCACATCGCCCCGCGCCGCGTCATGGGCAAGGGTGCCATTGGCCCCGATATAGAGCGTCACTTCGCCGTCGCTGGGATCCTCAAGTGCGGCTGTCGGCGGCGTGACCTCCAGCGGGTCGGAGGGCGAGATCTGCGCGGTCATCAAAAAGAAGATCAGCAGCAGGAACACGACGTTGATCATCGGCACGATGCTTTCGGGCGGTTTGCGCCGGGCGGGCGCGTCGAAATTCATGGCGCTTCCACCATCACCACGCGGCGGAACCCTGCGGCGTTCAGCGCCAGCATCACGTCGACCACCCGCTGTAGGTCTGTCGCCGCAGTAGGACGCAGGATGATCATGTCGGTCGGGGCGTCCGTCATGCGCTGCAGGCGCGCGACCATTGCCGCGGGCGTGACTGCGACCCCGTTCAGCGACAGCCCGTCCGGTGCCACGTCCACCAGCCGCGGTGGACCGGCGTAGGCCGCACCGGACCCGGCGGCGATCAGCGGCAGGGACGTCTCCAGCCCGAACCGGGCGGCCAGCATGAAGAACACCAGCAGCAAAAAGACGACGTCGATCATCGGCGTCAGGCTCGGCTTGCGCCGCGTGCGGGGGACATCAAAGGTGAACATTCACGCCCCCGGACCTGCGGTCGTGACGCGCTTGCGCAGGAATATCCGTGTCGCCGTATCCTCCATGTCGAACCGCAGGCGGTCGACGACGCTTTCAAACCAGGTCAACGCGACGGACGCCGGAATGGCGACGGCCATGCCCGCTGCGGTGGTCAAAAGCGCCTCCCAGATGCCGCCCGCCAGCGCTGCGGGATCGGCGCGCACCCCGGTCTGCTGCAGCGCCTGAAACGCACCGATCATGCCCAGCACCGTGCCCAGCAGACCCAGCAGCGGCGCGATGGTCGCGATCAGTTCCAGCCCGCGCAATCCGCTGCGGGCCTCTTCCAATGCGCCGCAGGCCACGCGGGCAGTTTCCTCCCGCGCGGCCGGATCGTCGATGTCCGGGTCTGCCCGCCCCCGCATGGCGGCCAGGGCCACTCTGGCCCGCAGGGTGTCCGACGCCTGCAGCAGCGCGATGGCCTCTCGGTCGCCTTGCCCCGCCTGCCACAGATCCACGGCGCGACGCGTCCCGGTGCCCGACCAGGCCCCCAGCCGCACAAGGCGGTAGACCTTCCACAGAATGATGGCGAGGGTCACGACGGACAGCGCCGCAATCACGACGATGGCGATCCCGCCAAGCGCCATCAGGTCTTGCAGCTTGCCCAGCATCAGGTCGAACGTGGTCATGTCAGTCTTGCCTTTGTGTTGTCGGACGGGCCGTGGCCCGGCCTGTCGGTTCGGTGTGTATCGCAGTTTATTGCGCCGCAAGGGGGCAAGGCGCTTCGGCACCTCATGAGGCGTGCCGCTTTTGCGCCGGGTCGTGGCGACTGTGGGGCAGCATCATCGGCCGGCCAGAGGCTGGATCGATCATAATCCGGCAGTCGAGGCCGAAGACGCTTTGCACCATCCCGGCGGTCAGGACATCTGCTGGCGGCCCTGCCGCGTGCAGCTGTCCCTGCGCCAGTGCCACGATCCAATCGGCATAGCGCGCCGCCAGATTCAGGTCGTGCAGCACCATGACGATCGTCGTGCCGTCGGCGCGGTTAAGGTCGACCAGCAGGTCCAGCACCTCGATCTGGTGCGCGATATCAAGGAACGTCGTCGGCTCGTCCAGCAGCAGCACCTCTGTCTGCTGGGCCAGTGCCATCGCGATCCAGACCCGCTGCCGCTGCCCGCCGGACAGCGCGTCAATCTCGCGCGCGGCCAGATCGGCGGTACCCGTCGCCTCCAACGCGCGGGCGACGGCGGCGTCATCGGCCGCCGTCCAGCGCGACAGCATCCCGTGATGCGGATGGCGACCCCGGCTGACAAGGTCGGCCACGGTGATCCCGTCGGGGGCCGTGGGCTGTTGCGGCAGCAGACCCAAACGCTGCGCCAGCGCGCGCGGCGCCATGCGGTGAATCGACCTGCCGTCCAGCAGCACCTCTCCGCCGGACGGCATCAGCAGCCGCGACATCGCACGCAGCAGGGTCGACTTGCCGCAGGCGTTGGCCCCGACGATGGCCGTGATCCGACCCTTCGGCACGCTCAGCTCAAGGCCCCGCAACACGGTGCGGTCGCCGTAACCTGCGTCGAGGTTTCTGGCCACGAGTGAAGGTTGGGTCATGAGACGCGTCCTGTCCGGTTCATCCGGACGATCATGTAAAGCAGATATGGCCCGCCAAGCGCGCCGGTCACGACGCCTGCGGGATAGCGGTAGGGCAGCAGGAACTGCCCGACGTAATCCCCGCCCAGCACCAGCACGGCGCCGACCAGTGCGGCAAGGATCAGCACCGGGCGTCCCGGCCCCACCAGACGCGCGGCGATCGGACCGGCCAGAAAGGACACGAAGGCGACAGGACCGACCGCCGCCGTGGCGACCGAAATCAGCCCGACGATCCCAAGGATCACGCAAAGCCGCACCCTGCCCAGCCGCACGCCAAGGGCTGCGGCCTTGTCGTCGCCCAGCGCAATCGCCCCAAGATCGCGCGACTGGCCCAGCAGCAGCCCGCCAAACACCAGCAGCGACAGGATCAGCGGCACGGCCTGTCCCAGCTGCACGCCGTTCACACTGCCGGTCAGCCAGCGCAGCGCCTCTTGCAGGCGAAACGCCGGGGCCTGCAACAGGACACAGGCGGTCACGCTGCTCAGCATGGCCGAAATGCCAATGCCGATCAGGATCAGCCGGGCACCGGCCAGCCCGTCGCGCCAGGCCAGGGTGTAGATCAACAGCGCCGTGCCAAGGCCGCCCGCGATGGACAGGACCGACACCGCCACGCCCGTCCACTGCAAGACGACGATGGCAAAGACTGCGGCGGCACCGCTGCCGGCGGTGATGCCGATGATGTCGGGACTGGCCAGCGGGTTGCGCAACAGCGACTGGCAGGCAGCGCCGCCCAGACCAAAGCTCAGCCCCGCCAGCACGGCCATGACCATGCGCGGCAGGCGCAGGGTGCCGACGGTAAAGCTTGCCCCCGGCACATCCTGCCCGGCCAGAACGCGCAGGACATCGGGCAAAGGCGTGACCGACTGGCCGACCATCAGGCTCAGCAGCGCGCCTGCGATCAGCAACAGCGGCAGAATCGCCACGACCCGCCGCCCTCGCTGACGGTGCGCGCGTCGCAATTGCGCCAGAAGGGGCAAAGTTGCGGACACCACCGTCACAGGTCACGCACCTTGCGCCGCCGGACGATCCCGATGAAGACCGGCGCGCCGATGAAGGCGGTGATGATGCTGACATCGACCTCGGCCGGGCGGGCGATGACACGGCCCACGACGTCCGCCCCGATCAACAAGGTTGCGCCGGTCAGGGCGCAGAACGGCAACAGCCAGCGGTGATCGACACCGACCAGCAGACGGCACAGGTGCGGCACGACCAGCCCGACAAATCCGATGGGGCCGCAGATCGCCGTCGTCACACCGCACAGCATGACAGCGCAGACCAGCGCCGCAGCGCGCGCGACAGGCACGCGGACGCCAAAGGCGGCGGCGGTGTCATCCCCCAGCGCCAGCATGTTCAACGCCCGCGCGGACAGCAGGCCGACGCCCAGACCTACCACCACAAAGGGCAACATCGGCGCAATCCCCGCCACGGTCGCCCCTCCGACGCCGCCGACCTGCCACGCCTGCACCGATCCCGCGATATCGTTGCGCCCCAGCACCAGCGCCAGTACGAGCGATCCTGATGTGATAGAGGTCGCAGCCCCGGCCAGTGTCAGCTTCACCGGCGTAGGCCCGCCCCGGCCCAGCGACCCCACGACGAAGACAAAGCAGGACGCGGCCCCGGCCCCCAGAATGCCGGTCCAGATATAGGCGTCCACCGTATCGATCCCGAACCAGGCGATGCCGATCACCACGGCGAGGGCCGCGCCACCGTTCACGCCCAACAGGCCAGGGTCCGCCAGCGGATTGCGCGTCACACCCTGCATCACCGCACCCGCCACGCCCAGCGCCGCGCCCGCCAGTCCCGCCAGCGCCGTGCGTGGCAGGCGCAGGGCAACGGCGGCCTGACCGATGGTCTCGGTGCGACCGCTCAGGGCCGCGCCGATATCCGCCCAGCCCACGGCCCGCGTGCCGATCGTCACCGACGCCACCGCGGCCAGACACAGCGCCACCAGCGTCAGCATCAGCCAGCCGGGCCGCCCGATCCGCGGCCCTTGCAGATGCAGCCGCGCCGTCATTCCAAGCGGCCGGCCGCGTCGGCCAGCAAGGCCAGGTAATCGTCCAAGACCCATGGGATCGACAGCGGCGTCGGATTGGCCGCCGTCCCAAGGGCGTCATTGCCCAGCAGCACCACCGACCCGGTTTGCACCGCCGCCATCCGCGCGGCGAGCGGGTTCTCGGCCATCGCCTTGCGCAGCGCCTCCGTACCGTAGGTCACGACGATATCCGCATCCGCGAAATCGTCGATCCGCTCCGCGCTCACCTGCGCCGAAAATCGCCCGTCGGCAGAGGCCGCCCGCACACGCGCGGGCGACGACAGGCCCAGATCGTCAAAGAACCGGACCCGCGTGTCGTTGGCGGTGTAGAAAGACAACCTGCTCAGGTCGCGCGCATCAAGATGAGTGATGAACATCGCCGTCTTGCCCGCAAGCACCGGATATTCCGCGACGGCCTGCGCAATGTCGTCTTCAAGGTCCGCAATCAGGTCCTCTCCCGCGTCCACCATGCCCATGCCCGCGCTGTTCAGACGGATCATCTCGCGCCAGTCCGCGGCCCAGGGCTGGTCCGGGTAGGCCACGACCGGGGCGATCTGGCGCAGCGTGTCATAGTCCGCCTGGCTAAGGCCGGAATAGGCGGCTAGGATCACGTCGGGCTGCACGGCGGCGACGCCCTCGAAATCGATGCCGTCCCCTTCATCGAACAGCGGCGGCGTCGCGGCGCCCAGTGCGGTCAGCCGCGCGGCGACCCAGGGCAACAGCCCGTCGCCGTCATCGTCCCCGAAATTCGCCCGGGCAAAGCCGACGGGCACGACGCCCAGCGCCAAAGGCACGTCCTGATTGCCCCAGGACACGGTGGCGACCCGTTCGGGCTTTGCCGCGATCGTCGTGGTCCCGAAGGCATGGGTGATGGTCAGGGGATACTCCTGCGCCAGTGCCCCTTGGGCCGCCAGCAACAGGCCTGCGGCAAGTGTCACGCCAAGGCCGCAGCGTATCAAAGTCAACATCGGACAGATCCAGTTCATGTCGTGAGGGGTACTGCGCAGCGGGTGCAGCCCCATTCACCAGCTTTTGCGGAGGGTGGCGGCGATGTTGCGGGCCGGGTTGTAATAGTTCGCCGTCCCGGACCCCACGACGTGCTGTTCGTCGAACAGGTTGCTGACGTTCAACGCGATCTCGGTGCTGTCGTCAAAGGCATAGGTATAGGCCGCATCCACCAGCACGGCGGCGTCCGCCTTTCTGTCATTGGGCAATCCGTAATCGTACGCGCCGATATAGCGGGCCCCGACGCCAAAGGTCTGCGCGCCCACAGCCCCGCGCGCCGGCATGGCATAGCTCAGCCACAGGGACGCCGTATGATGCGGCACATTGGCGAAGGACTGGCCGGACACATCCGTGCCACGGACAACGGCACGATCCACCGTCGCGTCGATGTAGGAATAGCCGCCGATGATGCTCAGGTTGTTGGCCAGTTCGGCCTTGCCCTCGACCTCGACGCCGCGGGCGCGGGTCTTGCCGACCAGCTCCTGACGGATGGACCCGTCTTCCTGCACGACCGCCACGGTGATGTCGTTCTTTTCCAGATCGAACACCGCGGCCGAGACCAGCGCGTTTATCCCCGCCGGCTGAACCTTTACGCCCGCCTCGTATTGGTGGCCGCGTTCCGGTGCGACGCCGATCTGCGGCGGCGCCACGGACTGGACATAGCTGGCATAGGCCGAAATCGCGTCGGTGACCTTATAGGTCAGCGCCCCGCGCCAGGACGTTTCCGCGAACTCGTCACTGTCGTCGAAACCCGCACCATAGGTCTGACCGGTGCTGGACAGCGCCAGCCAGTCGCGGCGCACCCCGGCGGTCACGATGATCCGATCGTTGAAGGACAGATTCTGCTGCAGGAGCAACGACGTGGTCGCGTCATCCTGCCGCGATGTCGCGTAAGCTGTCAGGCCCGCAGGCGCGCCGGCGTAGACCGGATCAGCCACGTCGATGGCCGGAGCATTGGTATAATAGGACGCACTGTCGCTTTCCGCGTCGCGCCATTCGATCCCGGCCAGCGTGCTGCTGGCGATGCCGCCGAACTGCCCATCGTATTGCAGCATCACGTTCCCGATCAGCTCGCGCGCCGTGCTGTCTGACCCGTAGTAGGCGCGGTCAAAGACGGTCCCGTCATCTGCCCCGGTATCAACGATGTAGGCATACCCGAAATCGTCGCTCAGATCGCTGTAGCGCAGGTTCGCCCGCAGATTCAAACCGCCCGCGAATTCATGGCGGAACAGCGCGGACACTGTCGACCGGGCCACGTCATGATCGTTGTAATCCCGCTCGCCAAAGAAGTCGGACCGGTCGAACAGGCCGTCCTTGGGATAGCCGCCGCTGTTGGGGGTGCCGTCCCGTGTCAGGCGGTCGACGACAACGGTCAGCGCCGTCCCCTCCGACGGCTGCCAGGTCAGCCCGCCCATCAGCAACAGGTCGTCATCGCGCGACGTGTCGTAGTCCAGACCGCTGCTTTGCGCCTTTGCCGTCAGGCGGTAGGCCAGCGTTGCGCCGTCACCCAGCGTATCGCCGACATCCACGCCCACCTCGGTGTGATCGTTTGACCCGAGGGTCGTGTAAGCTTCGCCAAATTGCGCGAACCGCGGTGTCTTGCTGACAAAGTTGATCGACCCGCCCGGATCGGACACGCCGAACAGCGTGGAATTCGCACCCCTGATCGCCTCGACCCGTTCGTAGGCAAAGGGGTCTTCGCGCACGCCGCGCATCGACCCCAGCGTCATGCCATCGCGGTAGCTGGTCGCCTGAAACCCACGCACCAACACGTAATCGTTCCGATCGTCCGACCCGTAGTAATCCGTGTGGATGCCGGGGGTATACTGCAGGACGGTTTCCAGCGTATCCGCGTTTCGCGCCTCGATCTCTTTCGCCGTGACGACCGAGACAGAGGCAGGCGTGTCGAGGATACTGGTTGCGACCTTGCCCCCGACCCAAAGCTCTCGTGCCACGACGGTCGCAGCATCATCGTCCGCTGCGACCTCTCCGGTCACGATGATCGGCGACAGACGGTAGGGTGTCGCCATATCCTGCGCCGCGGCGGAAATGGGCATTAAAGTCAAAGCGGTACAGCCAAGAAGAAGCCATACATGCGAACAGGGACCATCTGGCCTGGATTGATCAAGGGGCACGGCATCTCCAGTATCTTACAAAAACAGTCAGGTTAAAAAGTCTTTTAGTCAGGATTATATTTTGCACAAGAGGTAAACTGCCCGTGATGCGGTTGCACCGCGTCTTTGCGCGATTTTCCAGCATGCCCGGCCTTGCTCTGGTTGATCTTTTGCCCGTGACCTGCTTAGAAGACGTCCAAGCGCAAGGACCCGGTGAAAGCCCGGGTGGCTCTTCCGGCCGCCGATCCGCCGGATCATTTTTGATGAACCCTGAACATGATGGCCGAACCGTCCCGCGCAGGACGTCTCGCTGCGGGGTCGCGGAATTCTCATGACACTTTTCGACTACCGCCAACAATGGTTTGGCAACATCCGCGGTGACGTGCTTGCAGGCATCGTCGTCGCACTGGCCCTGATCCCAGAGGCGATTGCCTTCTCGATCATTGCCGGCGTCGATCCCAAGGTGGGTCTTTACGCCTCTTTCTCGATCGCGGTGCTGACCGCCTTTGTCGGCGGCCGGCCCGGCATGATCTCCGCGGCCACGGCAGCGACCGCCGTGCTGATGATCACCCTCGTGCGCGAACACGGGCTGGAATACCTGCTGGCCGCCACCGTGCTGGCAGGCCTGTTCCAGATCGCGGCGGGCGGGCTGAAGCTGGGACGCTTCATGCGCTACGTCTCGAAATCCGTGATGACCGGGTTCCTGAACGCACTGGCGATCCTGATCTTCATGGCGCAACTGCCGGAACTGAACCCGGCCACCCCCGGCGTCACCGCACTGACCTATGCGCTGGTGGCCCTGGGGCTGGCGATCATCTACCTGCTGCCGCGCCTGACGACGGCGGTGCCGTCGCCGCTGGTGACGATCATCGTGCTGACGGCGCTGGTCGTCGGCATGGGGTGGGAAGGCGTGCGCACCGTGGGCGACATGGGCGCCATGCCGGATACGCTGCCAATGTTCCTGATCCCGCAGATCCCGCTGACGCTCGACACGTTGTTCATCATTCTGCCCTACGCCCTTGCCGTGGCCGTCGTGGGCCTGCTGGAAAGCCTGATGACGCAGAACATCGTCGATGACCTGACCGACACGCGGTCAAGCCGCGATCAGGAATGCATCGGGCAGGGAATTGCCAATGCGGCCACCGGGTTCATCGGCGGCATGGCAGGCTGCGCCATGATCGGCCAGTCGATCATCAACGTGAAATCCGGCGGCCGCGGGCGATTGTCGTCGTTCACCGCCGGCACCGTTCTGCTGATCCTTGTCGTGGGCCTTGGCGATCTGGTCGCCCGCATCCCGATGCCGGCCCTTGTGGCGATCATGATCATGGTGTCGATCGGCACCTTCTCGTGGTCCTCGATCGCCGCGATGCGGGTGCACCCACGCTCATCGACCGTGGTGATGCTGTCGGTGGTGGCGACGGTCGTCTACACCCACAACCTCGCCATCGGGGTGCTGGTGGGCGTGCTGTTGTCAGGCATCTTCTTTGCCGCCAAGATCGCCCAGCTGTTCCGCGTCACCTCCACCCTGTCGGACGACGGCCGCACCCGCACCTACGTGATGGAAGGGCAGCTTTTCTACGGCTCGGCCGAGGATTTCATCAACGCCTTCGATTTCAGAGAGGCCCCCGACCGGGTCATCATCGACGTCAGCCGCGCCCATATCTGGGACATCAGTTCGGTGCAGGCGCTGGACATGGCGATCCTCAAGTTCCGCCGCGAAGGGGCAGAGGTCGAGGTCATCGGCATGAACGCAGCCTCGGAAACCATCGTCGACAGGCTTGCCATCCACGACAAGCCCGGCGCGATGGACACGCTGACAACCCACTGAGACGGAGGAGACGACATGGACAAGATACTCGCACTGCTGGACGGGTCCGCCTATTCCGAAAGCGTCTGCCACCACACCGCGTGGATCGCGCAAAAGCTGAACGCCGGCGTCGATGCGATGCACGTCTTGGGACGACGCGAAGGGGCCGCATCCACCGACCTGTCAGGCGCCCTGAAACTGGGCGCACGGTCCGCGCTGCTGCAAGAGCTGTCCTCGCTCGACGCGCAGCGCGCCCGGCTCGCACAAGCCAAAGGCCACGCCATCCTCGAGGACGCGCAGGCGATCCTGGATCAGGACGGTGTCCCAGCGGTCAGGCTGCACCTGCGCAAAGGCGATCTGCTGGACGCCGTGAAGGACCTAGAGCCTGACATCCGCGCCATCACCATCGGCAAGCGCGGCGAAGGGGCCGATTTTGCCTCCGGGCATCTGGGGTCGAACCTTGAACGGCTTATCCGGGCGTCCCGCGTGCCGGTCTTCGTCGCCTCGCGCAGCTACAGGCCGATCACGCAGGTGCTGGTCGCCTACGACGGCAGCGCCAGCGCCAAGGTCGCGATCGATCGCATGGCGACCAGCGCGGTCTTTGCGGCTCTGGACCTGACGGTGCTGTGCATCGGTCAGGACACCGGCAAGGCCCTATCGACAGCCGAAGCGGCGGTCGCAAGGCTGCACGATGCTGGCATCACCGCGCAGGCGCGCACCGCAACGGGTGAACCGGCCAAGGTGCTGGACGATCTTGTCGTGACGGGCGGTTACGACCTGCTGGTCATGGGCGCCTATGGCCACAGCCGGATCCGCAATCTGGTCATCGGGTCCACCACGACGGCCATGATCCAGACCGTCAGGATACCGGTCTTGCTCTATCGGTGACGGCGGTCGCGTCCCGCGCGGACAACACGCTGCGGCGTCAACTGCCGCGCGGCACCAGCAGGATGATCCCAGCACCGACAAGACAGACGACGGCTCCGGTCACGTCCCATGTATCGGGTCGCCGTCCTTCGACCAGCCAAAGCCAGATTAAAGAGGCCGCAATATAGACCCCGCCGTAAGCCGCAAAGGCGCGGCCGGCGGCCTCCGACGGCGACAGGCTCAGCAACACGGCAAAGGCGGCAAGGGATAAAAGGCCGGGCGCAAGCCAGACGGCGGACGCGCCCTGCCGCATCCAGACCCAGACCGCGAAACATCCGGCAATCTCGGCCAAAGCAGCGGCGGCATAGATCGCAAAGGTCGGAAAGGCCGTCATGCGACGCCTCCACCATCGGTCGGCAGGCGGTGGTCTCTGGCGCAAAGGCCATGATCGCCCAGCACCTCGATCACACGACAATCCGCGATCGTGCCTTGCGCACATTGCGACAGCATCCGCTCCAACTCCGCCTGCAAGGCGGTCAGCCGCGCGATCCGTTCTTTCACCGCAACCAGTTGTTTTGTGGCGATGACGTCGGCGGCGGCACAGGACTGGTGGGGCGTATCAGACAGGCTCAACAGGTCGCGGATCGCCTCCAGCGGAAAGCCAAGGTCGCGCGCATGACGGATGAACGCCAGCCGTTCGCGCGCCTGCGCCCCGTAAAGGCGCTGGTTCCCGGCGCTGCGCTCGGGCTCCGGCAACAGCCCGATCTGTTCGTAATAGCGGATGGTCGGCACCTTCACCCCCGCCGCCTCGCCCAGTTTTCCGATCGTCAGCATAAGAAACCTCTTGAAGCTATAGCTGCTAGAGACATTAGGTTGTCCGTCAAAGCGAGACAATCGCCGCTCCCTGCGGCACGGAAGGCGTGATGAAGATGACCGATACGACCAGTTGCGAATGGACCGTCACGGGGATGGACTGCGCCTCTTGCGCAGGCAAGGTCAGGGGTGCCGTCGAACGCCTGCCCGGCGTCAGCCACGTCGACGTCGCCCTGATGGCCGAACGCCTGCGCCTGACGCTGGACGAAACGCAGACACCCCGCGGTGGGGTAGAGGCGGCGGTGCAAAAGCTGGGGTTCGGCATCGCACCAAAGGGTCAGGTAGCGCCCCGCAAGGGGTTCGTGCTGCCGGGTGGGGCCTTTCCGGCGCAAACGCCGGACGCGGATCACGCCCCGGACACGACGCCACCCCCCGTCAAAACGCCTGACCCCGCGTGGCATCAGACCGCCAAGGGGCGGCTGGTGATCGGCACCGGCCTTCTGCTGGTCGCCGCCTGGGCGGTCAAACTGCTCGCATCGCCCGGCATCGCACAGGGCGCCTTCGTGATCGCCACGCTGATCGGCATCGCGCCCATCGCCCGGCGCGCCGTGAACGCGGCGCGGGCGCGCATGCCGTTCACCATCGAAATGCTGATGACCATTGCCGCCACCGGTGCGCTGATCATCGGGGCCGCAGAAGAGGCCGCGCTGGTCGTCTTCCTCTTCGCCGTGGGCGAAGTGCTGGAAGGCGTGGCCGCCAACAAGGCCCGCGACGGGATCAGGGCGCTGGCGCAACTGGTGCCGAAAACGGCCTTGCTGGACATCTCCGGTCGCACGCAGGAAGTGCCCGCCGACAGCCTGACGATCGGCCAGACCGTGCTGGTCCGCCCCGGCGACCGCGTGCCCGCGGACGGAGAGGTCATCGCAGGCGTGTCCGGTGTCGACGAAAGCCCCGTCACCGGTGAGAGTGTGCCGCACCTCAAGGAACCCGGCGACCCCGTCTATGCCGGGTCGATCAACACCGAAGCCGCCCTGCGGGTCCGCGTGACCAAGGCGGCAGAGGACAACACCATCGCCCGCATCGTGCGGCTGGTCGAGGAAGCCGAAAGCGCCCGCGCGCCGACAGAGCGGTTCATCGACCGCTTCAGCCGCATCTACATGCCTGCCGTGGTGGGCGTCGCCCTGCTGGTGGCAATCGTGCCGCCCCTCGCCGCAGCCCAGCCCTGGGACACCTGGGTCTACCGCGCGCTGGCGCTTCTGCTGATCGGCTGCCCCTGCGCCCTCGTCATCTCGGTCCCGGCCTCCATCGCGTCGGCACACTCGGCGGGTGCGCGGCACGGCATCCTGATGAAAGGCGGCGCCGTGATCGAGGCTGCGGCCCGCACGACCCATGTCGCCTTCGACAAGACCGGCACCCTGACCGTCGGTCGGCCCCGGATCACCGATATCGTGCCCGTCAACGGCACAGAGGCAGAGGTTCTGGCCCTCGCCGCCGGGATCGAGGCAGGTGCCAGCCATCCGCTGGCGCAAGCGATTCTGGCCCGCGCGGCGGCGGACGGGATCGCGCCCCTGCCTGCGACCGCCGCCCGCGCCCTCCCCGGCAAGGGGGCAGAGGCCATGGTCGACGATGCCTTGGCATGGGTCGGCTCGCCCCGGTTTGCCACAGCCTCTGGTGTGCTCGACGACACGGCCCAGCGCAGGGCCACAACACTGGAGGAGGATGGCAAGACGGTCGTCGCCGTCTTCCGCAAGGACCAGCTGATCGGCCTGATGGCCCTGCGGGACGAACCCCGCCCGGACGCCGCCGACGCCGTCCGCCAGCTCAAGTCGCTGGATATCAAGGCCGTCATGCTGACCGGCGACAACGCCCGCACCGCCGCTGCGATCTCAAGCACACTGGGGCTGGATCACCGCGCCGACCTGATGCCGGAAGACAAGGTCGCGGCGATCCGCAAGATGACGGACCGGGGCCGCGTGATGATGGTCGGCGACGGGATCAACGACGCGCCCGCCCTTGCCGCGGCCCATGTGGGCGTGGCGATGGGGTCCGGCACGGACGTCGCCCTTGAAACCGCCGATGCCGCGATGCTGCGCAACCGGGTCAGCGATGTCGCAGGCACGATCCGGCTCGCCCGGGCGACCATGGCGAACATCCGTCAGAACGTGACCATCGCGCTCGGGCTGAAAGGGGTCTTCCTGATCACCACCATTCTGGGCCTGACCGGCCTCTGGCTCGCGATCCTCGCCGATACGGGCGCGACAGTCCTCGTCACGCTGAACGCCCTGCGCCTGCTGACCTTCGATCCCGACAAGCAAACTTAGGTCTGTCCCATACAACGACCCCGCCCATGCAACGACCCCGCCCTTGCGCGCGGGGTCGATGCACAACGCGGCTGGTCCGACTGCGATCAGGCCATTTCCACATCGGCATAGGTGCTAAGCTGAAGGCCGATCAGCAACGGATCGTGGTCCGACGCCGAATAGGGATCGCTGCCGTTGAACCACCCCGGATCGTCGAACTGCGAGGAATAGCCCAGCAAACTCGGCTCCAGCGAGTTGATGTGCCATTCGGTGATCCCCGTCACCTGCCCCTCCAGCGCCCCGCTGGCCAGCGCCTGATCCAGCGCACCGCGCTGCCCGTCGAAGGTATAGCTGAACGCATCCGCACCGATCAGTTTGTCCAGCAGGCTGGTATACCCTGCCGCCTCGATCGCCTGCACCGGGTCTTCCTTGCCGTAGGCATTCAGGTCGCCGATGATCAGGTAATCCGGATCGCCAAGGCCAAAGGGATCGCTCGCCAGCCACGCGGTCAGCTTCTCGGCGGCGGCGGTGCGGGTCTCGTTGAAATTGCCCTGACCGTCGCCGATGTCCGCGTCCCCGCCGGTGCCGGACCCGCCCTTGGACTTAAAGTGGTTGACCGCGATGGTCACGACCTCTCCGGTCGCATCCTCGAAAGCGGCGGCGACGGTGGGCCGGTTCTGCTGCTGCTCGCCCTCCGGCGTGTAGTCAAGGATGCCTGAGTCCAGCACCGTCACCGCATCCACGCGGTAGATCAACCCGGTCGTGATCGCATCGGTGCCGATGGTGGACCCGGTACCCGTCGGATCGACGAAGGCATAGACGTCGCCACCCGCCCGCGCGTTCAGCGCATCCACCAGCGTCGCGATGGCGGACCCGTCACCAAAGCCGTTGTTCTCGATCTCCTGCAAGCCGATGATATCCGCATCCAGCGCCGTGACGGCGGTGACCAGCTTGTCGGTCTGGCGCAGGAAATCCGCCTCCGTTGTGGCGCCCCGCTCGTTCAGCGTGGTGAAGTAGTTCAGCGTGTTCACACTGGCCACCTTCAGCGTGCCGCCGACGTCTTCCGGCGCCGGATCGCGGGCCAGCGTATTGGTCGCCTCGTCGATCTGCAGGACGCTGTCGGCCACCAGTTTGTATTCGCCAAAGGCATAGGTCATCACGCCGGTCACCGGGGCAGTGATCTCTGCCCCGATCCGCAGGGTTCCACCGGCGGACAGATCGTCGCCAATATCCAGATAGCCGTTGCCATTGTCCCCGTCGGTCACGTTGGGGATATAGGCAAAGCCCGTCTGGTTCTGCGCAAAGATTCCGTCGTCGATGGTCAGCCGATTCGCCGCATTCGCCTGCTGCAGGGCTGCGATCTCTTCGGCCTGCGTCTGGGCGTCGTAGATTTGCGTCGGCTGGAACTGCGGCCCTTCGGACACCACGATCTCGCCATAACGTCCCAGTTCGAAGGTCTCGATCACCTGCAACGGCGCATCCGACGTGCCGATATCCAGCGAAACGCGCATGCCCTCGACCGCCTCCAGCGTCGCATCATCGCCGAAGGGCAATGAAATATCTGCCGCCGTCGGCAAATTGGCCAGCGGCCCGATGATGTCGAAGGTCGCATCGCTCAGCTGGGTCGATCCGTTGAATTCCGCCACCGTGCCGATGACCGACACCGCATAGGACACCTCCACATTCGGCGTGTCGCCGGTAAAGACAAAGATCCCCTCTGACGTCGCCGCATTGCCGTCCGCGTCGGCGTCTTCCTCCTGCAGGTAAAACCCGTTGGCCGCGATCATCGTGACCACGGCAGAGACCTGCACCACCTGCCCCACCAGCGCGCTGGCAAAACCGTCGCCCTGGATGGTCGAAATCAGCGTCGTCTCGGTCGGCGGCGGCGGCGGCGCAATGTCAACGGTCGCCGCACCGGGGGTCTGTGCCACAGGGCCGATCCAGGTGCCGTCCGCTTGCCGTTGCAGCGACAGGCCCACGGGGTCACTGTTTGTCTCGGCCACACCGATATCGACAGACGTCATGCCCGCTGCCGGGCCGCTGGTCGCGGTCAAGGTCCCTTCGTAGGACAGGAATTCGGTGACCGTGCCGTTGGGATCGACCAGCGCCAGACCGTCAGGGGCGCCATTCTGCAGCCCCACGATATCGAAGACGGCATACCCCTGCCCCGGATCGGCGGACAGCGTGCCGGTCAGGGCGACTGTCCCATAGGCCGCGCCCCCGCTCCCGTTGTAGGCCACCAGCGTCCAGCCGGTCAGATCGCCGCCCGACGGGCCTGCGATTTCCACGAACTCTCCGACATCGTTACCCGCGTTGTCATAGTGGATTTCGTTGATGAAGGGCGTCGCATCATCCACGTCGGCCACGGTGATGCTGACGTCGGACGTGGCGGACAACCCGCCGCTATCGGTCGCCGTCACGGACAGGTCATAGACATTGTCGCCACCTGCATCCGTCGGTGCCTCGGCATCCGGCGCAGTGGCAAAAGACAGCGCGCCTGTCGCCGCGTCGATCACGAACAGCGCCGCATCGGTGCCGGAAATGCTGTAGGTCACCGCATCGCCGTCGACATCCGTCGCCGCGGCCATCAGCACATCGACGCTGTTTTCAAAGACCTGCGCATCGGCCAGCGTCAGCACAGGCGCATCGTTCACCCCTGTCACCGTGATCGTCACCGTCGCGGTGTCGCTGCTGCCGCGCCCGTCGGTCACCGTATAGGACAGCGTCGTCGTCGCGGTCTCACCCGCCTTCAGGCCGGCATAGGCTCCCATCGCGTCATAGGCGATACTGCCGTCCGCATTCAGCGTGGCGCGACCCACCAGATCGGTCGTGTCGATCGAGGTGATCCGCAGGCTATCGCGGTCAAAGTCAAAGTCATTGGCGGCAAGCCCCGTCAGCACCCCCGGCGCATCGGCCGTGACAGTGGCGGCATCGTCGCGCGCCAGCACGGCGTTGTTCCGCCCCGTCAGATCGGCAGTATAATCGTCAGCGGCGAAATAAAGCCGCTCGACGCTGTGCAGCCGGTCCCGGCCACCGGTCAGGTCCGTGACCGTCGCCTGCACCGGACTGAACCCGCGCGCCGGGGTGAACGCGATCCGGTAATCCTCGACCCCGCCCTCGTAGACGGCCGTGTCCTGCCCGGACCCACCAAAGATCCGGTCGCTGCCGGCCGCCCCCAGGATCGTGTCGTCACCCAATCCGCCGAAGATGATGTCGTCACCGGCCCCGGCGTCGATCCGGTCGCGGCCAAAACCACCGAACAGAATGCCGCCGGTGTCCGATCCCTCGATCGTGTCAGCGCCGAAGCCCCCGAAAAACAGCCCGATCTTGAAGAATTTCGTCATGTTGCGCAGTCCCCGCCACAGATTTTTCCATTTGATAAAAAAATCTACCGCGCATTTGTAGCAGGTATTCTGTTCCCTTGGGTCAACCTAAAGGAGAATGTGGCAAAACCTGATCTATGCTGAATTTTGCGGCGGCGGCCTGCGTGTTTCGGCGCCATGTCGCCCGTCACCGCCAGCCATTTGACCGTTTCCGCAACAGATGGTGCCGCCCAGCCACCAGCCCGGCGGTCCCGTCAGGGCGCGCCGCGCGCGCTTGATGCTGTCAGGGATGGTGTGACGCAGGCTGAACCTGCCGCAGCGCGCGTCATGAACCGCGCCGGTCCGAAGGGGGGCGCCGCGGTTCACACCGCGACGCCGGTCTTATCTCAGTTCAACGCCTTGTCGGTGATCTCGTGCGTCCAGGCGCCTTCAGGTGCCTTGGAAATCACCGGGTCAGACCCGCCCGCCAGCAACGTGTCGACGGTGCGCTGATAGTCGGCCTCGTCCAGCGTGCCGTTCGATCCGGCCGTCAGCTTGGCGACTTCGCCCATCATGCGTTCCTGCGCCGCCAGCGACTGGGCACCGGTCTCGTCGTTGTCCAGCACGATCTGCGCCGCCTCGTCGGGATTCTCTTCAGCGTACTTCCAGCCTTTCATGGACGCACGGACGAACTTCACCATCTTGTCGACGAATTCCGGGTTCTTGAGGTTATCCTCCAGCACCCACATGCCGTCTTCCAGCGTGGCGACGCCCTGGTCTTCATACTTGAAGGTCACCAGCTCCTCCGGTGTCACGCCCGCATCCAGCACCTGACCGTATTCATTATAGGTCATGGTGGAAATGCAGTCCGCCTGCCGCTGCAACAGCGGATCGACGTTAAACCCCTGCTTCAACACCGTGACACCGTCATCGCCGCCGTCGGTGGAAATACCGGCCTGGCTCATCCACGACAGGAACGGATATTCGTTGCCAAAGAACCAGACGCCGATGGTCTTGCCCTTGAAATCCTCCACGCTCGTGATGCCGGTGTCCTTCCAGCAGGTCAGCATCAGGCCCGATGTCTTGAACGGCTGCGCGATATTCACGACCGGCAGCCCCTTTTCCCGGGCGGCGAGGGCAGAGGGCATCCAGTTCAGCATGACGTCCGCACCGCCACCGGCCAGCACCTGCGGCGGCGCGATGTCGGGACCGCCGGGCAGGATGGTGACGTTCAGCCCCTCTTCCTCGTAATAGCCCTTGTCCTGCGCCACGTAATAGCCCGCGAACTGCGACTGCGTGACCCACTGCAGCTGCAGTTTCACGTCGCTGTCCTGCGCGGTCGCCGCACTGGCGACAAAGGCCAGCGTGGCGGCGGTGATCAGATGCTTCATGTCTCTCTCCTTGTTGGTTGTTTTTTATGTACGTTGCGACGGATGCCAGAAGGTCAGCCGTTTCTCGATCAGCGCCATCGCACCGTAAAAGGCACTGCCGGCAAGGGCTGCGACGACAATCTCCGCCCAGACGAGGTCCAGCGCAAGCTGCCCCACGCTGGTCGAGATGCGAAAGCCCATCCCCACGGTAGGAGAGCCGAAGAATTCCGCAACGATGGCCCCGATCAGCGCCAGCGTCGTGGCAATCTTCAACCCGTTGAACACGAAAGGCAGCGCCGCAGGCACCCGCAGCTTCAACAGGCTGGGCCAGTAGCCGGCGCCATATGTCCGCATCAGGTCGCGCTGCATTGCCGTGGTATCGCGCAGCCCCGCGACCGTGTTCACGAGGATCGGAAAGAACACCATGACGCCCACGACGGCGGCTTTCGACGGCCAGTCGCTGCCCAGCCACTTCACGAAGATCGGCGCGGTGCCCACGATCGGCAGCGCCGCCATGAAGGCCCCCACGGGCAGGATGCCCCGCGTCAGAAAATCCGACCGGTCGACCATGACCGCGACGGCAAAGGCCGCCAGCGCGCCCAGCACGTATCCCGTCAACGCCCCCTTCAGGATCGTCTGCGCAAAATCCGCCCAGAGGATCGGCAGGCTGTCCATGAACCGGACAGCGATGGCACTGGGCGGCGGCAGGATGATCGGACTGACATTGCCCAGCCGCACCCCCACCTCCCAGATCACCAACAGCGTCAGGCCAAAGACCAAAGGCGCCAGCCATCCGGCGGCCCGGTGGTCCCTCCGTGCCAGCATCAGGTTGATGACCCAGCCCGCGCCCCAGACGACCATGACGGCGGCCAGCGCCATCATCGCACCATCCCCATACGCTTCAGCGACGCCCGCTCCAGCGCGCTGAAGATCCCGACCAGCACCGCTGCCGTGATCGCAGCGGCGAACAGCGCCGCCCAGGTCACCAGCGGCTGGCCGTACTGATCCCCCACCAGCATCCGCGCCCCGAACCCGGCCCGCGCGCCGGTCGGCAATTCACCCACGATCGCCCCCACCAGCGCTGCCGAAATCCCGATCTTCAACGAGGCGAAAAGATAGGGCAATGACGCCGGCAACCGCAGTTTCCAGAACCCCTGCGCCGGGCTCGCGTAATAGGTCCGCAGCAGGTCCAGCTGCATTGCGTCGGGGCTGCGCAACCCCTTCACCATGCCGACCACCACGGGAAAGAATGACAGATAGGCACTGATGATCGCCTTCGGCAGCAAGCCCTGAATGCCCAGCGACCCCATGATCACGATGATCATCGGCGCCAGCGCCAGAATGGGGATCGTCTGGCTGGCAATCGCCCAGGGCATGACGCTCAGATCCATCGTCCGCGAAAACACGATTCCGACGGCCAAAGCGATCCCCAGCGTCGTGCCGATGGCAAACCCCAGCAGCGTCGCCGACAGCGTCACCCAGCCATGATAGACAAGGCTCTGTTTCGACGAAATCCGCGTCCCCACGGTCGTTTTCCACAGCTCCGCCACGACCTGCTGCGGCCCCGGCAGTCGCGGCCTGTCCAGCGTATAGGTGGCCCCGATCACCCCCGGATTGCGCGCGGCCAGCGCCAGCGCCCCCACCTCCTGCCGCGCGACAGGCGTCTCCGGCACCACCACCACGCCGTCCCGCTGCGCCTGATCCACCGCCAGATGAATGTTCATCGGCACCACCGCCAGCACCCAAAGGCCCAGCAACACCGCCACAACCGTCAGAACCGGCAGCACGTTACGCATCACCGCCGGCGTCCTCGCTTTTTTCGAAATACGCCCCGCGGAGCGTCCGGCAAAGGCCAAGACCGCAAAGCTCACTCATACGAATGCCCCGCCCGCAGCCCGTCCCGCACCCGGTGCGCGATCGCGATGAATTCCGCCGAGTCGCGAATGTCCAGGGGCCGCTCCTTCGGCAGGGTGCTCTCGATCACATCCGCAATCCGCCCGGGACGCGGGCTCATCACGACGATCTTGGTCGACAGATAGACCGCCTCGGGGATCGAGTGCGTGACGAAGCCGATGGTCTTGTCCGTCCGCGCCCACAACTGCAACAACTGCTCGTTCAGATGGTCCCGCACGATCTCGTCCAGCGCCCCGAAAGGTTCGTCCATCAGCAGGATATCCGCATCGAACGCCAGCGCCCGCGCGATGCTCGCCCGCTGCTGCATCCCGCCAGAAAGCTGCCAGGGAAACTTCCGCTCGAACCCCGCCAGGTCCACAAGGTCCAGCACGCGCTTTACCCGCTCCGCCTGTTCGGCTTTGGAAAACCCCATGATCTCCAGCGGCAGCTTCACGTTGCCCCCGATGGTCCGCCACGGATAAAGCCCCGCCGCCTGAAACACATAGCCATAGGCCCGCGCCTTGCGCGCCGCCTCCGGCGACATCCCGTTCACGGTCAGCGTGCCGCCCGTCGGAGTCTCCAGCCCCGCGATGCAGCGCAGAAACGTCGTCTTCCCGCACCCCGAAGGCCCGATGAAACTGACGAAATCGCCCTTGTTGATGTCCAGCGTGACGTCCTTCAGCGCGTGAACCGGGCCGTCGTTGGTCTGGAAGGTCAGGTCCACACCAGTTGCTGAGATGGCGGTCAATCTTCCACGTCCACTTTGCGAATATAATTATGGTTTGAAGATATAGGCATGAGAGCCCATTTGAATCCCCTCCCTGAACCTGGATTTAATATGTTCATAAAACCACTTGCGTATGTGTGTATCCGATCATGGTATTCATTCTGCTTATTAAGCAATGGCAAAGCGCCGTAATCCTTGCAAAAGCGCCACAGCAGGTCGGCCTCAACATCCCTATGTCTTGCCTTGTTTTTCTTTGTAACTGGTCTAGTATAGCGAATTTCTATTTTGAGCGATGGAAAGTCCTTCGCTAAATCTACCACCCAGGTCTTTAAATGCTTACGCAATCTTAGTTTTGTATTCCCTTCCCCAATATACAGAACTGGCGAAGGCTTTTTTGGATAAGCAATTGAAAACGGCCTCACCGTTCTAATCACATAAACCCCTTCATTCGGAAGTTGCTCATCCACAGCTTTTAGATGCGCTTTGACTGTTGCCCAACCATCACTGGCGGTGATTGATGATCCTAGGCTCATCCACTCAGATGCGATTTTGGCCAAAGCTCACACCCCCGTCGCCGGAATCCCCGACCGCTCCACCGGGCGCGGCGCAGTCAGCTCTTTCCACGTCGACAGCGCCCGGTTGACCGACCCCTTCGCCTCTCGCGCCACGAACTGCCCATGCCCCGGCTCGGGAATGATCGCACCATCGGCAAAGGCCACGCGGCCCCGCGTCAGCGTATAGCGCGGCAGGCCCTTTACCTCCTTCCCCTCAAAGACGTTGTAATCGATGTTCGACTGCTGGGCACCCGCCGTGATCGTCTTGGCAGCCTCCGGGTCCCAGACGACCAGATCGGCATCAGACCCCACCAGCACGGCCCCCTTGCGGGGATAGCAGTTCAGGATCTTGGCGATATTGGTCGAGGTCACGGCGACGAATTCGTTCGGCGTCAGCCGCCCGGTGCTGACCCCATGGGTCCAAAGCATCGGCAGCCGATCCTCCAGCCCGCCTGTGCCATTCGGGATCTTGGTGAAATCGCCCACGCCTGTGCGCTTCTGCGCGGTGGTAAAGGCGCAATGGTCCGTCGCCACGACCGACAGCGACCCCGACTGCAGCCCGGCCCACAGACTGTCCTGATGCTGCTTGTTCCGGAACGGCGGCGACATGACGCGCCGCGCCGCGTGGTCCCAGTCGGTGTCGAAATACTCGCTCTCGTCCAGCGTCAGATGCTGGATCAGCGGCTCGCCCCAGACCCGCTTGCCCTGCATCCGGGCCCGACGGATCGCTTCGTGGCTCTCCTCGCAGGACGTATGCACGACATACAGCGGCATCCCCGCCATGTCGGCGATCATGATCGCCCGGTTCGTCGCCTCGCCCTCGACCTGCGTGGGGCGGGAATAGGCATGCGCTTCTGGCCCGGTATTGCCCGCCGCCAGCAGCCGCGCCGACAACTCCGCCACGACATCGCCATTCTCCGCATGGACCATGCCGATCCCGCCCAGCTCGGCCAGACGAGAGAACGAAGCAAAAAGCTCGTCATCGTTCACCATCAGCGCGCCCTTGTAGGCCATGAAATGCTTGAACGTCGTGATACCCCGTTCGATGACCTTCGGCATCTCATCGAAGACCTGCTTGTCCCACCACGTCACCGCCATGTGAAAGGAATAGTCGCAATGCGCCCGCGTCGACTTGTTGTCCCACATCTGCAACGCGTCCAGCAGCCCCTGCCCCGGGCTTGGCAAGGCAAAGTCCACGACCATCGTCGTCCCCCCCGCCAGCGCCGCCCGCGTCCCGCTCTCGAAATCGTCCGCCGAATAGGTGCCCATGAAGGGCATCTCGAGGTGCGTATGCGGGTCGATCCCGCCCGGCATGACATAGCACCCGGTTGCGTCCAGCACCTCGTCCCCCTCAAGGTCCGGCCCGATCGCGACGATCACATCACCTTCGATCAGCACGTCCGCCTTGTAGGTCAGATCGGCAGTCACGACCGTCCCGTTCTTGATCACCTTGCTCATCACATTTCTCCTCGTCCGACCTTCTTCTGGTCAAAAATACTTCGGGGGAGGCGCATAGCGCCGGGGGCAGAGCCCCCTTACGCCACGATTCCCGCCGTCTCGACGACCGCATGGAACAGCACATCCGTCCCCGCCGCGGCCCACTCTTTCGAGATCTCTTCCGCCTCATTGTGGCTCAGCCCGTCCACGCAGGGGCACATCACCATCGCCGTCGGAAACAGCCGGTTCATCCAACAGGCGTCGTGGCCCGCGCCGGACACGATGTTCATGTGGGAATACCCCAGCCGCTCCGCCGCGTCCCGGATCGCGGTCACGCAGCCTTCGTCAAAGGTGACGGGGTCGAAATGCCCAACGGGTTCGATCGCAATCTCCAACCCCAGATCGGCGGCAATCTCCGCCGCCTCCGCCTCCAGCTTTTCGCGCATCGACGTCAGCTTCGCGAGGTCCGGCGAACGGAAGTCGATGGTGAACACCGCCTTGCCGGGAATCACGTTGCGCGAGTTCGGATAGACGTTGGCCTGCCCCACGGCCCCCACGGCGGCGGGCTGGTGATCCATCGCGATCCGGTGCACCGCTTCGGTGATCCGCGCCATGCCCAGCCCCGCATTGACCCGCATGTTCATGGGCGTGGACCCGGTATGCGCGGCCTTGCCGGTCAGCGTCACCTCCAGCCACCACAGGCCCTGCCCGTGGGTGACGACACCGATCTGCTTGCCCTCGGCCTCCAGAATCGGCCCCTGTTCGATGTGCAGCTCGAAAAAGGCGTGCATCTTGCGCGCGCCCACCCGCTCGTCACCTTCCCAGCCGACGCGGCGCAGTTCGTCGCCAAAGGTCTTGCCGTCGGCGTCCGTGCGCGCCTTGGCCCAGTCCTCCGTATGCTCTCCTGCGAACACACCCGACGCCAGCATCGCGGGGGCGAACCGCGTCCCTTCTTCGTTCGTCCAGTTGGTGACGACGATGGGATGCTTCGTCTTGATGCCAAGGTCGTTCAGCGACCGGATCACCTCCAGCCCGCCCAGCACGCCCAGCACACCGTCGTATTTGCCCCCCGTCGGCTGCGTATCGAGGTGCGATCCGACGTAGACCGGCAGCGCGTCCGGGTCCGTCCCCTCGCGCCGCGCAAACATGTTGCCCATCGTGTCGACGCCCATCTTCAGCCCGGCCTTGGCGCACCAGCTGGCGAACAGGTGCCGCCCTTCACTGTCGGCATCCGTCAGCGTCTGGCGGTTGTTGCCGCCCGCGACCCCGGGGCCGATCTTGGCCATCTCCATCAAGGTATCCCACAGGCGATCGGGATTGATCCGCAGATTTTCTCCGGGGGCTGCCATGGGCGGTTCTCCTGCACATTCTCGATTTGACCGTTCGGTAAAACAAACGCTATCAGAGGGTCAGGGTCAGTCAAGCGTCACGCGCATTCATGCGGCAAACGCCCAACAATCGGGCAGACGACCGTGAAGCCGCCGAACCCTGCCGTATTTTGCGGCGCAAGGAGAATGTGATGACCGAGGCCCCGCCGTTGACCCGCATCCAGACCCGCAACCGCGCGGCGATCCTGTCCGGTGGCCTCGACGCCTTCTCGTCTGCGGGCTTCAAGGGCGCGACCCTCGACCAGATCGCCGAGGCCGCGGGCCTGTCGAAACCCAACCTGCTCTATTACTTCCCCTCCAAGGACGCGATCTACACGGCCCTGCTGGAAGGGTTGCTGGACACATGGCTCGACCCGCTGCACGCACTGGACGCCGACGGCGACCCCGTGGCCGAAATCCTCGCCTACGCCCACCGCAAGCTGTTGATGAGCCGCGATTATCCCCGCGAAAGCCGCCTTTTCGCCAACGAGATCCTCGCCGGTGCACCGCAGATCGGCGCGGTCCTGTCCGGCCCCCTGCGCACCCTTGTCGACGAAAAGGCGCAGGTCCTGCGCGGCTGGATGGACGCGGGGCGGATCAGGCCCAGTGACCCCCATCACCTGATCTTCTCGATCTGGGCGCTGACCCAGCATTACGCCGATTTCGACGTGCAGGTGCGCGCGGTGCTGGGCGACGCGGACCCGTTCACCGGGGCCGAACGCTTTATCGACCAGCTGTTCCGCAGCGTTCTGGAACCCGCAAAAGACGCGCCCTTGTAAAGACCCACCGACAGGGCTAGGTCGCCGCTTGCTGCCATCATCTGGGCCACTGCCATGTCCCCTGTCCACGCCGGCCCGTCCGGTTATGCTGCCAAACCCGCCAGCACCCTTGCCCTTGCGGTCGGGTCGGTGGGTGTCGTCTACGGCGATATCGGCACAAGTCCCCTTTACGCCCTGCGCGAAGGTCTGGCCGCCGCGACCCGCGGCAGCGAGGCGCAGGCCGGTGACGTGCTGGGCATCGTGTCCCTGCTGCTGTGGCTGCTGATCCTGATCGCGACCTTCAAATACGTCGTCCTGATCCTGCGCGCCGACAACCGGGGCGAAGGCGGCACCCTGTCCCTGCTGGCGCTGGGCCAGCGCGCGCTGGGGAAAAAGCGCGCGCTCCTGATGCTGGGCATCATCGGTACATCGCTCTTTTTCGGCGACGCGATGATCACGCCCGCGATTTCCGTGCTCTCGGCGGTCGAGGGCGTCACGCTGATCGTCCCCTCCTTCGGCCCCTACGTCATTCCCGTCACCATCGGCATCCTGATCGCCCTGTTCGCCGCCCAACGCCGCGGCACCGAAGGCATCAGCCGCCTGTTCGGCCCGATCATGCTGGTGTGGTTCGCGATGCTGGCGATCATGGGCCTGATCCACATCGCCGACGATCCGCATATCCTGGGCGCGTTCAGCCCGGTGCCGGGATTGCGCTTCCTGCTGACCCACGGCGCCTCCGCCCTGCCCGTCCTGGGCTCCGTCTTCCTCGCGATCACCGGGGCAGAGGCGCTTTATGCCGATATGGGTCACTTCGGGCGCAAGCCGATCCGCCTCGCCTGGGTCTTCGTCGTGTTTCCGGCCCTTGCGCTGTCCTATCTGGGTCAGGGCGCGCTGGTGCTGTCCGACCCCTCCGCCGCACGCGATCCGTTCTTTCTGATGGCCCCCGAATGGGCGCTGCCGGTCCTCGTGGCCTTCGCCACCGTCGCCACGGTCATCGCCTCGCAGGCCGTCATCACCGGCGCCTTCTCTGTCGCGCATCAGGCGGTTCAACTGGGCCTGCTGCCACGGATGGAGGTGCACCACACCTCTGAAACCCAACTGGGCCAGATCTACATCCCGCGGATGAACGCGATCCTGCTGATGTGCGTCGTGGTCCTCGTGCTGGCCTTCGGGTCCTCCGCAAACCTCGCCACCGCCTACGGCATCGCCGTGACCGGAGAGATGCTGGTCACCACCATCCTCGCCTTCGTCGTCTACCGCTACCTGTGGAAATGGTCGGTCCCGCTGGCGCTGGCCATGCTCGCCCCCCTCGCCGTGATCGAAATCGGCCTCTTTACCGCCAACATGACCAAGTTCTTTCAAGGCGGCTACCTGCCGCTGACCGTCGCCGCGCTGCTGATCGTCATCATGGTGACATGGGTGCGCGGCAACCACATCGTGCAGGACAAGTCGCGGTCGGAATCCATCCCGCTGTCCACGCTGATCATGTCGCTGGAAGGATCCGAAAACCTGCGCCACGTGCGCGGCACGGCCATGTTCCTGACGGCGGAACCGGTCGTCGCGCCGCCCGCCCTGCTGCACAACCTCAAGCACAATCAGGTGCTGCACGACCGCAACTACATCGTGACGGTCACCACGACGAACGCCCCCTACGTCCTGCCCGCCGATCAGGTCGTGACCGAGACGATCACCGACGCCTTCACCCGCGTCTTTGTCACCTTCGGCTACATGGACGACCCCAACGTGCCGCGCGCGCTGGCGATGGCCCGCAAACTCGGCGTGAAGTTCGAGATCATGTCGACCTCGTTCTTCATCAACCGCCGCAGCTTCAAGATGGCCGAAAACGGCGTCATGCCCGGATGGCAGCAGCGGCTGTATACGGCGATGACCAAGACCGCCTCCAACGCGCCCGCCTATTACCACCTGCCGCCGAACCGCGTCATCGAACTGGGTCAGCAGATCGTCATCTGACAGCATGTCGCTGGAACCCCCGCCGCTTGGCCGGGTTTTCCCTGCAACACATGCAGGAGAATTCCGATGACCCATACGCTCACGATCACCGCGCTGTCCCCCGTCACCCACGACACATGGCATCTGGTCTGCGACCGCCCCGCAGGTTTTGACTTCAAGGCCGGTCAGGCGACGCACATGGCGCTGGACAAGGATGGCTGGCGGGACGAGGACCGCCCCTTCACCATGACGTCCCAGCCCGAGGATGCGGCCGTGGAATTCGTCATCAAGTCCTACCCGGACCACGACGGCGTCACCGAACAGATCCCCGACCTGAAACCCGGCGACGCCTTCATCGCCGAAGATCCCGCCGGCGCGATCACCGACCACGGTACGGGCGTGTTTCTGGCCGCAGGAGCCGGCGTGACCCCCTTCATTGCGCTGCTGGACAAGCATGCCAAGGAGGGTGTGACCGGCGATCATCTGCTGTTCGCCAACAAGACCGACCGTGACATCATCCTCAAGGACAAGTGGGACGCGATGGACGGGCTGCGCGCCATCTATGTCATCAGCGACCAGCCGGACACCGACCACATCAAGGGCCAGATCGACCGCGAAATGCTGCAGGATCTGCTCAGCGATCTCGACCAGACGTTCTACATCTGCGGCCCCGGCCCGTTTGTCGATGCGATGCGCGACGCGCTGACCGATCTGAGCGTGCCGAAGGACAAGCTGGTCATTGAAAACGGCTGGTAAAGACCGGCCCCACCGGCATCCCACGGGTGCCGGCACAAATGAAAAGGCCGCCTGATCCGGCGGCCTTTTTGCTTACTTGTCGTCGGCCTCTTTGGCCTTGTCGTCCTTGAGGGGGATGTGATCCGCGCCCTCTGGCTTGTTCTTCTGACGCTCATTGGCATCCACGGCCTTGCCGCCGCCCGTCGTGCTGTCGTTTGTCTGGCCGGTCATGATTTATCTCCTTCATGTTAAGGGGCCAACGCGACGTCGTGCGCGCTTGTTCCATATTTTGGGCAGTGTGCAGGATCGCCTTGACCCCCCGTCGCCAAGGCAGTCTGTTGCGCGGTGACGCGCCACCCCTGAAAAGGCCGACCCCATGACCGACCCCATTACCGAAGCCGACATCGCCGCGACCGAGCGGATGCTGGGTCTGGCCTATACCGCGCAGGAACGCGCGCAGATGGTCGGCAATCTGGACGGACAGCGCGATCTCGCCGTGGCCCGCCGCGCCGTAAGGCTCGATAACGCCACGCCCACCGCCACCCGTTTCGATCCCCGCCTGCCCGATTTCGCGATGCCGCACGGCATGGACGCGCTGCACCTGTCGCCCGTCACCGCCGCCCTGCCCGACAACGCCGAAGATATCGCCTTCGCGCCCCTGACCCACCTCTCGCACTGGATCAGAACCCGCCAGATCACCAGCCGCGCGCTGACCGACCTCTACCTCGACCGCATCGCCACCCTGAACCCCCGGCTGGAATGCTACGCCACCGTCACCGCCGATCTGGCA
This sequence comes from Loktanella sp. M215, assembly GCF_021735925.1. NCBI lineage: Bacteria > Pseudomonadati > Pseudomonadota > Alphaproteobacteria > Rhodobacterales > Roseobacteraceae > Loktanella > Loktanella sp. M215. The sequence goes on from NZ_WMEA01000001.1 coordinate 822,785, forward strand.
AGGGCCGAGGCGGACGCGATGGACAGCCTGACCTCTGCCGGCATCTGGCTCGGCCCCCTGCACGGCATCCCCTACGGGCTGAAGGATCTGTTCGACACCCGCGGCATCACCACCGGCTGGGGCGCCGAACCCTATGCCCACCGCATCCCCGACACAGACGCCACCGTCACCCGCAAGCTGCGCGCAGCGGGCGCGGTCCTGCTGGGCAAGACGACGCTGGGCGCGCTGGCCTACAACGACCTGTGGTATGGCGGCTGGACCCGCAACCCTTGGAACCTGAACGAAGGCTCCTCAGGCTCCTCCGCCGGATCCGCCTCGGCCACCGCCGCGGGCCTCTGCGGGTTTTCCATCGGAACGGAAACCCTCGGCTCCATCACCTCGCCGTCGCAGCGCTGCGGCACCACCGGTCTGCGCCCGACCTTCGGCCGGGTCAGCCGCGCAGGCGGCATGACGCTCTCCGGCTCGCTCGACAAGGTCGGCCCGATCTGCCGCTCGGTGGAGGATACGGCCCTGGTCCTCGCCGCGATCAACGGCGGCGATCCCGCCGACCGCGGCTCCATCGCCGCCCCCTTCCACTTCGACGCGCAGGCCACCATCTCCGGCATGACCCTCGGCTACCTGCCCGCGGCGTTCGAAGAGGGCGCCACCGACATCGACCGCGCCGCCCTCGACGCCGCCCGGACCCTTGGCATCACGGTGAAGGAGGTCACGCTGGAGGACCTGCCCTACGCCTCGCTCATGGCCATCCTCTACGCCGAAGCCGCCGCCGCCTTCGAGGATCTGACCCTGTCGGACGCCGACGACACCCTGCGCTGGCAGGACGAGGGCGCCTGGCCCAACACGATGCGCAAGGCGCGCTTCCTCTCCGCCGTCGACCACGTGCAGGCCGACCGCCTGCGCTACCGCGTGATGCAGGCGCTGGGCGACACCATGGGACAGGTCGACGCGCTGATCGGCCCGTTCCAGACCGGCCCGATGCTGGTCGCCTCGAACTTCACCGGCCACCCCTGCCTGCACCTGCGCGCAGGGTTCTCCGACTTGGCCACACGCAGCCGCGGCACCCTCGACAACCGCACGCCAGAGGCCACGGGCGCCACCACCTTCACCGTGCCGCAGGGCATCTCCCTGTGGGGGCAACTCTTCGACGAAGGCCCCCTGCTGACCCTCGGCATGGCGCTGGAATCAAAACTCGACGTCGCCAGCCGCCGCCCGACCTTTCCGCAATAAGGACCACCTCCATGCCGATCCGCAACCGCATCTCTGACCTGCACGCCGACGTCACCGCATGGCGGCGCGACTTTCACATGAACCCCGAACTGCTTTACGACACGCACCGCACCTCTGGCATCGTCGCTGACAAGCTGCGCGCCTTCGGCTGTGACGAGGTCGTGACCGGCATGGGCCGCACCGGTGTCGTCGGCCTGATCCGCGGCAAGTCCAACGCGTCGGGCAAGACCGTGGCGCTGCGCGCCGACATGGACGCCTTGCCCATCTTCGAGGCGACGGGAGCGGACCACGCCTCGACCGTCCCCGGTAAGATGCACGCCTGCGGCCACGACGGCCACACGGCGATGCTGCTGGGTGCTGCGCAATATCTGGCCGAGACCCGCAATTTCGACGGCACCGTCGCCGTCGTCTTTCAACCCGCCGAAGAAGGCGGCGCCGGTGCGCTGGAAATGGTGCAGGACGGCCTCATCGACCGCTTCGGCATCTCCGAGATCTACGGGATGCACAATTCCCCCCTGCTGCCCGAAGGCGCCTTTGCCATCCGCCCCGGCCCCTTCTACGCCGCCGTCGACCTGTTCGAGATCACACTGACCGGCAAGGGCGGCCACGCGGCACGGCCCAACAACTGCATCGACACGACGCTGGCGGGGGCGGCGCTGGTGATGAACCTGCAGCAGATCGTGTCCCGCAACACCGACCCGCAGCAGGCCGCCGTGGTCACGGTGACGTCGTTCCGCACGGAATCCGACGCCTTCAACGTGATCCCCGAAACCGTCACCCTGCGCGGCACGGTCCGCACCTTTGACGCCGCCGTGCGCAAGAATATCGAGGACCGGATCAAGTCCATCGCAGCCCTCACCGCCGAAACTTACGGCGCACGCGCCGCCGTCGACTGGCCCGAAGACGGCTACCCGGTCATGGCCAACCACGCCGAAGAAACCGATTTCGCCGCCGCCGCCGCCCGCGCGGTCGCAGGCGACTGCAACACCGAGGCGCCCCGCACTACCGGCGGAGAGGACTTCGCCTATATGCTGAATGCCTGCCCCGGCGCCTACATCCAGATCGGCAACGGCCCCTCCAAGGGCCTCCACCACCCGGAATACGACTTCAACGATGCGATCATCCCCGTCGGCGCGTCCTACTGGGTCGAACTCGCTGAACAAAGGCTGCCCGCATGACCATCCTGAACGCCGGTCCCGACACATGCCACTGGGGCTTCTTCGACGCGACACTGCCCCCCGCCGTCACGATCCAAAGCGGCGAGGAGGTTACGATCCACACCGTTTCCGGCGGGCCGCAGATGCTGCCGGGTGACGGGTTCCATGTGCCCCCCGAACTCTACGCCATCCACGACAAGGGCGAGACGATGCGCGGTCACATCCTCACCGGGCCCGTCGCCGTCGAAGGCGCCATGCCCGGCGACGTCCTTCAGGTCGACATCCTTGATGTGCAGCTGCGTCAGGACTGGGGCTACAACGTGATCCGCCCGCTGGCCGGCACGCTGCCCTATGATTTCGAGGAATCCCACCTGACGATCCTGCCGCTGGACGCGGACCGCGGCATTGCCACGATGCCCTGGGGTCTGGAACTGCCCCTCGCCCCGTTCTTCGGTGTCATGGGTGTCGCCCCGCCGCCCAACTGGGGCCGGATTTCCACCATCGAACCCCGCCGTCACGGCGGCAACATCGACAACAAGGAACTGGTCGCTGGCACGACCCTCTACCTGCCCGTCCACGCCCCCGGTGCCCTCTTTTCCTGCGGCGACGGCCACGGCGCGCAGGGCGACGGCGAAGTCTGCATCACCGCGATCGAAACAGCGCTGACCGGCCGCTTCCGCCTGACCCTGCGCCGCGATCTGGCGCTGAGTTATCCGCAGGCGGAAACGCCGACCCATGTCATCACGATGGGCATGGACCCCGACCTTGAACGCTGCACCGAAATGGCCCTGCGCGACATGATCGCGCTGGTGTCGGACCGCGCCGGGATCACCCGGGCGCAGGCCTATATGCTCTGTTCGCTCGCGGGCGACCTGCACATCACGCAGACCGTCAATGGCTGCAAGGGTGTGCACATGATGATGGCCAAGGCGCTGCTGGGCACCTAGGCCCCCAGCGCCTTCGCCTCGCGCAACTCGCGCACCAGCCGCGCTTCCTCTTCCGCCTTGGGCGTCGTGAACCGCGCCAGCAGCAGATAGGCCACCGGCGTCAGGTAAAGGGTCGATATCGTGGCCAGCCCCAGCCCGCCCACGATGATCCAGCCCAGCGCCTCGCGCGCCTCTGCCCCGGCGCCTGCGGAAAAGATCAGCGGCACGCCGCCCAACACGGTCGAGACCATGGTCATCATCACCGGCCGCAGCCGGATGGTGGAGGCATCGAAGATCGCCGACCGGATATCCTGCCCGTCATCGCGCAACTGGTTAGCAAATTCCACGATCAGGATGCCGTTCTTGGCCATGATCCCCACCAGCATCACCAGCCCGATCTGGCTGTAGACGTTCAGGCTTTGCCCCGACAGCAGCAGCGCAAAGATCGCGCAGGCCAGCCCCAGCGGCACGGTGGACATGACCACGATGGCGGAGATGAAGCTTTCGAACTGCGCCGACAGCACGAGGAACACGATCAGGATCGCGAAACCAAACGTCACGACCAGACCGCCCGCCGTCTGGTCCAGCGTCGCCGCCTCGGCCAGCGGCACGATGCGGTTCTGCTCGGCCAGCACCTCGGCCCCGATCTGCTGCACCTGATCCAGTGCCGCGCCCAGCGCCAGCTCCGGCGTCAGGCCTGCCGTGATCTCGACCGCGCGGTTCTGCCCCTCGCGGGTCAGCTCTGGTGCGACGGCACGTTCCTCCAGCGTGACGAAGCTGGACATCGGCACCATCTGCCCGTCGCCCGACTGGATAAAGACATTCTCCAGATCGCCCGGATCGTTCACCGGATCGCGGGTCGACAGCATCTCGATATCGTAGCTCGTGTCGTCGATGAACACCGACCCCACCGGCGCGCCGTCCAGCACGGCCCGCAACGCCTGCCCCAACCCGGTGATATCGATCCCCAGATCGGCAGCGCGCGTCCGGTCGATCTGGATGAACAATTGCGGCTGCGTCGTCTCGTAGCCAAGGTCGATCTGCCCCAGCGCCGGGTCCTGCCGCATCCGCTCCACCATCGCCGCCGACACCTCGGCCAGTTGCGCATAATTGTCGCCGGTGATCGCGAACCGCAGACCTTCACCAGCGCCCCGGATCCCAAGCGAGTTCGGCTGGATCGCAAAGGCCCGGACGCCCACGATTCCGCGCAGCTTGCCGTTGATTTCGCCGACGATCTCCTGCTGGCTGCGGGCGCGATCCTCCCACTTGGCCAGACTGATGACCATGAACCCGCCGTTACCGCCGAAGCCGCTGATCGCAAAGACATTCGTGACCTCGCCGCTGGCACGCAGCGGGTCGATGATGCCCTCGATCTCTTTCATCTTGGCATTGGTGTAATCTACCGACACCCCCTGCGGCACCGACACGCGCAACAGCGCCACGGCGCGATCCTCCGGCGGGGTCAGCTCGCTGCGGATGCCACCGGCGACCAGAAACGCCGTCGCCCCGAACAGCGCCGCCACCAGCACGACGACCAGCGGGGCGGCCAGCGCCCCCTTCAGCGTCGCGGCATAGAATCCGCCCAACCGATCGCCCAGCCAGACCATCGGCCCGCGCGGCGCTTGCGTCATGTCGCGGGTCAGCAACCGGCTGGCCAGCACCGGGCACAGGGTCAGCGCCACGACCGACGACAGCATGACCGCGATGGCCAGCGTGAACCCGAACTCGCGGAACAGCCCGCCCGCCTGTCCCGGCAGGAACGACAGCGGCACGAACACGGCGGCCAGCGTCGCGGTGGTCGTGACGACGGCAAAGAACACCTGCTGCGTGCCCAGCACGGCGGCCGCCCGCGCGCCCATCCCTTCGGACCGGCGCCGCACGATGTTTTCCAGCACCACGATGGCGTCGTCCACCACCATCCCCGTCGCCAGCACCAAGGCCAGCAAAGTCAGGATATTGACCGAGAATCCGGCAATATAGACCGCCGCAAGCGTCCCGATCAACGACACCGGCAACGTCAGCGCCGGGATCAGCGTTGCCCGCCAGTCGCGCAAAAAGACATAGATGATGATGACCACGATCAGCGTCGCCAGCCCCAGCGTCTTCAGCACCTCGGTAATGGCGCCGTTGATGAACACGGCGTCGTCGGACGTGACAAAGATGCTGACATCATCCGGCAGGGTCCGGTCCAGTTCGGCCACGACCGCGCGTACGGCCTTGGAAATCTCCAGCGTGTTGCTCGTCGCCTGCCGGATCACGCCAAGGCCAAGGCCGGTCTGCCCGTTCGCCCGCAGCACCGTCTCATTCGGCGCGGGGCCAAGGGTCACGGTCGCCACATCGCGGATAAAGACGTTGTCGGCCAGTTCAAGATCGCCGAACGCCTCTGGCGTCGCCACGGTCGCGGTGGTCCGCACGTTGATCGTCTGACGGCTGCCAGACAGATCGCCCGCGGGCGCGTCAAAGGCCACGTCGGACAGCGCATTGCGCATATCAGCCAGCGTCAGCCCCCGGCTGGCCAGCGCCGCCATGTCGATATCGACGCGAAAGATCGGCGCGCGGTCGCCGTAGATCTGCAAATCCGCCACCCCGGCGACAGAGATCAGGCGATCCTCCACCTGCTCCTGCACGATATTGGTCAGGTCCTGCGGCGACCGCGTGGCAGAGGTGACGGCCACCCGGATCACCGGCTGCGCATTCGCATCCGCCTTGACGATCCGCGGCTCGTCCGCGCCTTCGGGCAGGTTGTTGACGATCCGCGCCACCGCGTCGCGCGCGTCGGTCGCTGCCACATCCAGATCGACGTCGTCGCCGAATTCCAGCGTCACGCGGCTTTCGCCGAACTCCGAACTTGATGAAATGCTGCGGATGCCAGACACCCGGCCCAGTGCGCCCTCGATCCGGCCGGTCAGCTCCTGATCCACGGTTTCGGGCGAGGCGCCTTCGAAATCCGTCCGCACCGTAATCACGGGCCGGTCGACGTCGGGCAATTCCCGCACCTCGACCCCCAGCAGCCCCGCGACGCCTGCGATGATGATCAAAGCACTCAGCACAAAGGCCAGAATCGGCCGCCGCACGAACAGCGCGGTGCCGCCGGGGGCGGTGGCGTCGGTATCGGTGTCAGGCTGGGGTCCGGTCTGCGTCATGGCTGGGCCTCGGTCAGGAAAGGGACGACGGTCAGTCGGCGGCGGGCGGGGTCTCTGCCGGGGCGGCAGCGGCGCGCGCGGCGTCAGAGGGGACGATATCCACCGCCGCACCGTCGCGCAGGGTCTGCACGCCTTCGGTGATGACGTCCTCGCCTTCGGTCAATTCAGCCTCCACCAGAATGCTATCGGCATTGCGCTGGCGGATCACCACGGGCACGCGCGCGGCCTTGCCGTCGCGCACCGCCCAGACGTATGACCCTTCGTTCGACCATTGCAGCGCCAGCGGGTCGATCACCGGATAGGGGTCGCCCTCGAACGCGAGGTCCACGCGGAACGACATGCCCGACCGCAGCATGTCGTCGTCATTGGCCACGACGCCCTGCACCCGCAGGGTGCGGCTGGCCAGATCCACCACGTTGTCGATGGCGCGAATCCGCCCTTCCAGCGTCTGATCGGGGCGGGCCAGCGGCGTCAGGCGGATCGTCTGGCCCACGGACAGCTGCCCGATCACCCGTTCCGGCAGGCTGAAGGCGATCAGCATCTGCGACTGGTCGGTGATGACCCCGATGGGATCCTGCGTGGCGATGCGGGCCCCTTCCTCGACCGACAGCAGACCGATCCGGCCCGCGATGGGGGCGCGGACGGTGCGCTGCGACAGATCATAATCCGCCTGCCGCACCGCCAGTTCCGCCGTCTGCACAGCCAGCTGTGCCGCCTGAAACGTCACCGCCGCCGACGCACCGGTCTGGCGCAACTGCGTCTGCCGCGCCAGCTCTGCCTGCGCATCGTCCAGCATGACCTGCGCGGTGGACACCGCGATCTGCTGCGCGTCGTCGTCAAGCTCTGCCAGAATGTCGCCCTGTGCCACCACACCGCCGTCGTCCACCGCCACACGCCGGACAAGGCCCGCGGCCTCTGACCGGACGGTCACGGACCGGATCGCCTGTGCGTCGCCGATGGCGCTGACCCGGTCGTCCAGCACGCCCATCGCCACGGGAATGCTGATGACCCGCGCCGCGCCGCCGCCACCGCGCGGACCGGCGGGGGCGGCACTTGCCGCTGCCGCTTGCGGGGCGATGCCCAGCAGGTCCGTCACGCCCGCACGCTCCAGCAGGCCCCGCGCCGAGGGGACGTAGGCGATCCACGCGGCCAGGGCGATGCCCAGAACCACCAGACCGATCAGGCATTGCTTGAACAGGGACATGCGTTTTCCTATCAGGTCGCGGGCCAGCCGTGGCCATCTTGCTGCAAGTTAGTGCCACGGAACGCCGCGTCCCGCCACGTTGATACGGCGGTCCATCACATTCCCGTCGATCCGCGATCTAATTTTGTGCAGGCCACGCCCAGATGCCATGTTGTCGCACCTTTGCGTTGCGGCGGCACACCCTTTCACCGGCCCCGGAAACAGGCTAGCAGGACCGCAAATCCGCCCGCGAAAGGTCTTGCCCGATGTTCACCATCACCCTGATCGCCAAGCCCGGCCAGCTCGACGCCACCGTGGCCGAGACGCTGCGCAAGGCCTGGGCCGGTGGCCCGGTCCAGTGGCTCTCTCCGACAGAGGCGGCGGCCTTCGTCGTGCAGGGCGCGCCGGACCGCTTCTGGGGCGTCTGGGACGACCTGCAACCGCGCGGCATCGACCTCGTCATGCAGCCCAGCGCCAACCGCCGCAAGCGGATGCTGCTGGCCGACATGGACTCCACGATGATCCGTCAGGAATGCATCGACGAACTCGCGGCAGAGGCGGGCGTGGGCGAACGCGTCGCCGCCATCACCGCCAAGGCGATGAACGGCGAACTCGATTTCGAAGGCGCCCTGATCGAACGGGTCGGCCTGCTCAAGGGCCTGCCAGAGACGATCATCCAGCACGTCCTCGACACCCGCATCCAGTTGATGCCCGGCGGCTATGAACTCGTGCAGACGATGAAGGCGCACGGCGGCCACGCGGCGCTCGTCTCCGGCGGCTTCACCGCCTTTACGCAGAAAATTGCGTCGGCGCTCGGCTTTGACGAACACCGCGCCAACACGCTGCTGGTCGACGGCGGCCGCCTGACCGGCTACGTCGCCCGCCCGATCCTTGGCCGTCAGGCCAAGGTCACGGCACTGGAGGAGATTACCACTCGCCTCGGCATCACGCCCGACGACGTCATCGCCGTGGGCGACGGCGCGAATGACCTCGGCATGCTGGGCCGCGCCGGGATCGGGGTCGCACTGCATGCGAAACCATCAGTACAGGCCGAATGCGACGTGCGGATCAACCACGGCGACCTGACCGCCCTGCTGTTCGTCCAAGGCTACGCCCGCAGCGAATTTGCAACCTGACCATGTTCGAAGTCGCGAATGACGTCCTGATCTGGCTGATGCTGGCTGCCTTCATCGCCGGCATGGTCGATTCCATTGCCGGCGGCGGCGGCCTGATCACCCTGCCGGTGCTGGTGCTGGCCGGTGCGCCGCCGGTGACGGCGATCGCCACGAACAAGGTGCAGGGCGTCTTCGGCGCCGGGATGGCCGCGATCAGCTATGCCCGCGGCGGCCACGTCGATCCGCGCAAACAGGTGAAACCGGCGCTGCTGGCGCTTGGGGCGGGCATGGGCGGTGCGCTGCTGACGTCGCACCTGCCGACCGACGTGATCCGGCTGGGCCTGCCGGTCCTGCTGATCGGGATCGCGCTGTTCTTTGCGCTGAAACCCGGCCTGAACGACATCGACCGCGCCCAGCGGATCGCGCCGGGCGTCTTTGCGCTGACCATCGTGCCGCTCGTCGCCTTCTACGACGGGCTGATCGGACCGGGGGCCGGGGCGTTCTACATGCTGGGGTTCGTGGCCCTTGCAGGCTACGGCGTGCTGCGCGCCACCGCGCATACCAAGCTGCTGAACCTTGCGTCCAACCTTGGCGGCATCACCATCTATGCGCTGGTGGCCCACCCGTGGTGGAGCGTCGGTCTCGCGATGGGGGCCGCCCAGATGGCGGGGGCTTGGGTCGGGTCGCGCCTTGCCATGCGGATCGGCGCGCGCCTAATCAAGCCTGTGCTGGTCACAGCCGCAACGGCGCTTGCCGTGCGGCTGCTTTGGCAGATGTGGGGCTGATTACGCCTCTTCGGTTGGACCGCCGGCCTCTTTCCAGTCCGGCACGCCGCCGACGTTGGTGACGTCGGTGTAACCCATCTCTTTCAGCGTCTTGCCGGCCAGGGCCGCCTGACCGCCGGCACCGCAGACAAGGTAGTACTTGCCGTCGGGCTTCAGGAAATCCTTGTGATAGGGCGAGGCCGGGTCGGCCGCGAATTCCATGAACCCACGCGGCACGCGCTTGGCGCCCTTGATGGTGCCGGTCTTGGCGATATCGCCGCTGTCGCGCACGTCGATCCAGATGCCGCCGTCGTCGGACCCATGGGCCTTGATCGCATCGGCGGTCGGCATCCGGGTGATCACTTCGTTGGCTTCTGCGAGGTAGTCTTTTGCGGTTTTCATACGCGCTCTCCTTGTTGGTGCGTTGCGGCCCTCAATCTAGCGCGATCCGCCGCACGTCCAGTCGCGTTCACAGCTTGCGAAGGTACGCCTTGGAGGCATAGCCCGTCACACCCTGCCCGTCGTCCAGCGTCAACCGGCACCACGACGTGTTGCCGTTCGGATCGCAACTGTCGACTAGGACCTCCGTGCCGTTCGGCAGGCCCAGCACGGCGATATAGCCGGTGCCCGGCCCGGCCCGCAGCTTCAGCATGTCGTCCGCCTCGACGCCCTGCACGACATAGCGGCCCTGCACGACTTCCGGTACGGCGCACCCGGCAAGACCCGCGGCCAGTGCTGCGGCGATAATCGTCTTCATGGCAATGCTCCTGCTCTGCTTCTTTTGCGATAAGTCTACCGCGCCGGGGCCGCCGTGAAAACCGCGCAACGCAGCGCCCGGCGCACCCCCGCGCGGCGGCCAAAAAAAAGCCCGGGCACAAGGCCCGGGCGCAGTCCAACAGGGAGGGTGTCACATAACCCGGTGACGCGGGATTCTGATCTAGTAACGAAGGCTAAACAGGTTTGGTTCCCGACCGTTTACGCTACCAGCCGATAACCACCCTGTTCCGTCACCAGCAGCCGGGCATTGGACGGATCGGGCTCGATCTTCTGACGCAGGCGATAGATGTGCGTTTCCAGCGTATGCGTCGTGACTCCGGCGTTATAGCCCCAGACCTCGTGCAGCAGCACGTCGCGGGCGACCACACCGTCAGAGGCACGATACAGGAACTTGAGGATGTTCGTTTCCTTCTCGGTCAGCCGCACCTTCTTGTCGTCCTCGGTCACCAGCATCTTCTGCGCCGGGCGGAAGGTATACGGCCCCAGCTGGAACACAGCATCCTCGGATTGTTCGTGGGTGCGCAGCTGGCTGCGGATCCGGGCCAGCAGGACCGGAAACTTGAACGGCTTGCTGACATAATCGTTGGCGCCGGCGTCGAGGCCATAGATCGTGTCCGCGTCGCTGTCCTGCGCCGTCAGCATGACAATCGGGCATTTCACGCCCTGCTTGCGCATCAGGCGGCACAGCTCTCGGCCATCCGTATCGGGCAGGCCGACGTCAAGGATGATCAGGTCGTAAAGCTGCTCCTTGGCTTTCGTCATCGCGGTCGCGCCATCATCGGCCTCGAACACGTCGAAATCTTCGGTCATCAACAACTGCTCGCCCAGCGCTTCGCGCAGGTCGTCGTCGTCGTCCACCAGCAAAATCTTTTTCAATTGGGCCATGACAACCTCCAGAACTCTTTCACAGCAAGTGTGATGCACTCACGTGTTCAACAAGTTGTGCTGCAAAAGGTTCACACGGACGTGTGATTTCATATACAAATGTTTCATTTGCCGCAGGCAACGCCTAAGTCGGGCTGACGATTGCAAAGGCCTTGACCCATGGGGTTCGCACCCGACAGCACCGAACGACTCGCCCGCGCCCGCGCCGATCTGCGCATGGGGGTGCCCGTCGTGGTGGCGGGACAGGGTGTCATCCTCGCGGCAGAGACATTGCAGCCCGACCGGCTGGCCGTGCTGCGCGACCTTGGCGCCGCCGTGGCGATCACCGACTGGCGCGCCCAGACGCTGAAGGTCGCGGCCTACGACGGCGACATCGCCCGGATCGTGATCCCGCGCGACGCGGATGCCGCATGGGTCCGTGCGCTGGCCGACCCCGCAGGCGACCTGCGCAGCCCGATGAAAGGGCCGCTGCGGGCCTTGCGCGACGGGTCAGCCGACCTCGCGCGCGCCGCCGTCGCCCTGTGCAAATCCGCCCGCTTGCTGCCTGCGGCCGTGATCGCACCGCTCGACGAAGCGGACGGCTTTGCCGCGCAACACGGTCTGACCGTGATCGACGGCACCGCCGCCCGCGCCACCGACATGTCACCCCTGCACGGCGTCGTCAGCGCCCGCCTGCCCATGTCCGTGTCAGAGGCCGGCCGCCTGCACGTCTTTCGCCCCGCCGACGGTGGCGAAGAACACTATGCAGTCGAAATCGGCCAGCCCGACCGCAGTCAGCCGGTACTGGCGCGTCTGCACTCCGCCTGTTTCACCGGCGACCTGCTGGGATCGCTGAAATGCGACTGCGGCCCGCAATTGCGCGCGGCCTTGGGCCAGATGGGGGCAGAGGGGCACGGCGTCCTCCTTTACCTCAACCAGGAAGGCCGCGGCATTGGCCTCGCCAACAAGATGCGCGCTTACCGGTTGCAGGATCAGGGGTTCGATACGGTCGAGGCGAATCACCGCCTCGGCTTTCACGACGACGAACGCGATTTCCGCATCGGCGCCGCGATCCTGCGGCAGATGGGCTTTGGCGCCGTCCGCCTGCTGACCAACAACCCCGCCAAGATCGCCCGGATGGAAGCGTCGGGCATCAAGGTCGTGGAACGCGTTCCGCTGAAGGTCGGCGAAAACGCCCACAACCATGCCTATCTGGCGACGAAGGCGGCAAAGTCGGGGCATCTGCTTTGACCATCGGACGCTCCGCGGGGAGTATTTCAGAAAAAGCGAGGACGAGCGTGTGAAAGCGACTGACCTTGTGGTGATGCCCACGCATCTGCGGTTTCTCGGGCGGCGGTTTGCCTGCACCATCGGGCGCGGCGGTCTGACGGACGCCAAACGCGAAGGCGACGGGGCGACGCCACGCGGCACGCACCGAATCGTCGGGATGCTCTACCGGCCCGACCGACTGGGGCCGCCCGCCGATTGGGCTGTGCCGATCTGGCCCGGCGATCTGTGGTCCGACGACGTGACCGATCCCGATTACAACATGATGGTGCGGGTGCCGCACCCGAATCGCCACGAGTATCTGCGCCGCGCCGACCCGATGTATGATCTGGTGATTCTCACCGACTGGAACTGGCCGTATCCGGTGAAAGGCCGTGGTTCCGCGATCTTTATCCACCAGTGGCGGGGACCGGGACGCCCGACTGCAGGCTGTATCGGCCTGTCGCGGCGGCATCTGGCATGGATAGCCCCAAGGATTATGTATAACACTCGGCTTGTTATCGCTTAGCGCTGGACGTTTGGGGCAAAAAGCTTCCAAACGAAAGGACCAGACGATGAAAACCCAAGGCCATTTCATGACACTCGACCAGATCGAACAGCTGCCCTACCGCCCCTGCGTGGGCGTCATGCTTGCGAACACCCGCGGGCATGTCTTCGTGGGTCAGCGCCGCGATAGCGACACCCCCGCCTGGCAGATGCCCCAGGGCGGCGTCGATGCGGGAGAGAAATGTCTGGACGCGGCCCTGCGCGAGCTGTGGGAAGAAACCGGCGTCACCGAGAAGCTGGTCAGCGTCGAGGCGGAAACCCGCGGTCTGATTCGCTATGACCTGCCGCACGATCTGGTCGGCAAGGCCTGGGGCGGCAAGTATCGCGGTCAGGAACAGAAGTGGTTCCTGTTCCGCTTTCACGGCACCGATGCGGACGTGAACATCGCGACCGAACACCCCGAGTTCTCTTCTTGGAAATGGATACCCAAGGACCAGCTGGTCGACGCGATCGTCCCGTTCAAGCGCGCCGTCTACACGCAGGTGCTGGCCGAACTGGGCGACCGCCTGTGAGGCGCCTTCTGACCGGCGCCGCCCTGCTGGCGGCCGGTCAGGCGCAGGCCCTGTCCTGCCGCGCGCCGGACCTGATGACCAGCTACGCCGCAGCCGCGGCCAGCGACCTGCCCTATCTGGTGCTGACCGGTACGATCACGGACCTGCCAGCCACCGGCAAGATCGAAAAACCGACGCAGGCCACCGCGCACATGACCGGTATGGGCCTGACGCCCGACGGCTTCACCGTCCCCTTCGACGGACAGGTCATCGTGAACGTCACCTGCGCCGGGCCGTGGTGCGGCGGCTTTCCGGGGCCGGACCCGCTGCTCGCCTTCGTGCAGATCGACGGCGAAATCCCGGTGCTGACCATGGGCGCCTGCGGTGGCTGGACCTTTGCCGCACCGGATGCGGCCACGACCGACCGCCTCGCCGCCTGCATGTCAGGCGCCGATTGCTCAGCGCAGCCGCTCCAGTAACGTCAGACTGGCATAGCCGTCCTGCGGCAGGCCCAACCGCGCCTGATAGGCCCTGATCGCCCGGCGCGAGGCCGGTCCGATCTTGCCGTCCGCCCCACCGGTGCCGAACCCCGCCGCCGTCAGACGCTGCTGCAACTCCACCCGCTCTGCCCGCTTCAGACTGCGTTCGCCCGCGACGAAAGGATGCACCAGCGGCCCCGCCCCCGCGATCCGGTCGCCCAGATGCCCGACACCGATGATATAGGCCTCGGCGTTGTTGTAACGGCTGATGGCATCATAGTTCTTGAACACCAGAAACGCGGGCCCGCCGGCCCCGGTCGGCGTGATTAGGCTGGCCGAGCCCTGCCCCGCAACGGCCCGGCCGCCGGTCCCGACAACGCCTAACGCCGCCCAGTCCGCCGTCGTCCGCGACACGCTGTGCGCCGAAAGGCTGTAATCGAACCCCACCGGCAACCGCACCTCTACCCCCCAGGGCTGGCCCTTTGTCCAACCAAAGTGCGCCAGATAGGCGGCGGTCGAGGCGAGCGCGTCACTCGGATCGTCCGACCAGATGTCACGCCGCCCATCGCCGGTGAAATCCACCGCATAGGCGGCATAGCTCGTCGGCATGAACTGCGTATGCCCCATCGCCCCGGCCCACGACCCGGTCATATTTGCGGGCGTCGTATCGCCCCGCTGCAGGATCTGCAGCGCCGCCACCAGCTGCCCTTCAAAGAACCGCCCCCGACGCCCCTCGTAGGCCAGCGTGGCGAGGGTCGAGATCAGCGGCACCGCCCCGCGCCTGCGGCCAAAGTTGCTCTCCATTCCCCAGACCGCCAGCACCACCTGACGATCGACACCGTATTTTGCCTCGATCCGGTCCAGCAGGCCGCCAAATTGCACCAGCATCGCGCGGCCCGTGGCCACCCGCTCGTCCGACGCAGCCGTCGCCATGTACTCCGACAGCGGCTTGACGAACTCCGCCTGATTGCGGTCCAGCGCGATGCTGTCCGGAATGAACCCGGCCCGCGCGAAGGCCGCATCGAACGTGGCCCCCGACACCCCCTGCCCCAGCGCCCGCTTGCGAAAGCCCCGCACCCAGGCGTCAAACCCCGCGTCGGGTACCTGCGCATAAGTCCGCGCAGGTGGTGCGACCGCAGCAGGGGCGGTGGCCGCCGCAGGCCGCACGGACGGGCGCATGCTACGCTCCGGTGCGGCGCTGGCGGCCGTCGCAACCGAAAGGCAAAAGGTCAGGGCAAGGCGCATATCTCAGTGTCCGATATCGTTTTGACCTACCATAACGGCACCGACCGCTCAGCCCACCCCCGGTCCGCCGCAGCCGGCACATTTCCACCGGCCGCCAACCGCCGTCCTCGCTTTTTACCAAATACTCCCGCCGGAGGCATCCGGCACAGCCGGATATCCCCCTCAGCGCGCCTTGCGCACCCGGCTGACCTTGCGCGCCGTCTTGGCGGATTTCTTCTTGGCCGCACCCTGCCTGAACCGCGGCGGCTTGCCGCGCCCGGCGGGCGGCCCCTTGGGCTGGCTCCGTCCGTCCAACTCCAGCAGTTCCACGATCAGGCCACCGGTGACCGGCGCCGCCTCGACCAGCCGCACGCGGGCGCGCTGGCCCAGACCGATGATCTGGCCGGACTCGCTGCCCATCAAGGTCTGGGTGTCCGCGTCATAGTGGAAGTATTCACGCCCCAGATTGCGAATCGGGATCATCCCGTCGGCCCCGGTCCCGTCCAGTTTCACGAAGACACCGAACCGCGCGATTCCGGCAATGCGGCCCGTGAACTCTGCCCCGACCTGATCCTCGAGGAAGGCGGCCAGATAGCGGTCCGTCGTGTCACGCTCCGCCGCCATCGACCGGCGCTCGGTGTCAGAGATCATCTTGGCCGTCTCGTCCAGATGCTCGATGTCCCAAGGCGACAACCCGTCCTTGCCCCAGCCGTGGGCCGCGATCAGCGCGCGGTGGACGATCAGGTCGGAATAGCGCCGGATCGGCGAGGTGAAATGCGCGTAGTTCCGCAGCGCCAGCCCGAAATGACCGAAGTTTTCCGCGTTGTAATAGGCCTGCGTCATGCTGCGCAGGGTGGCAAGGTTGATCAGCTCGTCCGCGTCCGTCCCCTCCGCCTGCGCCAGCAGCCGGTTCAGGTGCATGGTCTTCAGCACCTGACCCTTGGCCAGCACGAGGCCAGAGGCTTCCGCCACCTCGCGGAGCGCGTCCAGTTTTTCCGGACTGGGTTCTTCGTGGACCCGGAACAGCAGCGGCGTCTTCTTTGCGATCAGCGTTTCGGCGGCGCAGACGTTGGCGAGGACCATGAATTCCTCGATCAGCCGGTGCGCGTCGAGGCGATCCTTGAAGTTGACGCCAACCACCTTGCCATCGTCATCCAATTCGATCCGCCGTTCCGGCAAATCAAGGTCCAGCGGCTGCCGCCGTTCCCGCGCGCGCGCCAGCACGGCGTAGGCAGCGTAAAGCGGCTTGATCACCGTCTCGACCAATGGCGCTGTCTGCGCATCGGGCAGGCCGTCCATCGCCGCCTGCGCCTGTTCATAGGTCAGGGACGCGACGGAGTTCATCACGGCGCGGTGGAAGGTGTGGCCGGTCTTGTTGCCCTCTGCATCGACCTGCATTTCGACGGCAAGGCAGGCGCGGTCGACACCTTCGTGCAGCGAACACAGATCGCCCGACAGCGTATCGGGCAGCATCGGCACGACACGGTCGGGGAAATAGCTGGAATTGCCCCGCTTGCGCGCCTCGCGGTCCAGTTCCGACCCCGGTGTGACGTAATAGGCGACGTCGGCGATGGCGACCCAGATCGTGAAGCTGCCGTCGTCGTGCGCATCGACATAACAGGCATCGTCATGATCGCGGGCGTCGGCGGGGTCGATGGTCAGCAGATCCATCTTGCGCAGATCCTTGCGGCCCTTCATCGGCGCGGGTTTCGCCGCGTCCGCCTCGGCCACCACGTCATCGGGGAAATGGTCCGGGATGCCGTGCTGGTGGATCGCGATCAGGCTGACGGCGCGGGGACCTGTGGGATCGCCCAGCCGTGTGACGATGCGCGCCTTGGGCAGGCCCATGCGGCCCTTGGGGCCGGTCTGTTCCGCCTCGACCAGCTCGCCGTCCTTGGCGCCACCGGTGGCACCCGCAGCAATCACGTATTGCCGGTCGGACCCCTTGTCGATCGGCATGACGCGCCCGCCTTCGGAGGCGGCGCGATAAACGCCGAGGATGCGTTCGGGATTGCTGCCGATCCGCCGGATCATCCGCGCCATGTAGGCATGCGCCTCGCCCGGTGTTTCCGTCAGCCGCGCAAGGATGCGGTCACCCGCACCCAGTGCCGGGTCGGAGGACCGCAGCGTCAGCAGGATGCGGGGCGGCGGCAGGGTATCGTTCCACTCCATCGGCTTGGCATGCAGATCGCCGTCGGCGTCGGGCGCCAGCACCTCCAGCACGCTGACGGGGGGCAGCTTCTGCGCATCGCGGTAGGACGAGCGGCGCTTGGCCAACTGCCCGTCCGCCTCCATCTCGCGCAGAAGCTGTTTCAGCAGAACGCGGTCGGACCCCTTGATGCCAAAGGCGCGCGCGATGTCGCGCTTGGCACTTTGGGTCGGGTTGTCCGCGATGAACGCGAGGATGTCGGTCTTGGAGGGGATCTGTGTCATGGCGGGGCACCTAGCACGGCACGGGGCGGTCGTCATGTTTTATGTCGGACCGGGGCCAGCCCCGGACCCCGGAGTATTTGGAAAAAAGCGAGGACCTCAGGCGAAGTAGTCGCGCAGGATGCGGGTGTAGATGGATTTGAGGGTGATGATGTCGGCCACGGGGACGCGTTCGTCGACCATGTGCATGGTCTTGCCGACGAGGCCGAATTCCACGACCGGGCAGTGATCCTTGACGAAACGCGCATCCGAGGTGCCGCCGGAGGTGGAGAGTTCGGGCGTTTTGCCGGTTTCCGCGTGGACAGCCTTGCCGATCAGGTCCGACAGCGCACCGGGCGGGGTCAGGAAGCTTTCGCCGCTGATCTTGACGCGCATGTCGATGCGGATGCCGGTGTCGGCGGCGACGGTGTCCAGTTCGGACTGCATCCAGTCGGTCAGGGCGGCGCCGGTGTGATCGTCGTTGAACCGGATGTTCACGGCGGCGCGGCAGGTGGCGGGGATCACGTTGGTGGCGGGGTTGCCGGTGTCCATCGTGACGATGGCAAGCGAGCTGGGGTCGAAGTGATCGGTGCCATCGTCGAGGGTATGACTGGCGAGCCGGTCCATCAGGCGGGCCATGGCGGGCAACGGGTTCTTGGCCCGGTGCGGATAGGCGGAATGACCCTGCTGCCCATGGAACGTGAACCAGGCGGTCATGGACCCGCGACGGCCGATCTTCATCGCCTCGCCCATGTGGTTGGGACTGGTGGGTTCGCCCACAAGGCAGTCGGTCATCGCCTCGCCGTTGGCGGCCATCCAGTCCAGCAGGGCGGTGGTGCCGTCCAGCGCGTCGGCTTCCTCGTCCCCGGTGATGGCGAGGATCAGGGCCCCGTCTGGGGGCGTGTCGGTCACGAAATCGCAGGCGGCGGCGGCGAAGGCGGCGACGCCGGATTTCATGTCCGTGGATCCGCGTCCGTAGAGGAAACCGTCGCGAATTTCGGCCCCGAAGGGGTCCACGGTCCAGTCGTCGGGGTTGCCGATGGGGACCACGTCAGTATGGCCATTGAAGCCAAAGCTGCGATTGGCACCCTTGCGGCCCCAGCGGGCGTAGAGGTTTGCGATGCCACCCCGGTCGACGCGGGTGCAGGCGAAACCGGCCTCGGTCAGGACACGCTCCAGCAGGACCAGCGCGCCGCCCTCGGCGGGGGTGACGGAATTGCAGCGCACCAGCTGTGCGGTGAGGTCGACGGGGTCGAGGGGCATGGGCGATCCTTTCGGTTGACCGAGAGGTAGCGCGGGGCTGCGGCGCATGCAAATGCCGCGGTTACTGGACCGGCGTTGCGTCATCCTCGTCGCCGAAGAAGGGCGTCATCTGCGCCACGATCACGCTGTTTTCATCTAGCGCGCGCTGCATCAGGGCGCGTTCCGCGTCGTCGATGTCGTGGCCTTCGGCCAGACGTTCGTCCAGCGTGCCGTAGCCCGAGACATCCAGCGGCGACAGATCCGCCTGTTTCAGGATCGCAACGGTTTCGCGCACGGCCTCTGCCTCGTCCACGCCGGAGGCGTAGCACATCAGGGCGGCCCCGGTGGCGCCCTTGGGCAGGCCGTCGTCGGTGGACCGGCCAACCTCGACCAGCAGTGTATAGACCTGTTGCGTGCGTTTGTTCATGGAGGCTGGCATCGCGCCTTGGCCCGCGCCTGTCAAGCCAGTTCCAGACCCAGCGCAGCACCGTAGACCGCGATCATCAGCACGCTTTCGATGCCGATCCGGCCCGGCCCCGCCCGTTGCCGCACGATCAGCCCGCCCAGCAGGACGGCGGTCATCAGCAGGCCCGTCGTCAGCCAGTACAGGTCGTTGTCGCCGATGGCGTGAAACAGCGACCCGTCGCGATAGCTGGCGTCAGAGGCGACGAGGAACAGCGTATCAAACGTATTGCCGCCGATGATCCCGCCGACCGCCAGTTGCAGCGCACCGCGGCGCACGGCGACCAGCGTCGTCACCAGTTCCGGCAGGGAGGTGACGACCGCCGTGATGACGGCCCCGACCAGCGAGGACGCCAGCCCGAAACGGTCGATCAGCACGCCGCCGACCTGGGAAATCGCAAGACCGCCAAGGCCCATCAGCGCCACGAGGCCCGCGAAGTAAAGCGCCGGGCGCAGGGCGGATTTGTCGGCGGCGTCGGGGTCGTCTGGCGTATCCGCGCGGGTCGCGTCGGTCTGGACCGGGCGCCACATGGGCTGGTCGACCACCGTCGACGCAATCTTCATCCCGCCGAGGTAGGCCGCGAACATGATGAGGGAGACCGGGTGCAGGCCGAAGATCGACACCGCGGGGCCAGCCACGGCGCATAAAGGCAGCGTCAGAAGGCCGATCAGCAGGACGGCCTGGAACAGGTTCGCAGGTTCTGCCGCGGCATGTTCCAGATTGGCGCGGCGATAGATCATGTCGGCCAGCGCCAGGAACAGCGTCTGCGCCGCAATGCCGCCGACCGCGTTGGAAAAGGCATAGCTTGCGTCGCCGGACAGGGCTGCGTTGACGGACACCACCACCCCCGCCAGCGACGTGGCACCGCCCAAGATCAGGCCGCCCACCAGCGCCTCGCCCATGCGGGTGCGGTCCGCGATGACATCGGCCAGCCCCGTCGCCTTGATCGAGGCGAGCACGACCACGACCACCGCCACGGCGAAGACGCCAAGCAGCGGCAGGAGCGACAGGCTGGCAATCATGAGGGCGGTCTCCTCTGGGGTCGGGTCAATGAAAAACGGCGCGCAGGGGTCTGCGCGCCGTCATGTAGCGTGGTCTGCGATCAGACGATCAGGTCTTGCGACGGACCAGACGGGCGATCCAGATCAGCAGGCAGGCACCGATGAAACCCGCGATCAGGTAGCTGATCCAGCTTTCGGCGGCATAGAGGCCCAGCAGGCTGCCGAAGATCAGGTTGAACACGAAGGCACCGACGATGCCCAGAATGATGTTCATCAGAACACCCATGTTCGATTTCATGAATTGTTCGGCGAGCCATCCTGCGATGCCACCGACGATAATTGCTGCAAGCCAGCCCATACGACGTTCCTTTGTCTCGATTAGCCCTCCAACAGGGCATTCTGCGACAGAACGCCTCATGTCCGGGGAATGTTCCCGCCATCGTGATCGCTTTGTGAAGGCGGGGCATCGGATTCCACCCAGCGCGATCGCGTGGCCCAGAGGGAGGAGACCACCAGCACGATCTGGATCGGGATGAAGAAGATCAGGAAGAAGACGATGATCGTGACCGGCAGCGGCAGGTTCAGCGCCGACAGGGGCCCGATCAGCAGGGGGAAGGCCACGCCCAGCACCGCCGCCAGACTCAGGGCGTCGATCATCACCGGACCCCAGGCCGCCCACCAGCCGGGCCGCGTGCCCGCAGCGATCCGGCTGCGGGCCAGGGTCCGGCTGAGGATCATCAGGTGCGCAGCAGCTCGTTGATGCCGGTCTTGCTGCGGGTGCGCTCGTCCACCCGCTTTACGATCACAGCACAATAGAGCGAGATGTCGTTCTTGGACGGCATGGTGCCTGCGACGACCACGGAATAGGGCGGCACTTCGCCATAGGTGACTTCGCCGGTCTCGCGGTCGACGATCTTGGTGGACTGGCCGATGAAGACGCCCATGCCAAGGACAGAGCCTTCGCGGATGATGCAGCCTTCGACGACTTCGGACCGGGCGCCGATGAAACAATTGTCCTCGATGATCGTGGGGCCGGCCTGCATCGGTTCAAGCACGCCGCCGATGCCGACACCGCCCGACAGGTGGACATTCTTGCCAATCTGCGCGCAAGAGCCGACCGTGGCCCAGCCGTCGACCATCGTGCCTTCGTCGACATAGGCGCCAAGGTTCACGAAGGACGGCATCAGCACGACACCCTTGGCGATATAGGCCGACCGGCGCACGATGGAGCCCGGGACGGCGCGGAAACCGGCCTCGCGCCACTGGTTTTCGCCCCAGCCGTCGAACTTGGATGGCACCTTGTCCCACCAGGTGCTGCCGCCGTTGCCGCCAGAGATCGGCTCCATGTCGTTCAGGCGGAACGACAGCAGGACCGCCTTCTTGGCCCACTGGTTGACGTGCCACGACCCGTCCGCCTGCTTTTCAGCGACGCGCAGGGTGCCGGAGTCCAGCGCGTTCAGCGTATCCTCGATCGCCTCGCGGGTCTCTCCCGTCGTGGCAGGGGTGATCTGGTCGCGGGCGTCCCAGGCGGATTCGATGGCGGTTTCAAGTGCTGCATTCGACATGGCGACGGACCTCTTGGCTGGTTCTGCGGGTTCGCAAGGGCTATAGACGCGCAAGCTTTGCCGCGCAATCTCAAGGACGTTTCATGCCCGAAGACCACGAAAACAAGTTCCGCCGCTCTGGCGAGGACCGTGCCACCGCGCAGCAGGTGCCCGACACAGCCCAGACCCGCGCCCCGTCCTATGCGCTCGCCTTTGCCGACGACGACTTTCTGGCCCGTCCGGAATTGCGCCCGATCCGGCTGCAACTGGAACTGATGAAGCCCGAGATCCTGATGAACGAGGCCGGGGTGAAATCCACCGTCGTCCTGTTCGGCGGCGCGCGGATCCCCGATCCCGTCAACAAGGCGCAGGCGCGGACCGAGACTCTGGCGGACCTGACCAAGTATTACGCCGAGGCGCGGACCTTTGCCCGGATGGTGACCGAGCGGGCGCTGGCCGATGATCCTTGCGAGAACATCATCGCCACGGGCGGTGGTCCGGGCGTGATGGAGGCGGGCAATCGCGGGGCGGCGGATGCGGGCGGCCAGTCGATTGGCCTGAACATCGTGCTACCGCACGAACAGGCGCCCAATGCATACGTCACGCCGGATTTGTGTTTCAACTTCCATTACTTCGCGATCCGCAAGATGCACTTTCTGATGCGCGCCTCTGCGGTCTGTGTCTTTCCAGGCGGCTTTGGCACGCTGGACGAGATGTTCGAGGCGCTGACCCTGATCCAGACCGGCCGCATGGCGCGCGTGCCGTTCCTGCTGTTTGGCAGGTCTTTCTGGGAAGGTATCATCAACTGGCAGGCGCTGGCCGACGCGGGGACCATCGCGCAGGCGGACCTCGATCTGTTCCGCTATGTCGAAACGGCAGAGGAGGCCCTGGCCGCGCTGGACGACTGGGACGGCAAGGGGACAAAGCGGCGGGATATTCCGGGGCGCTGACAGCACGGATTGCTGGGCTGTTGTCGCTGTCCTGCGGGCGGATCGCGGCCTATCCGGTCAGCCTGATCCTGCTGCGGTTCGGCGTGAAGAACCCGCGCGAGGCCCGAGGCGGCAGGGTCAGACGATGCGGCGCCTGCGGCTGCGCAGGGCTGCGATTCCGGCGAGGGCTGACATCAGCAGCAGGCCCGCGGCAGGCACCGGCACGGCGGCTGGCACGACGGCTGGCACGACAGTTGCGATGGCATAAACGGCGTTCTTGTTGTTGGCGCTGACCGTCGCGGTCGCCACGCTTCCAGGGATTGCTTGCAGGGAAAAGGCCGTGCCGTTGACCGTGTTATTAACGAGAGATGTCGCGAAGAGCGGGACGAAATTGTTCTTGTTCGGCTGGCCGAACAGGTTGAGGACGAGAGCCGCGAACGAGGTTGCGACGTTCGATTTATTCCACCAGACTTGGCTTTGCAGAACGCCCAGGTTGTCGTTGAAACGGCCTGTTAGCGTCGTCACTTCGTAGGTGGTGTTGTCGACACTCACAGTGGCCGCCGAGGCGGAGGTGGCGAGTGACAGGCTGAAGAGGGCGGCAAACAGGGTTTTCATCGAATCGACCTTAATGAGGCTTAACCAACATCGCGGGAGACTGTGGCGGGATAAGGTCGGAAGGGTGGCGTTTTGGCGGCCGAGGTGGCTTTGCGCGGGTCTCTGACGCGGGCGCGCGGAAATACATCACAAAAACCAAATGTTTCGCGTGCGATACATATTATGTAAAACGAGGGTGGTTTGTTAGGATTGGTTAACGAATTCTTGAAATCTCATGCATTTCCGCAATGTCCGCTTTGAGCCCAACGTCCGAAGATTCAGCTTCGCAGCGAACGTCAGCTGGTAGTCGGTGGCAAGATATCTTGAACGACGCCCCGGGTTTCGGGTGGGTTTCTTGGCAACGCGAAGACAGGTGTTTTTGACACGCCCGATTCTGTTGACGGCGTGGATGCCTCTCGCGACGCCATCCACGCCGTCAACAAAGCCGATCATCTCTTTACGTTGAGCTTATGGCGCCTCAAATAGAAGGTCATCAGATAGAGGACAAAAGCCCTGAAAACTTTTATTTTTATGTTCTTTATTGTGATTTCGCTGTCTGCTGTTTTTGCAGTCGAACCCTTGGTAGGTCGCCAGACGGTTACAGTTTCGATTGAGTATATTGATGCTGCCCGTGAGTGTACAACCAGGGATAGCGGGCTTCTTAGCTTATCAAGAAGGTCTTCAACTCCTGTAAAATCGCCGGGTAGCTTCTGTGGATACGTCTATTCAAACTTCGGATACTTTGAGCTT
The DNA here is from genome assembly GCF_021735925.1 of Loktanella sp. M215. Taxonomy (NCBI): domain Bacteria; kingdom Pseudomonadati; phylum Pseudomonadota; class Alphaproteobacteria; order Rhodobacterales; family Roseobacteraceae; genus Loktanella; species Loktanella sp. M215. Next base: position 846,900 of record NZ_WMEA01000001.1, read on the forward strand.
CCGCCAAGCGGGTTTTCCTTCTTCGATCGCAGGGAGAAGCTGTTTGACGCTTTGCGGGGGGGATGTGACGTGGAAATTGTAGTCAGCGGATATGGAACCGATCTTACCCCAGATATTTTCGTGAGTGGCAGGAAGGCAAAGGTTTTACGAAAAGTGGTTCGTGAGATCGGATGTCATTCGTCATAAAGTCCTGATTGGTCAATGGTGACCCTCAGTGTTTCCGCTCTCGAGAGATAGAACAAATTCAGCCGGTATGACTTTGGCGGAACTCCCGGTGTTTGAGAATGCGGAATGGTCTTGTCGCATATTTGCACCGCTCGGTGTGCTCGTTTTGGCCCCTTGGCGTTCGAAGGCCAAGGGGCTTTTCCCTCTCACTGCTGAATGTTGACGGCGCGGGTTTCAAAAGCCGCTGATGACCTCGGAGATCGCCACCTCAGCCTGCCGCCGGGTTGCCCATGACCGACGCTAGATCAGCTCGGCCTTGCTGGTCTTGAAGAACGTCTCGACGGCCGCTTCGTCCGCTGACCAGACATAGGCAAGGAGTCGACTATTTGCTAAAGATCTTTCGCACGCGCCCATTTGCAAGCCTCCGCACGGTGCATAAGGGCCCGGGCGGGCGGTAAGACTTGGTTATCGCAGGTTGACGAGAGGTGAATTACAGCCCCGCGTCCGCCGCGATCTCTTTTCGCGATTTGCGGGCGCGTTCCGTCTCGGACTTCAGCTGGCCGCAGGCGGCCATGATGTCTTCGCCGCGCGGTTTGCGGACGGGAGAGGCGTAGCCGGCCTTGTAGATGATGTCGGCGAAAGCGTGTATGCGGTTGCCGGAGGAGCGTTTGTAAGGCGCGCCGGGCCATTCGTTGAACGGGATCAGGTTGATCTTGGCGGGGATGCCCTCGATCAGTTTGACCAGACGGTGGGCGTCGGCGTCGGAATCGTTCACGCCGTCGAGCATCACGTATTCGAAGGTGATCCGTTCCGAGTTCGAGACCTTGGGATAGACGCGCAGGGCGTCGAGCAGGTCGGCGATGGGCCATTTCTTGTTGATCGGGACCAGCTTGTCGCGGACCTCGTCCGTGGTCGCGTGAAAGCTGACGGCCAACTGGCAGCCGATTTCCTGCGCGGTGCGGGCAATTTCGGGGACCACGCCGGAGGTGGAGAGCGTGATGCGGCGGCGCGAGAGGGCGATGCCCTCGCCATCCATCGCGATCTTCATCGCGTCGCGGACGTTTTCGAAGTTATAAAGCGGCTCTCCCATGCCCATCAGCACGATGTTGGACAACATGCGCGGGCCGTTGTCGCCCGTCCCCTGCCCCGGCTGCGGCCATTCGCCAAGGTCGTCGCGGGCGATCAGGATCTGGCCGACGATTTCGGCAGGGGTCAGGTTGCGGACCAGTTTCTGCGTGCCGGTGTGGCAGAAGGAACAGGTCAGGGTGCAACCGACCTGGGACGAGATGCAGAGCGTGCCGCGGTCTTCCTCGGGGATATAGACGACCTCGACCTCGTGGCCGCCGGCGATGCGGACGAGGTATTTGCGGGTGCCGTCGGTGCTGACCTGACGGGTCACGACTTCGGGCAGCTGGATGACGAAGGTGTCGGCCAGCATGGCGCGGTAGTCTTTCGCCAGATTGGTCATCGCCGCGAAATCACGCACGCCCCAGTGATAAAGCCACTGCCACAGCTGGTTCACACGCATCTTGGCCTGCTTTTCGGGCGTGCCGGCGGTGATGAGCGCCGCGCGCATCTGGTCGCGCGTCAGGCCGATTAGGTTGACGGGACCGTCGGGCACCTTCCGGGGGATGGTGTGGACGTCTTGCGTGATGGGGGCGGTGGCGGTCATGGGTCGGGACCTTTCGGACGGTGAAGCGAGCCTCATATAGGAAAAAGGCCCCGGTTTCCAAGCGAAAACCGGGGCCAGAGCGGTGCAGGGGTGATTTTTCCGCAGAAAAACCGTTATCCGGCGCAGCGGTTGGCGGCCTCTTCCACGGCGGCGGTGAAGCCGAGCAGGGAGAAGGTGTCGGTGGTGATGTTGCCGCGACCGGAGCGGGCCTTCAGCTCTACCTCTGATCCGCGCTTCATCGCGGCGATGACGCGGGCGTCATCCTCTGGCGTGGCGGGCCAGGCATATTCGCCTTCGGTGAACATCTGGAACGCCGTGCCGCCGACACTCATGTCGACGGTCGAGCCGGGGGCAAAGGGATAGCCGCCGGTGAACATGATCTGGCCCTTCACGTTTTCGGACGGGCGGTAGAAGACCATCAGGTAGATATCGCCACGGTTGCCGGTCGTCGGATTGCCGGAGCTGTCGGTCAGCGTGCTGTTCTTGGGCGCCGAGGTGCTGATGCATTCGCGCGGGTTTTCCGCCTCGAACGTGCTCCAGTCCGTGTTCGCCGCCACGAGGTTGTCGGTCGTCGCCTGTGCGCCCGCCTGTGTCGCCATCAGTGTGGCGATCGCCAGTGTCAGACTGCGAAATGTCGTCGTGATCATTGTATATAGGCCTCCAAGCTGCCCTTGCCTCTGTCCTGCCCGCCGTGTGGGTTTTCACAACCTTTTCGTCTGGCGGGTCGGTGTTCAACGCGATAGCCATGTCCCTAGCAAAAAATCGCCCAAACTGCAAAGCCCCGATCCATGCACAAACCCGTGGGGCGGGTGTGACAAGAAGGAACATGCCGATGAACGCATCCGTAGATCTGGTCGACGTCTGGCGCGGCGACATTCTGGAATCCCGCCATCAGGGTCATGCCGTCGTCTGCGGCGCGGATGGAGAGATCGTTCACAGCTGGGGCGATGCCACGGCCACGATCTATCCCCGGTCGTCGTGCAAGATGATCCAGGCGCTGCCGCTGATCGAAAGCGGTGCGGCGGATGCGCATGGGTTGGGGGTCGAGCAGCTGGCGCTGTCCTGTGCGTCGCATCAGGGCGCGCATATCCATACGGACCGGGTGCAGGTCTGGCTGGACCAGCTGGGTCTGGCGGACGGGGATTTCCGGTGCGGGCCGCAGTGGCCGAACGACATCCCCGCCCGCAACGAGATCATCCGCGCCCATGCGGCGCCTTGCCAGATCCACAACAACTGTTCCGGAAAGCACGCGGGATTCCTGACGCTGAACAAGCATCTGGGTGGCGGTGCGGATTACGAGTTGCTCGATCATCCGGTGCAGCAGGCCTGCAAGGCCGCGTTCGAGGAGGTGACGGGCGAGACGTCCCCCGGGTACGGGATCGACGGGTGTTCGGCGCCGAACTTTGCCACGTCCGTTCATGGTCTGGCCCGCGCGATGAGCTTTTTTGCCACTGCCCATGACCGCAGCGATGCGCGGTCGAAGGCCGCCGTGCGTCTGCGCGATGCGATGGCGACGTTTCCTGAACTGGTGGCCGGAGAGACCCGCGCCTGCACCGACTTGATGCGCGCCATGGACGGTCGGGTGTCGATCAAGACCGGGGCGGAGGGTGTCTTTGTCGCGATCATCCCCGAAAAGCGGCTGGGTGTGGCGCTGAAGATAGCGGACGGGGCGACGCGGGCGTCGGAATCCGCGATTGCGGCGATCCTCGTGAAACTGGGGGTGCTGGATGCCGCGCACCCCGCCGCGCGCGCGCGGATGGAACCCGAGATCCGCAACTGGCGCGGCACGCTGTGCGGCCATATCACGCCCAGCGCCGCGCTGCTGTAAGGACTGACCATGACCTTTACCCTTGCGACATGGAACATCAACTCTGTCCGGCTGCGCGAAAACCTTGTGGTGACGCTGCTGCGGGACGAGGCCCCGGACGTGCTGTGCCTGCAGGAATGCAAGAGCCCGCTGGACAAGATCCCGCTGGAGCAGTTTCAGGCGCTTGGCTACGTCCATATGATCGGGCGCGGGCAGAAGGGCTATAACGGGGTCGCGATCCTGTCCAAGCTGCCGATCGTCGAGACGGGGGCGGCGGATTACGCGAGCCTGGGTCACGCGCGGCATATCGCCGGGCGGCTGGAGAATGGTGTCACGATCCACAACTTCTATGTCCCCGCGGGGGGCGACAAGCCGGACCGCGCGATCAACGACAAGTTCGGCCAGAAGCTGGATTACCTGACCGAGATGCGCGACGCCTTTCACGCGGATCGTCCCGAACGGGCGATCATGGTGGGCGACCTGAACATCGCGCCGCGCGAGGATGACGTCTGGGATCACAAGAAGCTGTTGCGCGTGGTCAGCCACACGCCCGTCGAGGTCGAGCATCTGGCGCAGGCGCAGGATGCGGGCAACTGGGTGGACGTGACGCGTCAGGACATTCCGCAGGGCAACCTGTACAGTTGGTGGTCCTACCGGTCGCCGGACTGGGATGCCGCCGACAAGGGCCGGCGGCTGGATCACATCTGGGCCACCCCCGACATCGCCGGCGCCGCCCACGGCAGCCGCATCCTGCGCCACGTGCGCGGGTGGGAGCAGCCGAGCGACCATGCGCCGGTGTTTGCGACATTCGATCTGTAGCGCGTGACCGCGGTTTGGGGCAGATCCTGTCCCCTTGGGACAGGATGCCTCCGGCGGGAGTATTTGGGGAAAAAGCGAGGACGCGGTCGTTTTACATGATCGGCCGTTGCGTTAGGGTACGCGAAATTTCAGGAGAGTTGCCATGCCGCTGACCCAGCCCGTGCCGAAACCCGTCGTGCTGTGCATCCTTGACGGGTGGGGATTGCGCGACAGCCGCGAGGCGAATGCGCCCGTCTTGGCGGACACGCCCAATTTTGACCGGCTGATGGCGGAGTGTCCGCATGCGACGCTGGTGACCTTTGGTCCCGACGTGGGGCTGCCCAAGGGACAGATGGGCAATTCAGAGGTCGGGCATACCAATATCGGCGCGGGCCGGGTGGTGGCGATGGATCTAGGGCAGATCGATCTGGCGATCGAGGATGGCAGCTATCCCGAGCAGGCGGCGATCCAGCGGTTCGCGGCGCGGTTGAAGGACACCGGCGGGCGGGCGCATCTGATGGGGGTCGTGTCCGACGGCGGCGTTCACGGCCATGTGGCGCATCTGGTGGAGACCGCGCGGCTGCTGGCCGCAGAGGGCATTGCCGTCGTCATTCATGCGATCACCGACGGGCGGGATGTGGCGCCAAGCTCTGCGCCTACGTTCATGGACGACATGCTGGCGAAGCTGCCCGAGGGGGTTGCGGTCGTGACCGTCACCGGGCGCTATTACGCGATGGATCGCGACAACCGGTGGGAGCGGGTCGAGACCGCCTTTGATGCTATGGTCAACGGCAAGGGTACGCGGGCGGAGACGCCGCAGGCGGCGATCCGTGCGGCGCACGATGATGGCAAGACCGACGAGTTCATCCCGGCCACGGTGATCGGCGATTACGACGGGATGCGGCCTGCGGACGGGCTCTTTTGTCTGAACTTCCGGTCCGACCGGGCGCGGGAGATTCTGGAGGCGATCGGCAATCCCGACTTTGACGGCTTTGCGCGAGAGATGCCGGATCTGGCGGTGCGGTTGGGGATGGTCGAATATTCCGACCGGCACGTCGCGTGGTATGATGCGGTGTTTCCCAAGCGAGACATCCGGAACACGCTGGGGGAATGGGTCGCGCATCATGGCAAGACCCAGTTCCGGCTGGCGGAGACGGAGAAGTATCCGCATGTCACCTTCTTTCTGAACGGCGGCAAGGAAGCGCCAGAGGAAGGCGAAGACCGCGAGATGCCGAAGTCGCCGAAGGTCGCGACCTATGATCTGCAGCCCGAGATGTCCTCGGTCGAAGTCACCGACGATTTCGTAGCGGCGATCGAGAAGGGCTACGACCTGATCGTGACGAATTATGCCAATCCGGACATGGTGGGGCATACCGGCGATCTGGAGGCCGCGATGAAGGCCTGCGAGGCGGTGGACCGGGGCCTTGGGCGGGTGCTGGCGGCGCTGGAAAAGGCCGGTGGCGCGATGGTGGTCTGTGCGGACCACGGCAACTGCGAGACGATGGTCGATCCCGAAACCGGGGGGCCGCATACGTCGCATACCACGAACCTCGTGCCGGTGATCCTGTTCGGTGGGCCGGAAGGGGCGCGCGTGCACGACGGGCGGCTGGCGGATCTGGCGCCGACGCTGTTGCAGCTGATGGGCCTGCCGCAGCCCGCCGAGATGACGGGCCGGAGCCTGATCGACTGATGCGCCTTGTCGCGATCCTGTTGGCGCTGTGTATCGCCGGGCCGCTGGCGGCGCAGTCGCCCGGCGATGCGGCGACGCAGGCGGCAGAACGGCTGCGCGCCGCCAAGGGGCAGCTGGAGGCGGCGGCAGGGTCGCGGGACCGGGTGGCCGCCCTGACCGAGACGGTGCGCGCCTATGAGGATGGCTTGGTCGCCCTGCGCGACGGGTTGCGCCGGGTGGCGATCCGGCAGGATACGCTGCAGGTGCAACTGGATGCGCGGCAGGCGGAGGTGTCGCAGTTGCTGGGCGTGCTTGCGTCCATCGGCAAGGCACCAGCGCCGCTGTTGCTGCTGAACCCGGCGGGGCCGCTGGGGACCGTGCGGTCGGGGCTGCTGGTGGCGGATGTGACGCCCGCGTTGCAGACGCAGGCGGACGCCCTGCGCGCGCAGTTACAGGAACTGGCCCTGCTGCAGTCCTTGCAGGAGACTGCCGCGGATACGCTGCGCGACGGATTGCAGGGGGCGCAGCAGGCGCGGGCGGCCCTGTCGGCGGCGGTGTCGGACCGCACCGACCTGCCGCAGCGCTATACCGAGGATTCGGTGCAGACGGCGTTGCTGCTGGCCAGCACCGACACGCTGGCGGCCTTTGCCGATGCGCTGTCGGGCAGCGTCGATGTGGCCGCGCCAGAGCTGGCGCCGCAGGGCGATCTGCCGCTGCCGGTGCGCGGGACCGTGCTGCGCGCCTTCAACGCACCCGATGCGGCAGGGATCGCGCGGCCCGGTGTCGTGATTGCCGCCCGGCCCCGGGCACTGGTGACGACGCCGGTCGCGGCGACGCTGCTGTTCCGCGGGCCGCTGCTGGATTACGGCAACGTGGTCATTCTGGAACCGGCGCAGGACGTGCTGTTCGTGATCGGCGGGCTGGCAGAGGTTTACGGCGAGGCGGGACAAGTCCTGCCCGCGGGTGCGCCGCTGGGGCTGCTGGGCGGGGATTCGCCCGACGTTGACGCGATTTTGACCGATCCGGCGCCCGGATCGGCTGTTGCGGCAACACAGACCCTTTATCTTGAAGTCAGAGACGGGCAAAGTCCCGTCAACCCAGGCACCTGGTTTGCGCTGGACTAGATAGGAACACGCATGAAGAAAATTCTGATGGCAGCCGCCGGCGGCACCGTGCTGGGCCTTGTGGCCACCACCCAATTCGCGGGCCCGCTGCTGGCGCAGACCGCCAGCAGCGAGTCGAGCGTTTACGAGCAGCTTGACCTGTTCGGCGATATCTTCGAGCGGATCCGGCAAGGCTATGTCGAGGACGTCGATGACAAGAAGCTGATCGAGGCTGCGATCAACGGGATGCTGACATCGCTGGATCCGCATTCGTCCTATCTGTCGGAAGACGACGCCAAGGACATGCAGGTCCAGACCAAGGGCGAATTCGGCGGTCTGGGGCTGGAGGTCACGCAGGAAGAAGGCTGGGTCAAGGTCGTGTCGCCCATCGACGGCACGCCCGCGGCTGCGGCCGGGATGATGGCCGGCGACTATATCACGGCCGTCGATGGCGAGAACGTGCTGGGTCTGACGCTGGACGAGGCGCTGAAGTTGCTGCGCGGGCCGGTCGGGTCAGAGGTCGTGGTGACCGTGGTGCGCGGCGACAAGCCGGAGCCTTTTGACGTGTCCATCGTGCGCGACACGATCAAGCTGACCGCCGTGCGGGCGCGCACCGAAGGCAAGGCCGTGGTGCTGCGTGTGACCACGTTCAACGCGCAGACATTCCCGAACCTTGAAGAGGGTCTGAAAAAGCAGATCGACGAGGCCGGTGGCGTCGCGAACGTCGACGGGATCGTGCTGGATCTGCGCAACAATCCGGGCGGTCTGCTGAATCAGGCGGTCTTCGTGTCGGATGCCTTCCTTGAGGGCGGCGAGATCGTGTCGACCCGGGGCCGCAACTCTGCCGAAAGCGACCGTTACAATGCAACCGCGGGCGATCTTGCGCAGGGTCTGCCGATGGTCGTGCTGATCAACGGCGGGTCGGCCTCTGCCTCTGAAATCGTGGCGGGTGCGTTGCAGGATCATCGCCGGGCCATCGTGGTCGGCACCAAATCCTTCGGCAAGGGGTCGGTGCAGACCGTCGTGCCGCTGCAGGGCAACGGCGCGATGCGCCTGACGACGGCGCGCTATTACACGCCGTCGGGCCGGTCGATCCAGAACCTTGGCATCTCTCCTGATATCATTGTCGAACAACCTGCCCCCCTGCCCGCCGATGCGACAGAGGAAGAGGATACATCGGCCAACAAGATGCGGTCTGAGGCCGATCTGCGCGGTACCCTGTCCAATGACAGCCTGACCGCAGACGAGATCAAGCAGATCGAGGACGACCGGGCGCGGGCCGAGGATGCGGCCAAGCTGCGGGACGAGGATTACCAGCTGGCCTATGCCATCGATATCCTCAAGGGCCTGCACGCGCTTGGGCCGCAGGTCGAGGTCGACGTGACCGTGACCGACGCGAATACGCCGGCGGACGGCGACACGGCGGCCCCTGCGAACAACTGATCCTTCGCAGCTTTGCGACAGACGCCCTGCCATCTGGCGGGGCGTTTTGCGTTTGGGGGGCTGGCGGTGAGTGGGACCGGGGTGGGGTCTGTTGGTGCGCGCAGCGTCAGGCGTCTGCCTTTGCCTCGTGACAGACCGCCTCGATCCGGTTGCCATCGGGGTCACGGACGAAGGCGGCGTAATAGGTGGCGGCATACGCCGGGCGAAGGCCGGGCGCGCCGTCGTCGGTGCCGCCGGCGTTCAGGGCGCTGGCATGAAACCGGTCGACGCTGGCCCGGTCGGGCGCACGGAACGCGACATGGGTGCCGTGGCGGGCCTGCCCGGTGTCCAGTTGCAGGCCGAAATCCTCGTCCCCGGCGCCATAGGTCAGCATCGTCGGATTTTCCCAGAGCAGGGGCAGGCCGAGGGGCGCCATGACGGCATCGTAGAACCGGCGCGCTGCCTTGAGGTCGGAGACACCCAAGGTGACGTGGTCATAGATCGACGGCATCGGGTCCTTCTCCTCAAGCCGAGTCGCGGGACCCGGATCGCCGCATTTTAATCGCGACTGACCGGACCGAGAAAGGGTGCGTCAGACGATGCGATGACCTGCGGCGGTGATCGCCTGTGCCAGTGCCGCGATATGGGCCGGGCCGACCTCGCAGCAGCCGCCGACGATGGTGGCGCCGGCGTCGATCCAGCGCATCGCGTGGGTGGCGTAGGACGCGGGCGACAGGTCGCGGGCGGTCAGGGAGGAGACGGTCGGCTTGTCTGCGAGGAAGTCTGCCGTGATCCGCTCGAACCCGTTGGCGTAGGCGCCGCAGGGCAGTGTGCCGCGGGATAGGATGGCGAGCGTGGCGTGGATCGCCTCTGGTGCAGAGCAGTTGACCAGCACGGCGGCGGCGCCTTCGTGCGCGATGGGCAGGATGCCACCCACGGGTTCGCCGGACCGCAGGCGGCGGCCGTCGCGGTCGTCGACGGTGATCGACAGCCAGACCGGCAGGCCAGTCTGTTTGGCGCCATCCAGCACCGCGCGGGCGTGGGCCAGCGAGGCCACGGTTTCGCAGATCAGCAGATCACAGGCGGATGCAAGCAACGTGGCAACCTCGGCGTAGAGCGGCGCGGCCCTGGCGTGGGGCGGGTGGACATCCGGACGGTAGCTTCCGATCAGCGGGCCGATGCTGCCGGCGATCCGGCCGGTGCCGTGGGCCGTGCGGGCGGCAGTCGCCTCGGCCAGGGCCAGCGCGTGGAGGTCGGCAAAGCGGCTTTCATTCTCGCCGGTCAGGCGGTCGCGGTGGATGGCGTAGGTGTTGGTCGTGGCGACGGTCGCGCCGGCGGCGAAGTAGTCGGCGTGGACCTGTTGCACGAGGCCGGGATGGTCGATCATCACCTGTGTCGACCACAGGTTTGTCGGCGTGTCACCGGCGCGGTGCACCAGTTCCTGCCCGAGGCCGCCGTCCAGAAGCGTGATATCGGTCAATGGATCGTCCCTTTCAAAGCGTCAGCCGCGGCCCGGTGTGTGGGCTGTCCCCAGTAGCACGCCATAGAGGATGAAGCACAGGGCCAGCAGGCGGCGGAACCAGACGTTGAACACGGCCCCCAGCGCCGCACGGCCCAGACCGGCACCGAGAGCTGTATAGGTGGTATAGCTGACGGCGGTCAGGGTCAGGGCAGTCGGCACGATCACCCCCATCTGCGCCAGGATCGGCACGTCGGGCTGCACGAATTGCGTGAAGGCCGCAAGGTAGCCCGCCACGGATTTCGGGTTGATCGTGGCGATCAGGAAACCGCGCAGATAGACGGAGCCTGCGGCGCGCGTATCCTCTGCCACGGGCGTGCCCGCGCGCATCCAGCCGCGGATGCCGGTCCAGATGAGGAAGGCGGCGCCGACCAGCTTGGCCACCGTAAAGGCCGCGGCCGAGGCCGTCAGCAGCGCCGTCACGCCCAGCGCCGACAGGGTCAGGAACAGGCAGGCCTGCGTCAGGATGCCCGCCACCCCCGGCAGCGCGCGCCAGAACCCCAGCGCCATGCCCGTCGTGATGCAGTTCACCGCGTTCGGCCCCGGCGTGGTGACGAAGACGATCCAGAACAGCGCGAAGACGGTCCAGGCGTGGAAATCCACTAGCGCGCCCGAGAGAAGGTCGCCGCCAGAATCGCTGTCAGGGCGTCCGCATCGGCTGACGTGAAGGCGTCGGGCTGGTTGCTGTCGATATCGAAGACGCCCAGCAGGGCGCCCTGTCCGTCAAAGACCGGCAGCACGATTTCCGACCGGGTGGACGAAGCGCAGGCGATGTGGCCCGGAAAGGCATCGACGTCCGGCACGAGCTGGACCTGACCGGTGCGGGCGGCAGCGCCGCAGACACCCCGGCTGAACGGGATGACAAGGCAGCCGTGACCGCCCTGGTAGGGGCCGATCTTCAACAGCTCTGGCGCGGTGACGCGGTAGAAGCCGGTCCAGTCGAAGCGGTCGTCGGCGTGATGCACCTCGCACGCGAGGGTCGCCATCAGGGCCACGGCATCGGTTTCGCCTTCGGTCAGGGCGGCGACGGTCTGCGTCAGCAGGGGATAATCGACATGTTTCATAGGTCATGACCTAGCGCCTTATTCGCGCCCGAAAAAGCCCCGAAAGCAGCGGCGGCCCGCCCACTTGCCGCCATTTTTGTGAGGCATCAATGTGGGGTAGCTGCAAAAGCTTCATCGGCACCGCGCTTTCGAAGCCCCCACCCAGTAGCGCGGTGCCGGACCCCGGCTTTTCCCAAATGTGTGATTGTCTTTCCCGGATGAATGACGGACGTTGCGTCCGGACAACAGGGAGAGGGTTGATGCGCGATTTTCAGATACCGGGCCGGTCGGCCACATTTGCCGAAAACGGCATGTGCGCCACGTCGCACCCGCTGGCCGCCAAGGTCGCGATCCAGATACTGGAGGCGGGCGGCAACGCCGTCGACGCCGCCATTGCCGGCGCCGTGCTGCTGGGCATCTGCGAGCCGCAGATGACGGGGATCGGGGGCGACTGCTTTGTCCTGATGACGCCGCCGGGGTCGGACAGGATTCACGCGCTGAACGGATCGGGCCGCGCGCCTGCCGCCTATTCCGCCGCCGATCTGCGGGCGAAAGGGCACACCGTCGTGCCGGTCAGCGATCCCGCTGCCGTGACCGTGCCGGGGGCGATCGACGCGTTCTGCACGCTGTCCAAGGACTGGGGCAAGCTGGGGCTGAAGGCGTCGCTGGCGCCCGCCATTCACTATGCCCGCGCCGGTGTGCCGGTCAGCCCGCGCGTGGCGTTTGACTGGGCGATGGACGAAGGCGTGCTGCAGGGGGCGGCGCGCGACCGGTTCATGCTGAACGGCCGCGTGCCGCAGCCCGGGCAAATGTTCCGCGCACCCGATCAGGCCGAGGTGCTGACCCGCATCGCCACCGAAGGCCGCGCCGGGTTCTATGAGGGCGAAGTGGCCGAGGATATGGTCGCGTCGCTGAACGCGATGGGCGGCGTGCATACGCTGGACGATTTCGCGCAGACGCAAAGCACATGGGGCGATCCGGTGCAGGGCGGCTACGGCGGGCTGGATCTGTACGAGCATCCGCCAAACGGTCAGGGCGCGACGGCGATCCTGATCCTGAACATCCTGTCGCAGTTCGATATTGCCAGCATGGACCCCTGGGGGGCGCAGCGCGTGCATATCGAGGCGGAGGCGACGAAGCTGGCCTATGACGCGCGCAACCGGTTCCTGTCGGACCCGGACCACATGACGCGGCTGGATCACATGCTGTCGATGGACACGGCCAAGGCGCTTGCCGCGCTGATCGACCCGGCCAAGGCTTTGCCCGGTCATCTGCCGGGCGCCGAGGCGGTGCACAAGGAGACGATCTATATCACCGTCGTCGACCGCGACCGGATGGCCGTGTCGCTGATCTATTCGATCTTTCACGGCTTCGGGTCGGGGATCGCGTCTGACAAGTTCGGGATCCTGTTCCAGAACCGCGGCGCGGGCTTCAGCCTGACCGAAGGGCATGCCAACGAAGGCGGCCCCGGCAAGCGGCCGATGCACACGATCATTCCGGGCATGTTGCAGAAGGGCGGCAAGACGATCATGCCGTTCGGCGTCATGGGCGGGGCGTATCAGTCCACCGGTCACGCGCGATTCGTGTCGAACGTCACCGACTTCGGGCTGGACCCGCAGGCGGCGATCGACGGGCCGCGCAGCTTTGCCGAGATGGGGCATGTCAAGCTGGAGCGCGGCTATGCCGACACGGTGCGGGCGGAATTGACCGACATGGGGCACGAGGTCGTGACGCCGGACACGGCAATCGGCGGCGCGCAGGCGATCCTGATGCGCGACGACGGCGTGCTGCAGGGCGGGTCCGATCCGCGCAAGGACGGCTGCGCGCTGGGCTACTAAGGCGACGGTCGCGCCGCGCGCACTTTTGCGTGATGGCGCGACCTTGGTCCGATGGATTCTGAAAAACGTCCTGTAGCCTGTCCGTGGACAGGAATCTTACAGGAGGCGAACATGGCACTTTTCAAGCGTTTCGGCACGGTTCTGGCGGGCACGGCCCTGATGGCAACGGCGGCCTTTGCGGCCAGCCACATGGACCCGGCCGCCGAGAAGGCCGTGAAGGCGCGGCAGTCGCACATGACGCTCTATTCCTTCAACATCGCCACGCTGGGCGGCATGGCGCAGGACAAGATGCCCTATGACGCCGAAGCCGCCGGACGGGCGGCCACGAACCTCGCAGCACTCGCGAGCATCGACCAGACCGGATATTGGGTCGAGGGCACCGATGCGGGCACGATCGAAGGCACCAAGGCCAAGGCCGAAATCTGGTCGAACATGGCCGATTTCGAAGAGCACGAGCAGACGCTGGCCACGGCGACGGCTGCACTGGCCGAGGTCGCCGGGACCGATCTGGACAGCCTGAAGGCGGCCTTTGGCGATGTGGGCAAGGCCTGCGGCTCTTGCCACGAAGATTACCGCGTCTCTGACAAATAGGATGCGGCGCGCGCTAAGCGGGCTGGCGCTGGCGGGTATCGTGGTGCTGATCGGCGGGGCTGTGGCGACACGGCCCCAGCCGCTGGCTGACGATGCGCTGATCGACCTGACGCCGGACGCGGGCCAGGGTGCCGTGATCTATGCGGCGGCAGGCTGTGCGTCGTGCCATGCCGCGGCGGATGGCCCGGCGAATGTGCTGTCGGGTGGCAAGGCGTTTGTCAGCGCCTTCGGCACCTTTCATGCGCCCAATATCAGTCAGGACGCAGATCAGGGCATCGGCGGCTGGTCTGATCTGCAGATCGCCAACGCGATCACGCAGGGTGTCGGCGCCGATGGCGCACATCTGTACCCGGCGTTTCCCTATACGGCTTATCACAAGGCAGAGCTGCAGGATGTGGTGGATCTGATCGCCCACCTGCGCACCCTGCCCGCCGATCCGACGCCCAGCCAGCCGCATGATCTGGGCTTTCCGTTCAACATCCGCGCGGGACTGGGCCTGTGGAAGGCGCTGTATCTGAAGGACGGTTGGGTGCTGGCAGAGGCGCCCTCGCCCGAAGTCACGCGGGGTCGCTATCTGGCCGAGGCGCTGGGCCATTGCGGCGAATGCCATACGCCGCGCGACGCGCTGGGCGGGCTGGACCGCGGCGCATGGCTGTCGGGCGCGCCAAATCCGTCCGGCAAGGGACGCATCCCCAACATCACCCCGGGCGGGTTGTCGTGGTCAGAGGGCGAAATTGCGGAGTATCTGTCGAGCGGGTTCACCCCGGATTTCGATACCGCGGGCGGTGCGATGGCCGAAGTCGTGAAGAACACGGCACAATTGCCCGATACGGACCGCGCGGCGATTGCCGCCTATCTGAAGGCGGTGCCTGCGGTCGCGGACCCGCCTAGTTAAGCTGGACGTGCAGGGGGTAGTGACCATCCTCGAACGGACCGAAGAGGTCCGGCAGGTCTGGGTGGTCGACCGGTTCGCCGGAATAATCGGCCACGAGGTTCTGTTCCGAGACATAGGCCACGTAGAAGCTTTGGTCGTTCTCGGCCAGCAGGTGATAGTAGGGCTGATCCTTGGCCGGGCGCGATTCCTCTGGAATCGCTTCGTACCAGGCGTCGGTGTTGGAAAACATCGCGTCCACATCGAAGACGACACCCCGGAACGGGTGTTTGCGGTGTCTGACCACCTGGCCGAGATGATATTTCGCGCGCGTCTTGAACATGGATTCACTTACCCCCGCAGGTTCAATAGACCTTTCTTGCCGGAAAAGTCCATATTTTAGGGGTCTGTAAACCAGAAACAGTCTGTGTGCATCCACCTTTGGTTCAATGATCGGCGGGTTCCGACCTTTTCGTGATCGGACCCTTTCACCTTAACCGTTCACAAACGGGTCATTTCCGGCTAGAGTGGAAAAAAATAAAAGACGAAAAGCGAGAGGCAGATGAGCAGTTTCTTTCGCGCACTGGTGTTGCTTGCGTTGCTGGGTTCCTGCGGCAGCCGCGAGTATTCCGCCCCGCGCGACCTTGATAATGCGTGCAATATCCTGAGCGAGCGGCCGGAGTACCGGCGCGCCTTCAAGAAGGTCGAGAAGAAGTACGGCGTCCCGATGCCGGCGATGATGGCGATCATCTATCAGGAATCGAAATTCATCGGGAACAACCGCCCGCCGCATCAGTATGCGCTGGGGGTGATTCCCGTCGGCCGGCAGTCGTCGGCGATGGGGTATTCACAGGCGCTGGACGGCACCTGGGAGGAATACCAGCAGGCCTCTGGCAACCGGAGGGCCAAGCGCGAGGATATCGACGCGGCGTCGGAT
The DNA here is from genome assembly GCF_021735925.1 of Loktanella sp. M215. Lineage (NCBI taxonomy): Bacteria > Pseudomonadati > Pseudomonadota > Alphaproteobacteria > Rhodobacterales > Roseobacteraceae > Loktanella > Loktanella sp. M215. The sequence continues at coordinate 862,335 of NZ_WMEA01000001.1, forward strand.
TTCATGGGTTGGTACATGGTCGCCACGGTGCGCGAGACCGGTGTGCCGCTGTACGACGTGCGCAACCAGTATCTGGCCTATCACGACGGGCGGGGCGGTTACATGCGTGGCACATGGCGCGACAAGAGCTGGCTGATCCGGATTGCCGGAGAGGTCGAGGCGCGCGCGCTTTTGTACGACACCCAACTGCGGTCCTGCCGCAAGCGCTGAGGGGAAAAACGCGCCGCGGGGTCGCGGCGCGTTCCGGTGTGATGGGTCAGACCGGTGCGTTGGCGCCGATGAACCATGCGTCCTTGTCGATCGCGCGGCTGACTTCCGTCAGGATGTCGGCGGTGTCTTCGTCACCGGCCTCGCCTGCGGCGTCGATGCCCTTGCGGACCGCTTCGCCGACGAACAGGAAACGCTCTTTCAGCGCCGCGATGTGGTCGTTGATGCTGCTGATCTCGACCGGGTAGGGTTCCATCTTGGCGGTATCGGCGACAACTTCCTGCGTGCCGCGGGCGAAGCCACCCAGGATGACGGCGCGTTCGGCCAAAAGGTCGGTGCCGTCGCGCAGGCGGGCCGCGACGTCGTCCAGCAGTTCATGCACGCCGATAAAGCCCTGACCCTTGAGGTTCCAGTGCGCCTGCTTGACGGCGAGCGTCAGGGCGATGCCCTCTGCCAGATTGGCATTGAGGATGTCGATGAATTTCTTGCGGGTCTGGCCGTCGAGGCCTGCGACGAAAACGTCTGGCATGTAAATTCTCCTTCAGATGAGGCGGGTCGGTCCGCCCCTTCGCCCTTACAATGCGGCAACCCCCGGGCTTGTTCCCGGCGGCGGCTAGGCGCTGACCCGGTGGCGTTATCGCATGTCAGCGCCCATATCGGCATGGAAGACCGAACACCCCGGCCCTATCTGGGGGGTAACGCAATGCAAGGTGAATGCCATGAACAGACGCACCCTTTTCCTTTCGGCCGCCGCACTGGTGCTGGCGGGCAGTGCTGCCAGCGCGCAGCAGCTGTCCCTGAACGAGGTGTCGACATACCTCAACAATATGCAGACGGCCCAGGGCGGGTTTACGCAGATCAACGGTGACGGCACGCTGTCCACGGGGCAGCTGTACATCAAGCGGCCGGGCCGTATCCGGTTCGAATACAACGCCCCCGACAACAGCCTTGTGCTGGCGGGTGCGGGCGAGGTCGGCGTGTTCGATCCCAAGTCGAACCAGCCGGTCGAACGCTATCCCCTGTCCAAGACCCCGCTGAGCATCATTCTGGATCGCAACGTCAATCTGGGTCAGGCGCGGATGGTGACGGGCCATACGTCGGACGGGACGACCACGACAATCACGGCGCAGGACCCGGCGCATCCGGAATACGGCAACATCCAGATGGTGTTCACCGCAAACCCGGTGGAACTGCGCCAGTGGATCGTGACCGACGACGTGGGCGAAAAGACGACGGTGATCCTGAACGATCTGGCGAAGGGCGGCAGCATCGCCGACAACCGTTTCAACATCGACGCAGAGGTCGCACGGCAGCGGTGACCTCAGGATGCGGCGCGGAACCAGCGGGCGAGCACCTGCCGGTCCGCGTCGCTGATCTCTGTCACATTGGCGGGGGGCATGGCGTGGCTGATGCCCGCCTGCACATAGATCTGGTGGGCATGGCTGGCGATGTCGGCCTTAGTTTCCAGGAAGACGCCTTTGGGCGCCCAGCGGATGCCGTCCCAAACGGGGTCGCGGGCGTGGCACATGGAACAGCGGCCCTGCACGATCTGGGCCGCGTCCTGAAACCCCTCGGCCTGGGCAAAGCGTGCTTCGGTGGGTGTCAGGGCGCGCGCCTCTGACGCATCAATGGTGTCGTACCCCGGGAACGACGACAGCCACGCCATGACGATGAAGATTACGACCGTCGCGGCCCAGGTCCATGTGGGCTTGCCTTTGCGGGCGTGCATGGAATTGAAATAGTGCCGGATCGTGACCCCCAGCAGGAATACGAGTGCTGCGATGATCCACGCGTATTGCGTCCCGAAGGCCAGCGGGTAGTGGTTCGACAACATCAGGAAGATCACCGGCAGCGTCAGGTAGTTGTTGTGCGTGCTGCGCAGCTTGGCGATCTTGCCGTACTTGGGATCCGGCTTGCGCCCCGCCTTGAGGTCGGCCACGACGATGCGCTGGTTCGGCATGATGATCAGGAAGACGTTCGCCGTCATGATCGTCGCGGTGAAGGCACCCAGATGCAGTAGCGCCGCGCGGCCCGTGAAGACCTGATTGTAGCCCCATGACATGACGACCAGCATCGCAAACAGCAGCAGCATCAGGACCGTGGGCCGCTCGCCCAGTGGCGATTTGCACAGGAAATCATAGATCACCCAGCCCACCGCCAGCGACCCGGCCGAGATCAAAATTGCCTGCCAGATCGCCAGATCGGCCTTGGCCGGGTCGATCAGGAACAGGTTCGCGCCCGCCCAGTAGACCACCATCAGCATGGCGAAGCCGGACAGCCATGTGGAATAACTCTCCCACTTGAACCATGTCAGGTGGGCGGGCATCGCGTCGGGGGCCACCAGATATTTCTGGATGTAGTAGAAGCCGCCGCCGTGGACCTGCCATTCCTCGCCGTCGGCGGGGCCGGGGATGTTGCGGTTCAGGCCAAGGTCGAGGGCGATGAAATAGAAGCTGGACCCGATCCAGGCGATCGCGGTGATGACATGGGTCCAGCGCACGGCAAAGGCCAGCCATTCCCACAGGATCGCCATGTCGTACATCTGCTTTGCCCTCTCGCCAGTCGCGTCAATCACGGTATAAACGGCCCGATCCCAAAGGAAGACCGAAATGACCCGCTACCCCCGCGACATGATCGGCTATGGCGCGCAGACGCCAGACCCGAAATGGCCGAACGCCGCGAAAATCGCCATCCAGATCGTCGTGAACTACGAGGAAGGCGGCGAAAACAACATTCTGCACGGGGATGCGGCCTCGGAGGCCTTCCTGTCCGAGATCGTGGGGGCGGCGGCTTGGCCCGGGCAGCGGCACTGGAACATGGAAACGATCTATGAATACGGCGCGCGGGCCGGGTTCTGGCGGCTGCACCGCCTGCTGAAGGACTTGCCGGTCACGGTGTTCGGCGTGGCGACCGCGCTGGCGCGGGGGCCGGAACAGGTGGCCGCGATGCAGGATTCCGGCTGGGAAATCGCATCGCACGGGTTGAAGTGGATCGAATATAAGGACGCGCACGAGGATACCGAGCGCGCCCATATCCAGCGCGCGATCCGCCTGCATACGGAAGTGACGGGATCGCGCCCGCGGGGGTTCTATCAGGGGCGTGCCTCGATCAACTCGGTGCGGCTGGCGGCAGAGGAAGGCTTCGACTACCTCGCTGACAGCTACGCGGACGAGTTGCCCTACTGGATGGAGATGGGCGAGCGGGATCAGCTGATCGTGCCCTATACGCTGGACGTCAACGACATGCGGTTCGCCACGCCGCAAGGTTTCAACGCGGGCGCACAGTTCCTCGATTACCTCAAGGCCAGCTTTGACGCGCTGTATCGCGAGGGGCAGGAAGGGCAGGCCAAGATGATGTCCGTGGGCCTGCACTGCCGCCTTGTCGGCCGGCCGGGCCGCATCGAAGCGCTGCGGCAGTTCATCGACTATGCGCAGGGCCACGAGGGCGTCTGGTTCGCCACGCGCGCCGAGATCGCCGATCACTGGCGCACGCATTTCCCCCACGTCCGCCGCGAGCGGCCCAGCCAGATGGCCAAGGCCGCCTTCGTCGAAAAATTCGGCGGGATCTACGAGCACTCCCCCTGGATCGCCGAACGCGCCCACGGTCTGGAACTGGGGGCAGCGCATGACACGCCCACCGGCCTTGCCAACGCGCTGGCCCGCATGTTCCGGTCCAGCGCGACCGAGGACCGGCTGAAGGTGCTGCGCGCCCATCCGGACCTTGCGGGCAAGCTCGCGGCAGCGAAACGCCTGACCGCCGACAGCACGGCGGAACAGGCGGCCGCCGGCCTTGATGCGCTGACCGACGCGGAACGCGAGACGTTCCAGAAAGCCAATGCCGCCTATGTCGCCAAGTTCGGCTTTCCCTTCATCATCGCCGTGCGCGACCACACCAAGGACAGCATCCTGCGCGCCTTTGGCGACCGGTTGCAGAACAGCGTCGAGGTGGAGTTCGCCACCGCCTGCGATCAGGTCGAGCGGATCGCGGAACTGCGCCTGCGGGCGATGATGTGATCACCGCCCGCCCCCTGACCGCCGCGGCCTTCGCCCCTTTCGGCGACGTGCTGGATACGGGCGGAGACCCCGACAAGCTGATCAACGCGGGCCTTTGCGGGCGCTATCACGACCGCGCCCGCCTTGATTTCGGCGACGGACGTGCGGGGATCAGCCTCTTCGATGCGCAGCCCCGCAGCCTGCCCTATACCTGCGACCTGCTGGAACGGCATCCGGAGGGGTCGCAGGCCTTCATCCCGATGAGCCACGCGCCCTTCCTCGTCATCGTGGCCCCCGACGACGATGGCCGTCCCGGCGCCCCGCAGGCCTTCATCACGGCCCCGGGTCAGGCGATCAACCTGCACCGCGGCACGTGGCACGGCGTGCTGACGCCGCTGCACGCCCCTGGCCTTTTCGCCGTGGTCGACCGCATCGGCACCGGTGCGAACCTGCAAGAGGTGCGTGTGACGCCCTTCACGGTTCATCCTTCTTCGGATTGAACAGACCTGCGGGGGGGTGTCTGAGGTGCCCTCCGAAAACGGGACACGGACGTCAGTTTCGATTTGCTGTCTGGTGATCTTCACCACGCAGGCGATCCCGTGAATCGTTTATTCGACAGCGGTATGCCAGCGTGGAAATAACGGACGGGGTTCTAGACAACGTTGGCAGGTGTTTCGCCACGAAAGAAACTGTCAAGATTGTCGAGGGCCATGGCGCCCATGGCGTCACGCGTTTGCATCGTGGCACTGCCCACATGGGGCATCATGACGATGTTCCGATGCTTGGCGAAAGCGGGGTTTCCACCCGGCTCTACATCGAAGCAATCCAGACCTGCCGCCGCAAGATGGCCGGTCTCAATTGCAGCGAGGAGAGCGTCTTCATCGACCAGACTGCCTCTGGCCGTATTCACGAGAACCGCCCCGGGTGGCAGTAGATCCAGTCGCCGCGCGTTTATCAGGCCTTTGGTCTGGGGCGTGGACGGGCAGTGAAGCGACAGGAAATCGGACGCGGCGAGGAGGTCGTCGAGGTCATCATGGTAGATTGCACCGGCTTCCATGTCCGGCGAAAGTCGTGTGCGATTATGGTAATGAATTTTCATGTCAAAGCCGCGGGCCTTGCGCGCCATCGCGAGCCCGACGCCCCCCATGCCGATGATCCCAAGCCGCGCGCCCGTCACCTGCTTGCCCACCAGCAAGGCCGGGGACCAGGCATCCCAAGCGCCTGTCCGCACGAGACTGTCGCCGGCGATTCCGTGCCGCGCGGCGGCCAGCATCAGCATCATCGCCAGTTCCGCGGTGGCATCCGACAGAACACCCGGCGTGTTCGTGACTGTAATGCCGCGTGATCGCAACGCGGGCAGATCACAATGATCGACCCCGACGGAATGGTTTGCGATGATTTTCAGACGCGGATCAAGCTGCGCCACCACGTCGGCGGTGAAGTGTTCGGAATGACACGGAATGACCCCGTCTATCTGCCCGCTCATCGCGATGATGTCAGCGGCACGTCCCGGCGTATCGGCATCGTTCCAGATCACGTCGTAATCGCGCCGCGCCCGCGCCAGCGTCGCCGCGGACAGTGTCCGCGTGATCCAAATCACCGGTTTCGACATCGGTGATCAGTCCTTTTTATCGCGGCTTGATGTGGCGAAGTCATAGCCGGCCAACAGGATCGTCAGGCCCAGCACCACGAGCAGGTCCGGGCTTGGCACCCTGTAGGCCAGAATGCCAAGGAAGCCCGCGAGAATGACGAAGGCGAACAGGGCGAGAATGCGGTTCATGATGTTTCCTTTGTCGTGGTGTCGCCACCAGTGGCCCAGTCGTGAAGCCATTGTGCGGTGCGTAGCAGGCGGGTGTCGTTGCCACGCGCCGCCACCAGTTGCACGCCCATCGGCATGTCGTCCGCGTCGATCAGCAACGGCAGGGTGAGGCAGGGCGTGCCGCAGAACGTCCAGAGCCCGTTGAAGATCGGATCGCCGGTGGTATCGAGGCCTTTTGGGGCCGGTCCGGTCGCGGCCGGGCAGATGATCGCGTCGCAGCGGTCGAAGATCTCCTCCAGCGCTGCGTTCAGAACACGCGGCACGTCGCGGGCCGACAGATAGTCGCGTGCGGCTGTCGCATTGCCCTTTTCGATGCCGGCACGCGTTTGAGGGCCCAGCTGGTCTGCGCCGTCGCGCCAGTAGCGGTAGTAGTGATAGGCCATTTCGGAGGCATTGATCGTCTGCCGCTGTGCCGCCGCGGCGGTGAAGACGTCCGGCAATGTCACCTCGAAGACCTGATCGCCGAGGGCCGCCACCAGTTCGTCGAAAGCCGCATGAAGGCTTGGGTCCGCGTCCGCCCAGCCGGGCGGTTTGACGAAGGCGAAGACGGGGGGCAGCGGCGGCAGCGTGCGGGTGGCCCGCACGAGCGCGGGCGAAGGTTCCGGGTGGATGGCCGGATCCTCGGCGTCGTACCCAAACAGGACTTCGGCCAAAAGCGCCGCACCGCCGGGGTCGCCGGCGAAGACGCCGACCGTATCGAGTGAGGGCGACTGGGGCAGGATGCCGGTGCGGGGAATGGCACCGAACGTCGGCTTGTACCCGGTGACGCCGCAGAAGGACGCGGGGCGGATCACCGATCCGCCGGTCTGCGTGCCGATCGCCAGCGGCACCATGCCGTCGGCGACAGCGGCGGCAGAGCCTTGCGACGATCCGCCGGGGGAATGGGACAGGTTGTGCGGGTTGGCCGTCTTGCCGGGCTGCATAAAGGCCAGTTCCGTCGTCACGGTTTTACCCATGATGATCGCGCCTTCTTTCTTCAGTCGCGCGACGACCCAGGCATCACGGAACGGGATGCGGCCCGCGTCGAGGGCGCAGCCGTTTTCCGTCGGGATCCGGGTGGTGTCGATGATGTCCTTGATCCCGACGGGCAGCCCGTGCAGGCGGCCCAGCGGCTTGCCTGCACGCCGGTGCGCATCCAGCGCCCGCGCCTGGGTGCGGGCGAACTCTGGGTCGAACCAGGCCCAAGCCCCGACCTGAGACTCTCGTTCCGCGATCCGGGCGATGTAGCTTTCGACGAGCGCCAGCGCATCGAGCGCGCCCGAGGCCAGCCTGTCGCGCAACAGCAAGGCGCCCGGTGCGGCGAGGAGCTGTTCGCTTTGCTTGGGCTTAGCGGCCATAGAACAGGTCCGGCAGATAGAAGACGATCTGCGGGAAGATATACATCAGCACCATGCTGATGAGCACGCAGAGCAGGAATGGCATGACCCCCTTGAAGATCTGCGTCAGACGCAGTTCCGGCGGCGCGATACCCTTGAGGTAATAGGCCGACATGGCCATCGGCGGCGTGAGGAAGCTGGTCTGCAGGTTCAGCGCCACGAGGATGCCGAAGAACAGTGGATCGATCCCGAAGACTTCGAGCAGCGGCAGGAAGATCGGCACGAAGATGATGATGATCTCTGACCATTCCAGCGGCCAGCCCAGCAGAAAGATGATCAGCTGCGCGATGATCAGGAACTGGATCGGCGTCAGGTCCAGACTGGAGACGAATTCCCCGATGACCTGTTCCCCGCCAAGGTAGGAAAACACGGCCGAGAAGGTGTAGGAGCCGACGAAGAGCCAGCAGACCATCGCCGTCGTCCGCACGGTCAGATAGACGCTTTCGCGCAGCCGTTGCCACGTCATCGCACGGTAGAGGAAAGCCAGCAGGATCCCCCCCAGCGCACCGATGGACGCGGCTTCGGTCGGGGTGGCCAGACCGAACAGGATGGACCCGAGCACCGCGAAGATCAGGAAGGCCAGCGGCACGAAGGACGTGATGATCAGCCACAGAACCTGCATCCGTGGCATGTCCGGGACTTCGTCCTCCGTGGGCTTTGGCGCCGACGAGGGTTGCAGGATGGACCGACCGACAATGTAGATCAGGTAAAGGCCCACCAGCGTCAGGCCCGGCAGCAAGGCCGCCGCATAAAGCCGGACGATCGAGACGTTCGTCGCCGCCGCATAGACGATCAGCATGATCGACGGCGGGATCAGGATGCCCAGCGTGCCACCGGCACAGATGATGCCGGCCGCGAAAGACGGGTCGTAGCGCGCCTTGAGCATCGCGGGCAGCGCCAGCAGACCCATCAGCGTGACGACGGCGCCGACGATGCCGGTCGCGGTCGCAAAGAGCGCGCAGGTGATCAGCGCCGCGACGCCCATCGAGCCGGGGACGTTCTTGGATGCGATGTTCAGGGTGGTGAACAGGCGGTCGACGATGTTCGACCGTTCCACGATGTAGCCCATGAACAGGAACAGCGGGACGGCGGTCAGAACCTCGTTCGACATGACTGTAAAGGTCTGGTTCACGAAGAGGTCGAAGATCCTGTTGTTCAGAAACCCCTCGATCCAGGTCGACCAGCTGTCCCAGGTGCTGGCGGTGTCGTCCAGACGTTCGAACGCGCGCCACATGCGGCTGGGATCGAAGTAGGCGAAATAGCCGAACCCGATGCCCATCGCCATCAGCGTGAAGGCGATCGGGAAACCCAGAAAGACGAAAACGATGAACAGCCCCAGCATCATCAGGGCAACTTGCGGGTCAGTCATGACAGATGATCTTTCTCGGCCTTGTTGGCTTCACGCATCAGAAGGTCTTCGGTTTCGAACACGTCTTCGGACGCCTCGATCCATTCATTGGTGCGCATGGCGATAATGCAGCGCATGAGTTGCGCGATGCCCTGCACGAAGAGCAACAGACCCGCCGCCACGATGACGGTCTTGAATTGATAGATCGGCACGCCCGCCGGGCTGGCCGCGGACACTTCGGCGTAGCCCCACGACCGCGCGGCATATTTCCAGCCCGCGAAGATCAGGGCGGTCACGCCGGGAAAGAAGAAGATGATGTAGAGGACAAAGTCGATCTTGGCCTGCGTGCGCGGTTGCAACAGCCTGTAGAGGAAGTCGCCGCGTACGTGCCCACCACGTGACAAGGTATAGGCCCCGCCCATCATGAAGAGCGCACCGTACATGATGAACGACACGTCCAGCGCCCAAGAGGTCGGGTCGTTCAGCACGTAGCGTACGAAGACCTCGTAGCCCGTGCCAACCGCCATGACGATGATAAGCCAGGCGAAAGCTTTTCCGAACCATGCGGAAAGGCCGTCGGCGAACCGAATGAATGCGATCATGATATCCCCGCAGATCGTCGAAAAAACCTCGGCGCAGGTTGCGCCGAGGTTCAGAACGGCCAAATTGACCGGATTACAGCTTCACCTTGCCCGGGAAGTAGTGATCGTAGGCCAACCCGTAATCAGGAGAGTTCATGAGCTCGTAATACGATACGCGCTCGACCCACGCCCGTTGGCTATCAAGGGTCTTCTTCATGAAGGGATCGGTTTCCAGTTCGGGGATCAGCTCGTCCCAGGCCGCCAGCTGCGCGTCGAGGATTTCCTTCGACGTCCGGTGGACCGTGACGCCCGCATCGTTCTGCAACCATTGCAGGTCGGCGGAATAGCGGTCCATGGCCTTGGCCGTGTTGGCGGTCGAGGCTGCCTCGACGCCATATTTCAGGATGGCCTGGAAGTCGGGATCGAGATCCTCGAGGAAGGCGCGCGAGAACAGGAATTCGAAGCTCTCGGAGGCCTGATGGTAGGACGAAAGGTAGTAGTTCTTGGCCACGTCCTGCGCGCCGAAGTCCTTGTCCGACGACGGGTTGTTGAATTCGAACGCGTCGATGACGCCACGTTCCATGGCGGGCACGATCTCTCCGCCGGGCAACTGGGCCACGGACATGCCCATCTTGGCCATCAGGTCAGCGGCCAGACCGACGGTGCGGTACTTCAGGCCCTGCAGGTCGGCGACGGTGTTGACCTCGTTCTTGAACCAGCCGAAGGGCTGCGCGAACATCGGGAAACCCAGACGGCCGACGACATCAAGACCCATGATCTCTTGCGTCAGTTCGTCATAGAGCTCCATGCCGCCGCCGGCGTAGAACCAGGACAGCATCGTCGTGGCGGATCCGCCGAAAACCGGGCCGGTGCCGAACAGCGACGCGGCCTTGTTCTTGCCGTACCAGTAGACGGGCACCGAGTGGGCGGCGTCGATCAGACCGTCGTTGACGGCATCCAGCACCTGAAACGCACCGACGACGGCGCCTGCGGGCAGCACGTCGATCTTCATGCGGCCGCCGGACATTTCCTCGACCCGGGTGGCATAGTCGCGGGCAAAGTCCTGCCAGATATTCGCATCGTTCCACGATGTCTGCATCTTCACGACAAGCGGCGACTGGGCCAGAACGGCGGGTGCCGCCAGCATGCTGCCGGTTGCGACACCGCCCGCCAGCGCGGACTTCGTCAGGAAAGATCGGCGATTGAAATTTTTCAATTGTGTCATGGTTCTCCTCCCAGAGTGATCGTCACTGCAGTGTTTGCACATTTTTCGGGCGCAATGACGTATCGCCGCGAAGTAAAACCATATGTCGGTCCTTTGCAAGTATGTTAGCGTCGGACAAAAGACGGTTTGTTACTTGATATGGCCACATAAAAACGGTGTCCGGTCGTGGCAGGGTCAAATCACTGGCTCTCTGCCTCACCCTCCCAATTTCGCAGGACGGTCATTTTTGCCGCGGAGTGCAGATTGACTGTGTTGGCTGGCGCCGATGCAGATGGATCATGTCCTGCACTTTCAAGACATTTATCGAATCGAAGTCGCGACAGCGTGTGAGCCATCCCGGCCTGGCAAACCGTCGCAACATAAGGGTTCGTTCAATTACAAGTTGCGCATGCACGCTTTTCTGGCATCCTTGGACATGGTGATGTTAGCGTTGCTGTGGAGGTCAGCACCGCAATTCGTGTCGCTGAAAAACAGGAGGATATTATGAAATTCGGACAGATAACCGCTGTGTCGATGCTCAGCGTTTTCGCGCTTGGCACGCAGATGGCGTCAGCGCAGGCCCCGGAAAAAGGCAGCCCGCTTGAAGGTCGGCCGGAGACCGAAGCGGCGCAGGAGCTTGCCCCGCAGACCCCGCCACCCCTGCCCACCGCAGAAGCCGATTTGCCGACCCTGACCGTTCCTGACGGCTTCAAGGTCGAGGTCTTTGCCAGCGGCATCGCGAATGCGCGCACGCTGCGCGTCGCTGATGACGGCACCGTTTTTGTCGGAAACTGGCAGGGCAACGCGGTCTGGGCCATTCCGCCCGGCGGCGAAGCCGTCAAGCTTTATGAAGGGCTGGACTGGCCCAACGGCATCGCCCTGCACAACGGCGATCTTTATATCGCCGAGCACACGAAGATCTCGGTCGCCAAAGACATCATGAATCACCTCGACAGCGCCCCGGCGCTTGAGGAGATCTATGCGGACCTGGGCGAGCCGCGCCCCCATGGCTGGCGCTTTCTGGCTGTTGGCCCGGACGAGAAGCTTTATGTTTCGAACTCTTCGCCCTGCAACATCTGCGAACGCGAGGACGGCTTTGGCGAAATCCGCCGGATGGAGCTTGACGGGTCCGGCGCAGAGCCGATCCTGACGGGCATGCGCAACACGGTCGGCTTTGACTGGAACCCCAAGACCGGCAACCTGTGGTTCACCGACAACCAGCGCGACTGGCTGTCAGAGGACATCCCGCAGGACGAGCTGAACGTGCTGACCGAAGAAGGTCAGGACTTTGGTTTCCCCTATTGCCACAACGGGCTGTTTACCGATCCGGAATTCGGCTGGGGTCATGAGTGCAGTGAATTCACCGATCCGGTCGCACTGCTTGGGCCGCACACCGCGCCGCTTGGCATGCGCTTTTACGAGGGCGACATGTTCGGGGATGACTACAAGGGTCAGATCTTTATCGCCAAGCACGGCCCCTGGAACCGGACCGAAAAGGCCGGCGCCGAAGTGGCCGTGGCCTATCTGGACGGCGACGCCAAGATTGGGCGCACCGAGCCGTTCCTGACCGGCTTCATCGTCGACAATCAGTATGTTGGTCGCCCTGTCGATGTCGCCACGATGCCGGACGGATCGATGCTGGTGTCGGATGACTGGAATGGCGCCATCTGGCGTATCAGCCACGATGAATAAGCGGCTTGTCACATTTGCGGGGTCGGCGCTTTGCGCCGGCCTCGTCACGCCAGCCATCGCTCAGGATCAGTTCGAGACGATGAAAGACAGCTGCATCGCCTGCCACGGCGAAGAGGCCGAGGCCGAGGCCGACGTGCCCGCATTGGGCGGTATCGATGCCTATTATGCGTTGCTGCAACTTGTAGCCTTCCGTGAAGGCCAGCGTGAAAACGAGATCATGAACGGCATGGTCGCGGATTTCAGCGATAACGATCTGCGTGCGGCATCCGAGTGGATCGGATCACTGCCGCCACAGGCCGCACCCGAGGACACGCCGGATCAGGCCCGGATGGACGCCGGGGCCGCTTTGGCTGAAGAGCATCGCTGCAATACCTGTCACGGTGCGGACTATCTGGGCGGCCACCAGATGCCGCCGCTGCGCAATCAGCGCGAACAATACGTCCTGAAGGCGCTTGGCGATTACAAGGCAGAACGCCGGATTGGCGACCGTGCCGCCATGGTCGAAGTGGCGTCCGCCCTATCGGATGAGGACATGCAGACGCTGTCGTATTTCGTCGCGCACCTCGAATGAGGTCGCGCCGCTAAATCTACCGCAGCCGCCATGACCGGCGGTTGTCATGAGATGTGCGCGGAACGTCACGCAAGACATTGCCGCGCACATCGGTCTTTCAGAACAAGACGCCGCCGGCGTCTTCTTCGCTGTCGGGGCCATACATGTTGATTTCCATACCGCATTCGATTTCGCGGATGATCGGTTTCGTCCAAGCCATCTGATGTCTCCTGAAAAAGTTTACGTGACGTCGACTATCGTGAAGCGTCCGTCCTGCGTCAATCAAACTTACGTCGGAAGGACTATTGTGTAGGGGAAAGACGCGCCCTTCAGCCCTGTAGGCGAGGTTTGGGTCCGACGCGCGCCGGACCCGTCAGGGGACGCCTTCGATTGACCGATGCTGGCGCACCACCGGCATGGGAATGCCGGTGGTGTCAGGTCATTCGCCGGGGACAGCCTCTGCGGTCCGGACCTCGTGATGGTGCACTGATTTCACGGGCCGCATGAACAGGTTGGCGAAAAACGCCACCACAAGAAGCGCCGCCATGCAATACATCGTGGTATTATACAGCGACGAGGTCGGGTCGATGGTGCCCGCCGGAGCGATCTCCATCAATCTTGCGATGGTCACGGTTTTGGCCGCGACGAGCTGGTCCAATTGCGCCAGCGGTGCACCGAACGTCTGGGTAAAGCTGGCGGGATCGACCCGGGCCGCAAGGTCGTTGATCGCGTTCGTCACGGACATCTGCCGCAGGGACGTGATCGCAAGCGGTCCAAGCACGCCCGCCGTGGACCATGCCGTCAGCAGGCGCCCGTGAATGCCGCCGACGTGCATGGTGCCGAACATGTCCGCGAGGTAGGCCGGAATGGTCGCGAAGCCGCCGCCATACATCGAAAAGATGATCATCGTCGCCGCATAGAACCCGATCAGATAGATCAGCGACGGATTCGTCGCGACGCTGGTGGCGAAGAACGGGATCGACAGGTAGAGCGCCGTGCCCAACACGAAGAAGCACATGTAGGTCGCCTTGCGGCCGATGTAATCCGACGTCGACGCCCAGAAGAACCGTCCCACCATGTTGAAGACCGAGATCATCAGGACGTAGGTCGATGCAAAACCCGCCGTCACGACCAGCGGCATCACCGACCCGAAGATTTCGGACATCATGGTCTTGGCCACGCCGATCACGCCGATGCCCGCTGTGACGTTAAAGCACAGCATGACCCACAACTGCCAGAACTGCGGTGTCTTCAGCGTCTGATCGATGTCGACATTGTTGCGCGACACCATGCCCGATGCGACCGGTTTGGGCACCCAGCCTTCGGGTTTCCAGTCCTGTGCGGGGACGCGATACTGGAACGAGGCGATGATCATCACGATGAAATAGACCACGCCCAGCGTCAGGAACGTCTGTGCTGCACCGGTATTGCCGGTGCCAACCTGATACAGTCCCGCCTCGCCGCCAAAGGATGCGGCCTGTGCGGCCGATGCGACCACGACCTCGACCTGGCCCGCCGCCGTTTCGGCCATGACCCGGCCGTTTTCGACAACGGTCTGGATCGCGTCCTGTGCGCCCAGAAACGTCGGCGCGCTTTGGAATTTTGCGAGAAGCCAGCCCTGCACCGGTGCCGCGATCATCGCGCCGCCGCCAAAGCCCATGATCGCCATGCCCGTCGCGAGACCGCGCCGGTCAGGGAACCAGCGGATCAGCGTCGAGACCGGCGAGACGTATCCCAGCCCCAATCCGCAGCCGCCGAGGACGCCGTACCCCAGATAGACCAGCCACAGCTGATGCGCCGAGATGCCGAACGATCCGATGATGAAACCGCCGCCCCAGAGAAAGGCTGCCACCACGCCCACCATCCGCGGCCCGACGTCTTCCAGCCACTTGCCCGCAAAGGCGGCCGCAAGCCCGAGGAAGACGATCGCCACGGAAAAGATCCACACGACGGAACTCAGGCTCCAGTCGTCGGCACTCGACGCCACCACGCCCAGTTCCCGCGTCAGGGGTGGGTTGAACACCGACCATGCATAGACAGAGCCGATGCACAGGTGGATGGCGATGGATGCCGGCGGGACGCGCCAGCGGTTGTAGCCTGGTTTCGCAACGATGTGGCTCTTGTGCAAAAAGCCCAACGCACCGCCTTTGGTATCGGCCATCTTATCTCCCCCCAATAATAACGCATGGCGCGATCCTCCTCCGGGGATCGCAACCTGCGGCACGCAGGACCGTGCAAAAAGATAAAGGACGGTCGCGGCGCTGATCTGTCAACAGGTTTTACGGTTTTCCGCCCGCGGCAACGGGATCTGTTGTCTGAAGCGACCAAGGGAAGTGGCACGGACGGTCCAAAATTGGGCACCATGGCACGAACCGGCCGACCCTCGGTCTGAACGAGGGATGACCGGGGGGCCGGGTCAGTCCGATCCACGGCCCGGCAGGGTTTTGCGCAGCAAGATCACAAGAGGCGGCGCACGAAGGGAGGCATGAATACCAAACCGGACCGCCAGTTCCGACAGGGTCGCCCCGCCTTTCAGCGCCTCAAGCGCCACCTTCACCTTGAATTCAGGGCCCCGTTGCATGCGGTTCGACATCTTCGATCGCTGTCGTGGTGAAGTTCGGCAGACGGCAAATCGGCGCTGACGTCCGTGTCCCGTTTTCCGGGGGCACCTCAATCTGCCCCTGTCAACGCCCGCCCATGCGCAGGGCCATGTCGATCATGCGCGCCGAAAAACCCCATTCGTTGTCGTACCAGCCGAACACCCGGATCTGGTGATCGGTGGTGGCAAAACATTCCGGCAGCGCGACAACCAGCGATTCGGGCCGCGCGCGCAGGTCGGAGGAGACCAGCGGCAGGTCCGTCGTCCCGATCAGCGCCGGATCGGTCTGCCGCAGCACCGCATGTAATGCGTCGGTCGTGACCGCCCGGCTGACCGTCGCCGTCAGGTCGATGCAGGATACGCTGGCGACCGGCACGCGCACGGCCGCACCGGTGATCCGACCGGCCAGTTCCGACACCACTTCAGTCACCAGTTCCGTCGCGCTGGTCGTGGTCGGCACCATCGACAGCGCGCCCGCCCGGCTGCGGGCGAAATCGCCGCGGGGGGCGTCGGTCATCGGCTGGCTGGAGGTATAGCAGTGGATCGTCGTCATATGCGCCGCGGTGATCCCCAGTGCGGCGTGCAGATGCTTGACGATCGGGGCGAGAGCGTTCGTGGTGCAGCTGGCGTTCGACACGATGCGTGCGTCGCCTAAGGCGGCGTCGTTGGCGCCCAGCACCACCGTCACCTCTGCCGCAGGCGACGGGCCGGAGATCAGGACCGCCCCTGCCCCCGCCGTCAGGCCGCGCCTGGCGATGTCGGAGGTGCGGGCGATGCCGGTGCATTCGAGGACCAGATCGACGCCGCGCAGATCGAGGGTCGACAGGTCCCGGGACTGTGTGAAGGCAAAGGTGCTGTCGCCCACCATCAGCGCACCGCTGGCGGCGGACACGACCTGCGGGAACGGGCCGAACACGCTGTCATAGCCGAAGAGGTAGGCGCAGATGTCCAGCGGTGCGATGTCGTTGATGCCCACGACTTCGATGCCCGTATCGGTGCGGGTCGTCAGCAGTTGCCGCAGGATCGTGCGGCCGATGCGGCCGAAGCCGTTGATCAGGATCCGCATGTCAGCGCAGGGTCAGCGGCATCTGCCGGTTCACATCCTTGTAGAGCAGATAGCGGAACGGCCCCGGCCCGCCCGCATAGCAGGCCTGCGGGCAGAAGGCGCGCAGCCACATGTAATCGCCCGCCTCGACCTCGACCCAGTCGCGGTTCAGGCGGTAGACGGCCTTGCCCTGCAGAACATAAAGGCCGTGTTCCATCACGTGGGTTTCCATGAAGGGGATCGTGCCGCCGGGCTGGAAGTTGACGATGTTGACGTGCATGTCGTGGGCCATGTCCGCGGGGCTGACGAAGCGGGTCGTGGACCACGCACCATTGGTGCCGGCCATCTCGATCACCGGGGCGTCGGCGTCCTGGGTCACGAAAGGCTCCGGCGGGGCGATGCCGTCGACGGCGACATAGGCCTTGCGGATCCAGTGGAAGGTGCAGGGCGCGTCGTGGTCGTTGGCGAAGGACCATGCGCAACCGGCGGGCAGATAGGCGTAGGAGCCGGGGAACAGCAGGTGGGTCTGATCGCCGATGGTGAGTTCGGCGTGCCCCGCAACGACGAAGAGCACGGCCTGTGCCGCAGGGTCTGTTTCGGGAGTATCAGAGCCGCCGCCGGGGGCGACTTCGGTGATCGTGTGGCTGAAGGTTTCCGCAAAGCCGGTCATCGGGCGGGCGATGACCCACATGCGCATCTTGCGCCAGTGCGGCAGGAAACTGGTCGTGATGTCGCGCAGGGTCCCCTTGGGGATCACCGCATAGGCCTCGGTGAAGACGGCGCGGTCGGTCAGCAGATCGGTCTGCGGCGGCAGGCCGCCGGTGGGGGTGTAGTAATCGGTCATGTGTCACGTCCCTGTTGCGGGATCGTTAGACACCCTTTCGCGGGTCTTGGCAAAGGGCAGAGGGGGGCTGTCTGCCCCCCGCCGCGTGCCGCGACTCCCCCCGAAAGTATTTTCGACCAGAAGAAGACGGACCGGTCAGTGCTGTTCGGGGACGAGGACTTCGCGTTTTCCGACGTGGTTGGCGGAGCTGACCACGCCCTGATCCTCCATCTGCTCGACCAGGCGCGCGGCCTTGTTGTAGCCGATCGCGAGCTTGCGCTGGATGTAGGAGGTGGAACACTTGCGGTCCTTGATGACGATGGCGACCGCCGTGTCGTAAAGCGCGTTTTCCAGATCCGATCCGTCGGCGAGGCCGAGCACCGCATCAATGCTGCTTTCGGTATCCTCGTCAGGGCCTTCGATGACGCCGGACATGTATTCGGGCGGCCCGAAGGATTTGAGGAAGTTGACGATTTCCTCGACTTCCTCGTCGGAACAGAACGGCCCGTGGACGCGCGTGACCTTGGAGCCGCCTGCCATGTAGAGCATGTCGCCCATGCCCAGCAGCTGTTCGGCGCCCATTTCGCCCAAGATGGTGCGGGAGTCGATTTTCGAAGTCACCTGGAAGGAAATCCGGGTCGGGAAGTTGGCCTTGATCGTGCCGGTGATGACGTCAACGGAGGGACGCTGCGTCGCCATGATGAGGTGGATGCCGGAGGCGCGGGCCATCTGGGCGAGGCGCTGGATGCAGGCCTCGATTTCCTTGCCGGCGACCATCATCAGGTCGGCCATCTCGTCCACGATGACGACGATGTAGGGCAGCACGACGGGTTTGAACTCGTCGGTTTCGAACACCGGTTCGCCGGTTTCATCGTCAAACCCGGTCTGCACGGTCCGGCTGAAGAGTTCGTCGTTGGCGAGCGCCTCTTTCACGCGGCCGTTGTAGCCGTCGATGTTGCGCACGCCCATCTTGGACATCTTGCGGTAGCGCTCCTCCATCTCTCCCACGACCCATTTCAGGGCCACAACAGCCTTTTTAGGGTCTGTGACGACGGGGGAGAGCAGGTGCGGGATGCCGTCGTAGACGGAGAGTTCCAGCATCTTGGGGTCGATCATGATCATCCGGCATTCTTCCGGCGTCAGCTTGTAAAGGAGCGACAGGATCATGGTGTTGATGGCCACGGATTTACCGGAGCCGGTGGTCCCTGCGATCAGCAAGTGAGGCATCTTGGCGAGGTTGGCGACGATGGGTTGGCCGCCGATGTCCTTGCCCAGCGCCAGGGGGAGTTTCATGTTGCTGTCGCCGAAATCGCGGGCCGAGAGGATTTCGCGCAGGACGACCTTTTCGCGGTTTTCATTCGGCAGTTCGATGCCGATCACGGTGCGGCCCGGAACGGTCGACACGCGGGCGGAGAGCGCGGACATGGAGCGCGCGATGTCGTCGGCCAGACCGATGACGCGCGACGCCTTGAGGCCCGGTGCCGGTTCGAGTTCGTACATCGTGACGACGGGGCCGGGACGAACCGAGACGATTTCGCCCTTCACGCCGTAGTCGTCGAGCACGCTTTCCAGCATGCGGGCATTCTGTTCCAGCGCCTCGTCGGACAACACGTGGCGTTTGATTTCCGACGGGTTGGTCAGCAGGTTCAGCGGCGGGTGTTCGTAGTCGGCGTATTTTTCCTCGAAGGTGAGGGAGGGCTGCGCCTCGGCCCGCGCCTGTTTGCTGGGCATCGTGGCGCGGTTCATGCCGTGCTGCACGACGGCCTTTTTCGGGGCCTGCGTGGGAATCGCGGGGCGCGGGGCCTCGGGGTCGAACAGGGGTTCGGCGGTCAGGGACGGTGCCTCTGTCCGGGGCATGGGGCTGCGCTGATAGACGGCGGGGGCGGTTGCGGGCGGCGGCATGTCGTCTTCGTCCTGCGCGGCGAAATCCTGCGCGTCGAATTCCTGTGTGTCGACATCCGGCGTGTCGTCGATCAGCAGGTCTGCGTCGTCCTGCCAGACCTGCTGCGGGGCGGCGGCCGCCGTCAGCGGCGGGACCGACGGCAGGATCAGCGGGCGGGGGCGTTTGCCGGCAGTCAGCGAGGGTTCGATCCGGATGCCGGTGACGGGATGCGGTTCGGGCTGCGGCTTGGGCATGACGCGGGACTTGATGGCGTCGGTGATCCGGCTGCGCACGCGGTCGTCGGTCGGTGCGTCGAGGTCGTGATCGAAGACGTCAGCCTCGACCAGTTCCGGTTCCGGCGCGGCGCGGCGGAGCATGCCGCCGATGCCCGGCATCTTGCGGTGCGCCTGCGCCTCTGGCGCGGGGGCGGGAGTCTGGGGCGCGGGTTGCGGGTCGACGTAGCTGCCATCGGCGCGGATGATCGGGGGCATCTTGCGGGGGCCATCGTGGGCCATGACCGGGCGGGGGCGCGCGGCGGGAACAGCGCGGGTATCGACGGGCGGTTCCACCGGGCGCGTGGCGCGGGCGTCGGCGCGGTCCTGCATCCGGGCCGCCATGCTGCTGCGGGCGGCGACTGCGGCCTGCGTGGCGCGGACCGTGCCGCGCCCGATCAGGCCCAGCAGCATGTCGTAGATCATCACGGTGCCCATCAGCACGAAGCGCAGACCGGTGCGCAGCTCTGGCCGGGTAAAGCCCAGACCGAAGGCCAGCAGAGCCACGGTGGCACCGCCCAGCAGCAGCGACAGCAGCTTGACGCCGATGACGGGGCCCAGCGGCAGGATCGTCAGCGCCATGCCCAGCACGGTGTCGCCGAAGAGGCCCCCCATGCCGAAGTTCGCGGGCCAGTCGATGCCGCGCGGTAAGGAGGCGGCGTAAAGCGAGGCGGCGGCGATGACGACGGGGATGTAGACCACGCGGCCCATGGCCCGGTCGGACCCACGGTGCAGCACGAAGCGCGTGCCCCAGGCGATCAGGACGAACGGCAGGGTCCAGATGCCCTTGCCCACGATCATCATCAGCGGGGCGGCGGTGGCGGCACCGAAGAGGCCCAGCCAGTTCTGCACCGGTGCGTCGCTGGCGGAAATCCACGACGGATCGGTGGGCGAGTAGCTGAAGCAGATCATCGCGACCACGAGGCCCAGCACGATCAGGGCGATCCCCAGCAGTTCCCGGCTGCGGCGTTCAAGCGCGGCCTGGGTCTCGCTGTCCAGAAGCGGATCGCGGTGCCGTGTCTGATAGGATGCCATCTTGCCGTTCCTCACTGGTAAAGCGTGTCGCGCAGGCGGGTCAGACCGCGCTCTACGTCGTCCTTGGGGCCGCAAAGGGCCACCCGAATGTAATCTGCGCCGGGATTCGCGCCGCCTGCGTCGCGGGACAGGTAGGCGCCGGGCAGCGTGCGCACGCCCGTCTTGGACCACAGGTCCAGCGCCGCCCGTTCGCCGTCCGCGACCGGCAGCCAGAGGAAGAACCCGGCCTCTGGGCTGCGGTATCCCGGCACGTTGCCGAGGATGCGGTCGGCGATCTCGAATTTCTCGATGTAGAGCGCGCGGGAGGCTGTGACGTGATCCTCGTCGTCCCAGACGAGGGCCGAGACCGCCTGCACCGGGCCGGGCAGTGGCGCGCCGGCGTAGGCGCGCAGGGCGCGGATCGCAGCGATGTTGCGCGGGCCGGAGGCGCAGAAGCCGGAGCGCAGGCCCGCGAGGTTCGACCGCTTGGACAGCGAGTGGAAGATCACCACGCGGTCGGGGTCGGCGCCCATCGCCTGTGCCACCTGCAGCGCGCCCACGGGGGGCGTGTCGCGCCAGATCTCGGAATAGCATTCGTCGGCGAAGATCTTGAAATCGTGCTTTTCGGCAAGGCCGATCAGGCTGCGCCAGTAGTCTTCGGTCGCCACGGCGCCCTGCGGGTTTGCAGGAGAGCAGATATAGGCGATGGCGGTGCGGTCCAGCACGTCGTCCGGCACCGCGTCGAAGTCCGGCAGGTGGCCGGTGTCGATCGTGGCAGGCAGATAGACGGGTTCGGCACCGACAGAGAGGGCCGCAACGGCGTAGACCTGATAGAAGGGGTTCGGCGTCAGGATGACGGGCGTCTGGCCGTTCTTGGTTTCGGGGCACAGCGCCATGGCGGCGTTGTAGAGGCCTTCGCGTGTGCCGTTCAGGGCCATGATCTCTGTCGTGGCGACAGTCACGCCATAGCGGCGGTGCAGCCAGCGCGAGATCGCGTCGAGCAGCGCGGGGCTGCCGTCGTTGTTGGGATAGCCGCCGAAGCCTGCGATCTGGGCGGCCATCGCGTCAGCCAGAAAGGGCGGCATGGGGTGCTGCGGGTCGCCGATGGTCATGTTGATGGGATCGCCGCCGGGCTGGACAGAGTCCAGCAGGCCACGGAGTCGGGGCCACGTCGCAACCGGAAGGTTCGCAAACCGCTTGGGGAAATCCATCACTGCCTCGTTACGGGATCATAAAGCGCCCCGCTTGGGGTCAGGGTAGCCGCTACGTGATGTGGCTGTCCAGCGGGTTACCCCCCAAACCAAGGGGGATCGGTGCAAATTGTGTCATTTCGGTTGCGCCGCGTGATCAGGCCAGCGCCGCCTCTGCCACCGCTGCGACGCGCAGCAGGCGGTCGTCCTGCCCGGTGTGACCGCAGAGCATGATGCCGCAGGACGGCGTGCCGGTCGGCAGGGTCACGGCGGGCAGGTCCATCAGGTTGGCGACGCGGGTATTGCGCAGGGCCAGCAGGTTTTCCGCCTTGTAGTAGTCGGCATCGTCCAGAAGGCGCTGCGCATGCGGCGGCAGGATCGGCGCGGTCGGCATGATGACGGCATCAAAGGCGGCGGTGGCGGCGGCGTATGTTGCGCGGATGCGGCGCAGGGTGGACCATGCGGCGATGTAATCGGCGGCCTTCACATCCGCCCCGGCGCTGATCCGTTCATAGATCTGCGGGAACATCGCGTCGGGGTCGGCCGCGATCCGGTCGCGCCACCACGCCCAGCTGTCTGCGGTGTAAAGCGGGCCGGCGAAGGCGAACGCCTCGGTCAGGTCGGGGACGCTGAGGTGGGTGATCTGCGCACCTGCGTCGCGCAGTCGGTCGGTGGCGGCAGTGAAGCCTGCCAGTGGTGCGTCCCGCACATCGTCCATCGCCACGGTATCGAGGATCGCAAGGCGCAGGGGGCCAGTCGCGTGGCGCAGGTCGGGGGCTTGCGACCCTTCCAGTGCGGCGGTCAAGAGGGCGGCGTCCTGCACGGACCGGCAGAGCGGGCCGACGGTGTCGAAGGTCAGGCAGAGCGGCACGGTGCCAGCCAGCGACAGCCGCCCGTGGGTCGTCTTGAAGCCGGTGATGTCGTTCCACGCCGACGGGATGCGCACCGACCCGCCGGTGTCGGACCCGATGCCCGCGGCGGCGAGGCCGAAGGCGACGGACGCGGCGGCCCCCGAGGACGACCCGCCCGGCACCGCGTCGGGGTCATTCACATTGGGCGGCGTCGCCGTCATCGGGTTCAGGCCAAGACCGGAAAAGGCGATTTCCGACAGGTGAGTCTTGCCAAGGCAGACGAGGCCCGCCGCGGTGGCGTTGCGCAGCACCTCTGCATCACGACCCGGCGTGCGGCCCGCCATCAGGCGCGTGCCGGCCTCTGTCGCGACACCGGCCGTATCGAAAAGATCCTTCCAGCTGATCGGCACGCCGTCGAGAGGGCCGCGCCGCAGACCGGCCTTGGCACGCTTGGACGCGGCCTGCGCCTCGGCCCGGGCGCGGTCCGCCGTGACGCGGGCATAGATGCGGTCGCGCATCGGATGGGCGGCGATGGCGTCAAGGTAGGTCTCGGTCAGGGTCACCGGGTCGATGGTGCCATCGGCGATCCCTTCGCCAAGGGCGGTTGCGGTCATCCAGCGCCAGTCGTCCATCATCGTCACTCCTTGGATTGCAGCGCCACGCTAGCGACCCCGCACCGCATGGACAATCCCGCCCGGACGCCCATATGTCAGGCCATGGAACACACAGACATCATCATCGTCGGTGGCGGGCTGAACGGCCCGGTGCTGGCACTGGCCGCCGCACAGTCCGGGTTTCGGGTGACCGTGATCGACGCGGTGACGCCGGACACGCACCGCGACCGCGATTTCGACGGGCGCGCCTATGCCATCGCGCTGGGGTCCATGCGCCTGCTGCGCGGCGTGGGGGTCTGGGACGCGGTGAAACCCGACGCCCAGCCGATGCTGGACATCAAGGTGACCGACGGCCGCGCCGGTGAAGGCGCAAGCCCCTGGATGATGCATTTCGACCACGCCGAAATCGAGGAAGGCCCGATGGGCTGGCTGGTGGAAGACCGCCATCTGCGCGCGGCCCTGCTGGATGCGATCGGGGCGCAGGACCGTATCACCCACCTGACCGGGCGCAGCGTCATGGCGCAGGCCGTCACCGGCGGCGGCGTCACGGTGACGCTGGACGGTGACGACACCCTTGCCGCGCGGCTGCTGGTCGGCTGCGACGGACGCACCAGCGGCGTGGCCAAGCGGGCGGGGATCAAGCGGACCGGCTGGGATTATGACCAGATCGCGCTGGTCTGCGCGGTGGAACACGACCTGCCGCATCATGGCGTGGCGCATCAATTCTTCATGCCCGGCGGTCCGCTGGCGATCCTACCGCTGACCGGCAACCGCAGTTCCGTGGTCTGGAGCGAGCAGGCCGACCGCGCCCGCGCCACCCTGGCGCGTGACGATGGCGGCTTTCTGGCCGCGCTGCGACCGGCCTTCGGGTCGTTCCTGGGCGAAATCCGTCTGGTCGGGCAGCGGTTTTCCTACCCCCTTGGCCTGACGCTGGCGGACAGTCTGATCGCACCGCGCACGGCGCTGGTGGGCGATGCCGCCCACGGTATCCACCCGATCGCGGGTCAGGGCCTGAACGCCGGATTGCGCGATGTCGCGGCGCTGGCACAGGTGATGGAGGATGCGCGGATGCGCGGCGAGGATATCGGCAGCGCGGTCGTGCTGGACCGCTATCAGGTCTGGCGCAGGTTCGAGGCGACGCGGCTGGCAATCGCCACGGATGCTTTCAACCGGCTGTTTTCCAACGACAACCCGGTGCTGCGCGGATTGCGTGACCTTGGCATGGGTGCGATCAACGCGATGCCGGGACTGCGGCGGCGGTTCATCCGCGAAGCGGCGGGCCTAACCGGCGATCTGCCGCGGCTGATGCGCTAGTCGTCCAGCACCCGCGCCTCGTCCACCAGCATCACGGGAATGCCGTCGCGCACGGGAAACGCCAGATGGGCGGCCTTGCTGACCAGTTCCTGCCGTTCGGCGTCATAGCGCAAAGGTCCCTGCGTCCGCGGGCAGATCAGCGATTCCAGCATGCGGGGGTCGAAAGGCGTCTCGGTCATTGCATCACCTCGTCATCGCCGCCACGCAGGGAATATTCGATCAGCGTCATCAGGGTTTCGCGCCGGGTCGACAGGCTCGGCGCTTCCAGCAGGGCCTGCTTGTCCTCTGGCGGGAAGGGGCAGAGCATGGACAACGAGTTAATCAGCAACTCGTCCTCGGCCTCGCCCAGCGATTCCCAATCGGTCTTCAGGCCCTGATCTTCGAAAAAGCGGCCCAGCGCTTCCATGAAGACCGCGCGGTCAAAGTCGGCGTCGTGCTCTGGCCGGCCCAGATCACGTTCGAACCCGGACCATTTCACCTTGCAGCGGCGGTAGGGGGTGAACCCCTCGACCTCTTCGGTCACGCGGAACCGGGACACGCCCGACAGCGTGATCATGTAGCGGCCGTCGTCGGTTTCGGTGAAGGCGTTCAGCCGCCCTGCGCAGCCGATGCTGTGCAGCTTGCCGGCCTGGCCGGGGGCATCATAGGGCTGGATCATCCCGATCAGACGGGTCTGCGTCTTCATCGCATCCTCGATCATCTGCAGGTATCGCGGTTCGAAGATGTGCAGCGGCAACCGCCCCCGCGGCAGCAGCAAGGCGCCGGGAAGCGGAAAGATCGGGATGGCGTCGGGAAGGTCAGCTGATGATATCATGATGCCGTTCCATCTAGCCCGCACCGCGGATCAGGCAAATATCATTGACGACAGTTTGCGCCGTCCGGTCAGGACGATCGGATCCTTCGGCGGCAGGGCGTCGAAAACCTTGAACAACTGGGTCTTGGCGGCCCCGTCGTTCCACTCGCGGTCCCGGCGGAACAGGTCCAGCAGGTGATCCACCGCCTCCTGGCTGCGCCCGCTGGCGTGCAGGGCCGTCGCAAGGTCAAGGCGGGTCTGGTGATCGGTCTCGTCGGCGGCGAGTTTCGCCTCAAGCTCTGCCACGGGGCCGGCGCTCTCGGCTTCGCGCAGCAGGGCGATGCGGGCGGCAACAGCCTCCAGGGCCGGATCGGTGCTGATCTCGGCGGGGGCGCCGTTCAGGATCGCTTCGGCTTGGCCCAGATCGTTCAGCGCCAGATGCGCCGACACGAGGCCCGCATAGGCGGCGGCACTATTGGGATCTTCCTGCAGGATCGCGGCAAAGGTTTCGGCGGCATCGGCGGCCGCACCTTCGTCCAGCATCTCCTGCGCGGCCGTGATTGCATCGGCCAGACCGTTGTCCTCGGCCTCGCCACCGAGTGCGGCGGTCTTCTCGACGAAGGCGTTCACCTCGGACGGGGGCAAGGCGCCCTGAAAGCCGTCGACCGGCTGGCCCTGCCAGAAGGCATAGACCGTGGGGATCGACTGCACGCGCAGCTGCCCGGAATATCCGGGGTTCGCGTCGACGTCGATTTTGACCAGCTTCACCCGGCCATCGGCCTTGGTCACGGCAGCCTCGATCGCCGGGCCGAGGGTCTTGCACGGCCCGCACCAGGTCGCCCAGAAGTCGACGATCACAGGCACCGTCATCGACATTTCCACGACATCGGCGATAAAGCTGTCGTCGGTTCCGTCCTTGATGTGCGCGCTTGCGGCAGGTTTTGCCGGTGTCTGGCCCAGAATTTGCATCGCTGTCTCCTTGATCCGTCGTTGTCCCCTATATGTGGGCGCGCAGCGCAAAGGCCAAGGGGGATTGCCCGACTTGGCCGCAAGGCCTAGCGTCGGCGCCATGATGCGCACCATAATGACCTTCGGCGACAGCAATACCCACGGCACGCCCCCCCATCGTGACGCGGGGCGTCTATGCCCGCCACGATGCCACAACGCGCTGGCCGCAGGTCATGGCGGCCGAACTGGGCTGCGAGTTGATCGAGGAAGGGCTGCCGGGCCGCACCGCCTGCCCCCTGACGGACCCGGAAATGGGCGCCCATATGAACGGTCAGCTTGGCCTGCGCATCGCGCTGGAAAGCCACGGCCCCATCGACGGGCTGACGATCATGCTGGGCACCAACGACTGCAAGGCGCATTTTGGCCTGACCCCAGAGGGGATCACCGCGGGTATCGCAGGCTTGCTTGCCATCGCCTGCGGCGAGCCGATGCAGACCCGGCACGGCGGGTTCAAGGTGCTGCTGATCTGCCCGCCGCCGGTGCTGGAACAAGGTCCCATCGCACAGGTTTTTTTTGGCGGCGCGACCAAATCACTGGCGCTGCCGCCGCTTTACGCATCCTTGGCCCGGACCTGGAACGTCGGGTTTCTGGACGCCGGACAGCACATCGCCGTCAGCCCGCAGGACGGCGTGCATTACAACGCAGCGACACATCAGACGCTGGGACTGGAAGTCGCGAAAGCCGTCGCGCGCCTCTGAAGCCGCCTCGCTTTTTCTGAAAATACTCCCGCCGGAGGCTCCTACACCCGATGATAGGGCGATCCCGCCAGAATGGACGCGGCACGGTAAAGCTGTTCCGCGAGCATCACCCGCACCAGCATGTGCGGCCAGACCATCTTGCCAAACGACAGCGCCGCATCGGCCCGGTCGCGCAAGGAGGGGTCGATACCGTCGGCGCCACCGATGACGAAGGCGACGTCCTGCCGCCCCTGATCGCGCCAGCCGCCCAGCTGGGCCGCGAAATCGGGGGATGTCATCACCTTGCCGCGCTCGTCCAGCACGCAAAGCAGCGCGCCGTCAGGCACCACTTTCGACAGCAAAGCGGCCTCTCCGGCCATGCCGCCGCCCTTCTTGTCCTCGACCTCCACGACCTCTGCCGGGCCAAGCGCCAGCGCACGGCCCGTCCGGTCGAATCGGGTCAGGTAGTCGGTAATCAGCGCAGCCTCGGGGCCGCCGCGCAGGCGGCCCACCGCGCAGATGCGCAGGCGCATCAGGGGGCCTTGGACGGATCCACGGTCAGGAAATCCTGGCTTCCCGGGGTCCACATCTTTTCCAGCTGGTAGAATTCGCGCACTTCGGGCCGGAACAGGTGGACGATCACGTCGCCGGTGTCGATCAGGACCCAGTCGCCGGTATCCTTGCCTTCGGTCTTGGTGATCAGGCCATAATCCTGCTTGAGCTTGTCTGTCAGATGTTCGGCCATGGCCGAGACCTGGCGCGTGGACCGGCCGGAGGCAATCACCATCCAGTCGCCCATTTCCGACTTGCCGCGCAGGTTGATCTTTACAACCTCTTCGGCCTTGTCGTCGTCCAGTGATGTCAGGATTGCGTCAAGCAGCTGGTCGCTGTCGTAAGAAGCCGCCGCCTTCACAGCGTGGGCCCCTTGGGTGGCAGCGGATGCTGCCGAGGTGGAAAGAGACAGTGCATCGTCCTCCGATGAAAAGCACCGGACGGGTGGCCCCGGTGCAAGGCCTGATTGAAACCTAGGGGGTCTCCCACAAAATTTCAACAACCGAAGGCGGGGCGTTAGTCCGATGCGGGGGGCGTGTCAACCGTGACCTGTGGCGCCGACGTTTCGAACGCGCCGACGGACAGGCCATAGATCAGCCAGCGTGCGTTTTCGTTCACGAACTCCAGATCGAAGGTGATGGACCGCGGGTCCAGCGGGAAATAGCCCGACAGGCGGATGATTCGCTGATCCAGCGACACGTCGCTGCGCTGGATCACCGGAGCGACGGAGAGGACGGGCAGCAGGTCCAGCGCCTCGGACCGCACCCGTTGCAGCAGGATCGCCAGATCCGTCGCCGTGTTGGCATCGTGGAACGAGGTGGAGGCATAGTCGCGCAGGGTCGTGTAATTGCCGGTCCAGTTCGCCTGATTGACCGCCAGCAGGGCGTCGCGGATCAGGGCGACGGCAAAGCTTTCCTCGATCTGCGGGGTCTGCTGGGCCGTGGCGGGCAGGGTGAGGACAGCGGCAAACGCCGTGGCCAGAAGCCACGGCGTTGCACGGTTTCGCAATTTGTCTGTGATTACCACGAGTAGCTGACACCCACACGACCGCCGACCTTCTGACGATCAAAGCCATAGGTCACGCCGGCATCGACCTGCGTGTTGGTGTTGATCCGGAACGCGCCGGACATCGCAAAGGCCGTCGCGCCGTCGAATGCACCCAAGCCGCCCGAAACCGCGTACTGGCGGTCGACGGGGACGTAGGGCACCTCCAGCGCCATGGCCATCGCGATGCCATCGCGGTTGTCCAGGATGTCGTTGCGGTTGCGCTGGATCTGCGCACCCTGTGCCGCGATGGAACTGCCCTGCGACGCCAGCGTCTGGCCGATGCTGGCGAAGGCGGTCACGTCCGTGTCGCTGACGGCAAGGTTGCCGTTGGCATCCGAGGTGACAAGGCGCACGCTGCCGGATTGTGCATCCCGGCTGGCGTCGGAGGTGACACCGGGCAGCGTGTAGGTATTGGTCGCCGTGCCGACCACGACCTGATTGTCGCGCGTGGCCTGCGCCCCGTTGCCGATGGCGACGGAGTTCGCGCCCGAGGCCGTGGCGAGATTGCCGAAGGCCAAGGCCGTCAGGCCCGAGGCGGTCGCGTTTTCGCCCACGGCCGTCGACCGCTCGCCACTGGCGACGGCAAGGTGACCGAAGGCCTGCGCACGGACGCCGGTGGCCTGCGCCCGCCAGCCGATGGCCGTGGCACCTGCCATGGTGGCCTGCGACTGCCCGCCGACCGCGGTCGAGGAGGTGCCGGAGGCGATCGTCTGCATCCCGGTCGCACCGTCGCGGTTGCCGCCGATGGCCACGGCATCCGCGCCGCTGGCCAGTGCGGTATTGCCGATGGCGATGCCATTCACGCCGGATGCCACCGAATCCTCGCCACCCGCAAAGGACTGGTCACCCGAGGCCGTGGACTGGTGGCCGACGGCCGTGCCCATGGCACCCGTGGCCCGGGCCTGCCAGCCCAGCGCCGTGGCACCGGGCGTCGTGGCATTGCTTTCACCGCCAAGCGCCGTGGTGGAGTTCCCTGCCGCATTGGCCTGATCGCCCAGCGCCAGCGCGTCGATGCCGTTGGCGGTCGACAGGTTGCCGATGGCGGTGGCGTTATTGCCCAGCGCGCGGCTGTCCTCACCGATGGCAAGCGCCAGATCGCCGGTCGCCGTGGACTGGTGACCGAAGGCCTGCGCCTGCGCGCCGACGGCGTTCGACTGCCAGCCGATCGCGGTCGCCCCGGCCCCGTTGGCACTGCTTTCGCCGCCCAGCGCCGTGGTCGAATTGCCCAGTGCGCTGGCTGCCGCACCGATGGCGACGGCGTCGTTGCCATTGGCAACGGCACCCGTGCCATCGTCCACGACACCATTATTGTCGGCATCATTGTTGCCGCCGATGGCAATCGCGCTGATGCCCGTGGCCGAGGCGTCCTCGCCCACGGCGACCGATTGCGCACCGGCGGCCGTGGTCTGGTGACCCAGCGCGGTCGAGCGGTTGCCGATCGCCATGGCTTCCCAGCCGAAGGCGCTGTCGCCGGGGTTCTGGGCAAGGCTCTCTCCGCCGACGGCGGTCGTCGATGGTGCGATGGCCTGTGCCCCGGTGCCGGCATCGTCGCCGCCGATGGCAACCGCATCCTGACCAGAGGCCAGAGAGTCATTGCCGATGGCCACGGTGTTGTTGCCGGATGCGTTGGCGCCCGACCCGATGCCCACGGCATCGGTGCCGGTCGCGGCACCGCCGCCAGCCGGATAGGCCTGTGCTGAGGCCGCGTGAGACGTGCCGATGAGGATGATGGAGGCGACGGTCGTCAAAAGCGTCGCAGACGCGGTTGAACCACGGGAAAACATATTGGAAACCCTTTAAACATTACACAAATGTATAGTTAACCGCGCCGCACGACGGAGCAACGCGTGATTGACGCCGCGTCATCACGTTGTCGTCAGAACGCGCCAGGCCTACTTCAGCGGCCGGGTCTGCAAGGTGGACTCCGGCAGGACCTTGACCTCTCGCTGCGGGAACGGGATCGAGATGCCGTGTTCCGCAAAGGCATCCCAGAGCGCCAGATAGACGTTGCCGCGGATGTTCGTCAGGCCGCCGGTGGGGTCCGAAATCCAGAAGCGCAGGATGTAGTCGACGGAACTGTCGCCGAAGCCCACGATATGGCAGACGGCGGGCCGTTGTTGCAGAACGCGCGGCACGGCCATCGCGGCCTCGATCGCGATCTTGCGGACCGTGTGCGGGTTGTCGGCGTAGGCGGTGCCGAAGTAGATGTCGAGGCGCACGAAATCGTTGGAATGGGACCAGTTGACCACCTGACCGGTGATCAGATCCTCGTTCGGGATCAGGTATTCCTTGCCGTCACGGGTCGTGATGCTGACGTAGCGCGCGCCCAGCGAGTTGATCCAGCCGAAGGTATCGCCAAGGCTGATGACGTCGCCGGGCTTGATCGACTTGTCCAGCAGCAGGATCACGCCCGACACGAGGTTCGACACCACCTTTTGCAGACCGAAGCCAAGGCCGACGCCGATCGCGCCCGACAGCACCGCAAGGCCGGTCAGGTCGATGCCGATCGCCTTGAGCCCGATGAAGACCGCAAGGCCATAGAACAGCAGTTGCATGACCTTGACGGCCAGCACCTGCATGGACGGGCTGATATCCTCGTTCCCGGTGATCCGGTTGCGCACGGTCCGCGACAGGAACCGCGCGCCGACCCACAGCACGCCAAGGATCAGGATCGCCTGCACCACCAGCAGCGCCGAGATCCGCATGGTGCCGATGGAAAAGGCGATGTTGTCCAGCAGACGCTCGAACGCGTCGGTCAGGCCGAGGATACGCAGGGTGACCCAAATCCACGCCCCGTAGCGCACGGTCTTGCGCAGCAGGGGGTTGGCGATCAGCCGCGTGGTCAGCGCCACGATCAGCCAGGCAGTCGCAAGGTTCGCGATGATCGCAAGCTGATAGGTGCGGCTGTTCCATGTCACCTCTCGCATCGCGGCGATCACCAGCCAGATCAGCAGGACGAAGATGATACTGCGCAGCCGCTTGTGCAGCACGACCAGCCAGCGGATGCGCCACATCGGCCAGCCTTCGCGGGCGCGCATCCACGCGTGCAGGCGGGGGGCCAGCCCCATGCGCAGCACATGCGCCACAGCAAAGATCGCCAGCGCGATCAGCACCTGATACCCGACCCAGGGCCGCCAGAGCGTGCCGAGGACGTTGTCCGCCTGTGCCAGAAGGCTGTGCCACACACCGACGAGTGTGCCGAGCGGCGCGTCGGGCGTCGTGTCCAGCAGGTCTTCGTGCAATGCCATTCGGATTTATCCCCCGCGTCCCTGTCCGTTGTAGGATGCAATGCCCGCCAGCGGCAAGAAACCCCCGCGTGTGCGGCATGATCGCTGACCTGCTTTGCGCAAAGCGCGGCGGTGGTGGGCCTGACCGTTGCGACTCCGCTTGCGGGACAGGGCCTGTGGGTATATCTGACTGGCCATGAAACCGGTATTCGACATGGACGATCGCGCACGGCTGCCTTGGCGGTTCTTTGGCGCGACGCGTACGATCCTCGCCCATCTATGATGCGCGCGGGCGCAGCTGCGCCCTGTTTCCGCCTGCCCCACACACATTATTCATGGGAGAGGACCTATGTCCCCCAAGACGCTTTACGATAAAATCTGGGATGCCCACGTCGCCGACGAGGCCGAGGACGGCACCTGCCTTTTGTATATCGACCGTCATCTGGTCCACGAAGTGACCAGCCCGCAGGCCTTTGAAGGTCTGCGCATGGCCGGTCGCACGGTCCATGCGCCGGACAAGACCATCGCCGTGCCGGACCACAACGTGCCGACGACGCTGGACCGCGCCAATGCCGCGACGATGACCGAGGACAGCCGTATCCAGGTCGAGGCGCTGGATACCAACGCCAAGGAATTCGGCATCCACTATTACCCCGTGTCCGACGTCCGTCAGGGCATCGTCCACATCGTCGGCCCCGAACAGGGCTGGACCCTGCCCGGCATGACCGTCGTGTGCGGCGACTCGCATACCGCAACGCACGGTGCCTTCGGCGCGCTAGCCCACGGCATCGGCACGAGCGAGGTCGAGCATGTCCTTGCCACCCAGACGCTGATCCAGCGCAAGGGCAAGAACATGAAGGTCGAGATCACCGGCAAGCTGAAGCCCGGTGTGACCGCCAAGGACATCACCATGTCCGTCATCGGCAAGACCGGCACTGCCGGCGGCACCGGCTATGTCATCGAATATTGTGGCGAAGCGATCCGCGACCTGTCGATGGAAGGCCGCATGACCGTCTGCAACATGGCGATCGAAGGCGGCGCCCGCGCCGGTCTGATCGCGCCTGACCAGAAGACCTTCGACTACTGCAAGGGCCGTCCCCACGCACCGAAAGGCGCCCAGTGGGAAGCGGCGATGAACTGGTGGAAGACGCTTTATTCCGACGACGACGCCCATTGGGACAAGGTCGTGACGCTGAAGGGCGAGGATATCGCACCCTCCGTCACCTGGGGCACCTCGCCAGAGGACGTGCTGCCGATCACCGCGACCGTGCCTGCGGCCAGCGATTTCACCGGCGGCAAGGTGGATGCGGCACAGCGTTCGCTGGACTACATGGGCCTGTCGGCAGGAATGAAACTGTCGGACATCAAGATCGACACGGTCTTCATCGGGTCCTGCACCAATGGCCGGATCGAGGATTTGCGCGCCGCGGCAGCGATCCTGAAGGGCAAGAAGATCACCGTGACGCGCGCGATGGTCGTGCCCGGTTCGGGCCTTGTGCGCGCACAGGCCGAGGAGGAAGGTCTGGCGCAAATCTTCATCGACGCCGGTTTCGAATGGCGCATGGCGGGCTGTTCCATGTGTCTGGCGATGAACCCCGACCAGCTGGCCCCCGGCGAACGCTGTGCGGCCACCAGCAACCGCAACTTCGAAGGTCGTCAGGGCCGCGGCGGTCGCACGCACCTGATGTCCCCCGCGATGGCAGCCGCCGCCGCGATCACAGGCCACCTCACTGACGTTCGGGAGATGATGTAATGGACACCTTCGACAAGCTGAGCGGCATTGCCGCCCCCCTGCCCCTGATCAACATCGACACCGACATGATCATCCCCAAGCAGTTCCTGAAGACCATCAAGCGGTCGGGATTGGGCGTGAACCTGTTCGACGAGATGCGCTATGACGACGACCGGAATGAAATCCCGTCTTTCGTCCTGAACAAGCCGCAGTATCGCGAGGCCGAAATTCTGGTCGCCGGCGACAACTTCGGCTGCGGATCGAGCCGCGAACATGCGCCCTGGGCGATCAAGGATTTCGGCATCCGCTGTGTGATCGCGCCCAGCTATGCCGACATCTTCTACAACAACTGCTTCAAGAACGGCATCCTGCCCGTCGTGTTGCCGCAAGAGCAGGTTGACGTGCTGATGAAGGACGCGGAGAAGGGATCCAACGCGCGGATCGAGATCGACCTTGAGGCGCAGACGATCACGTCGTCCGATGGCGAGGTCTTCCACTTCGAGGTCGATGCCTTCAAGAAGCATTGCCTGATGAACGGGCTAGACGACATCGGCTTGACCATGGAAAAGGTCGGCGCGATCAAGACGTTCGAGGAGCAGGCCGCCACAGCACGGCCCTGGGTCTGACACCCCGCCTGACCAAAAGGTGAATGGCGTGTATGGGGTCGGCGCAAGCTGGCCCCATCATCTTGTGGGCAGCACAACGCTGCCGCAGTGTCGCCACAAAACGGTTGCAACCGCGCACCACCTGCGTCGCAAAACGGCCTGTTATATTTCGCTAATGTTAACCCGACGTTGCAAGTCGCATCTGAATCGGGGCAAATTCGTGGCAACAAAGTGGCAGTTCGCGACACAATCGCGGCAGGATGACGGGAAAAAGCGAGGGCAAAGTACCCTTGCTGACCGGGCAGAGGCAATTATGACGATCAGTTCGACCCTCCCCGGAGCGGTATTGCGTGCAATGTGGGTGGTTGCGCTTGTTGCCTTACCCTCGATCCTGTTGCCGGACCAGAGCAAGGACGGTGCGCAGATTGTGGCGCTGGTCGCGATCTTTGCCGCCGCCTTCACCCTTGTCGAATACAGCGTCGCCAGCCCCAGCTTTATCGAGTTCCGCAGCGCGCCGCCCTTCAACCGGCTGCGGTTCGTTGCCCTCTTTACCACCGTGCTGGCGCTGTCGCTGATCATGCGGGGCAACGAGGCGCCTTCGACACTGACGCAGGTGCTGCAACTGACGGGCGAACGGATCGGCGAATCGTTGGATTTCGCGTTCTCTCCGGTGCGGCTGATCATGCTGATGATGCCAGCGGATACCAGTCCCGCGACACTGCACATGATCCGGATCTCGGCGGGGCTGGCTTATCTGGTGTCGCTCTTGTCGATCGCCATCTTCGGTCTGCTGCTGCGGTTCCATCACTGGCCCCGGCGCAGCGGCGCGTTCAATGTCTGGGTCAATATGCCGATGTTCGATCCCACCGGCGGCGGCGATGTGGTCAAACGGCTGCACCGTGACAGCCAGTCGAACCTGATACTTGGCTTTCTGCTGCCCTTCGTGTTTCCTGCAATCGGAAAGCTGGTGTCGATCCTGGTCACGCCGATTACCGTGGACGACCCACAGACCCTGATCTGGATGGTAAGCGCATGGGCCTTTCTGCCGGCAAGCCTGTTGATGCGTGGCATCGCGCTCAGCCGTGTCGCCCAGCTGATCCACCGGCAGCGCAAGCGCGAATACGCACGGGCTGCGGCAGAGGGCTTGTTGCCGGTCTGATCCTTGCGGCCACTGCGGCCCCCGCGGAAGAGCTGCGTGTCGCGGCATTTGCCGCAGCGCTGGGGCGCGACGGACCGGGTCTGATGCTGCGCGATCTGGGGCGCGATGACGCGCAGATCGACGCGACCGTGGCGATCGTGGCGCAGGTGGACCCCGATATCCTGCTGCTGACCGACGTGGATTACGACCTTGACGGTGTGGCGCTGCAGGCGACGGCCGATCGCATGGGGTTTGCCCACAGCTTTGCACTATTGCCCAACTCCGGCATGGCGACCGGCCTTGATCTGGACGGCAATGGCCGCATCGGCGAGGCGCGCGATGCCCAAGGATGGGGCAAGTTCAGCGGCGACGGCGGCATGGGTCTGCTGTCGCACTGGCCGATTGATGCAGACGCGGTGCAGGACCTGTCGACCCTGCTGTGGCGCGACGTGCCGGGGGCAACCTTGCCGCAGGGTCCGCTGTGGTCTGACGCGGTCGCGGCGGTGCAGCGCCTGTCCACCACCGGGCACTGGATCGTGCCCGTGCTGGCGCCGGGCGGGCCGGTGGACATCATGGCCTTTTCCGCGACACCGCCGGTCTTTGACGGACCCGAGGATCGCAACGGGCTGCGCAACCGCGATGAATTGCGGCTGTGGACGCAGGTGCTGGAGGGTGCGTTCGGGGTTGCGCCGCAGGATTTCGTCGTGCTGGGCAACGCCAATCTGGACCCCGCGGACGGAGAGGGCCTGCACGACGCGATGCAGGCGTTTCTGGCCGATCCGCGCCTGACGGACCCCCGGCCTGCCAGTCCCGGTGGCAAAGCTGCCGCCGACCCGGACCAAAGCGGCGATCCCGCACTGGATACCGCCGACTGGCCGGACGGCGCACCCGGCAATCTGCGGGTCGACTATGCCCTGCCCGCCGCAACATGGACCGTGACCGGTGCCGGTGTCTTCTGGCCCGACCCCGCCGATCCCGATGCGGCGCTGGCGCAGACGGCGGGGCCGCACCGGCTGGTCTGGGTCGATCTGCGGCGCTGAGGCGGTGACTTGAAACGCGGCGGCCTTGGCGTTACGCGGTGTCAACCGCATCAGCCAAGGACACCTTGCATGTCGAACCCTACCCTCCTCATCCTCGCCGGTGACGGCATCGGCCCGGAAGTCATGAACGAGGTGAAGCGCATCATCACCTGGTACGGCGACAAGCGCGACATGCCCTTCGACGTGACCGAGGATCTGGTCGGCGGCTGCGCCTACGACAAGCACGGCACGCCTCTGGCGGACGCGACGATGGCCAAGGCGCAAGAGGTCGATGCCGTCCTGCTGGGCGCCGTGGGCGGGCCGAAGTACGACGATCTGGATTTCAGCGTGAAGCCGGAACGCGGCCTGCTGCGCCTGCGCAAGGAGATGGACCTGTTTTCCAACCTGCGCCCGGCGCAGTGCTTTGACGCGTTGGCGGATTTCTCGTCGCTGAAGCGCGAGATCGTCGCGGGTCTGGACATCATGATCGTGCGCGAACTGACATCCGGCGTCTATTTCGGCGAGCCGCGCGGCATCCATGTCGAGGGTAACGAGCGGGTCGGCGTGAACACCCAGCGTTACACGGAATCCGAGATCGCCCGCGTGGCGCGGTCGGCGTTCGAGCTGGCGCGCCGGCGCAGCAACAAGGTCTGCTCGATGGAGAAGGCCAACGTGATGGAATCCGGCGTGCTGTGGCGGCAGGTCGTGACCGAGATCCACGAGAA
Source organism: Loktanella sp. M215 (assembly GCF_021735925.1). Taxonomy (NCBI): domain Bacteria; kingdom Pseudomonadati; phylum Pseudomonadota; class Alphaproteobacteria; order Rhodobacterales; family Roseobacteraceae; genus Loktanella; species Loktanella sp. M215. Next base: position 899,231 of record NZ_WMEA01000001.1, read on the forward strand.
GGAATACAGCGACGTCCAGCTGTCCCACATGTATGCGGACAATGGTGCGATGCAGCTGGTGCGCAATCCCAAGCAGTTCGACGTGATCGTGACCGACAACCTGTTCGGTGACCTGCTGTCGGATGCTGCCGCGATGCTGACCGGTTCGCTGGGCATGCTGCCGTCCGCGTCCCTTGGCCTGCCGATGGCGAACGGGCGGCCCAAGGCGCTGTATGAACCGGTCCACGGATCGGCCCCCGACATCACCGGGCAGGGCAAGGCGAACCCCATCGCCTGCATCCTGTCGTTCGCGATGGCCCTGCGCTACAGTTTTGACGCGGGCGCCGAGGCGGATCGTCTGGAAGCGGCTGTTGAAAAGGTGCTCGCCGATGGCGCGCGCACGGCCGACCTGCTGGGCCCCGATGGCGGCACACCGATCAGCACGACCGAAATGGGCGATGCGATTCTGGCAGCGCTGGACGCAAGCCTGTAGGCAGACGCACAAATAACAGGCAGGGTGGCGGGCGACGCCGCCCTGTCCTGACGCGGTCTTGACCATTCCGGCGGCAGGGTCGACCAAGGGCCTGCTTTCAAACCGACGGACACCATCATGTCTTCTAACGCGCGCGGTGCCTTGCTGGCCCTGCTGGCCTTCGGCATTTTTGCCACCCACGACGTTCTGATCAAGGTGCTGGGCGGAAGCTATTCGCCCATCCAGATCGTGTTCTTTTCGGTGACGCTGGCCTTTCCATTGGCGACCGTATCGCTGATGCGGGACAATAATCCCGGCACCCTGCGGCCGCGCCATCCGTGGTGGATGCTGCTGCGCACCATTGCCGCCATCGTGACCGGGTTCTGCGCCTTCTACGCCTTTACCGTGCTGCCGCTGGCGCAGGTCTACGCGATCCTCTTTGCCTCGCCGCTGCTGATCACGATCCTTGCGGTTCCGATCCTTGGTGAAACCGTGCGCCTGCGGCGGGGGCTGGCGGTGCTGGTCGGTCTGGTCGGCGTGCTGGTCGTCCTGCGCCCCGGCAGCACCGTGCTGCAACTGGGGCATGGGGCGGCGCTGCTGTCGGCCATCGGCGGGTCGCTGGGGTCAATCATCGTGCGCAAGATCGGCGCGGACGAGCGGCCCGTCGTGCTGATGCTGTTCCCGATGCTGGGCAACTTCGTCGTCATGGGATCGGCGCTGGCCTTCGTCTATCAGCCGATGCCGATTGCCCATATCGGGATGCTGGCGGTGATTTCGGTCTTTGCCTTCATCGCGGGCCTGCTGGTCATCGCCGCCTACAAGGCGGGCGAGGCGGTCATCGTCGCACCGATGCAGTACAGCCAGATCCTGTGGGCCACCGCCTACGGCATGCTGTTCTTTGACGAGACGCCGGACGGTGCGACGGTGCTGGGCGCGGGGATCATCATCGCATCCGGCCTTTACATCGTCTTGCGGGAAAGCCGGTCGACGGACAGCGGAACACCCGTCCTGCGCACCCGCGGCCGGTTCGAGACGGGCACGTTCCTGCGCCCGCGCCCGCGCGAACTGGACGCAGCCGCACCCGAACCGCGCAAGGTGCCGGATACCGCACCCTCGGCCCGCGCCCGGCCCCATATGCGCGGCCTGCCGGGCCGCGTGCCACCGGTTGCGGAACCGCGCAGGACCGACAGCGATTAGACTTGTCAAACCCCGCTGGCGGGGTTACGACGCGGCCACGGTCGGGCTGTAGCGCAGCCTGGTAGCGCACCTGCTTCGGGAGCAGGGGGTCGGAGGTTCGAATCCTCTCAGCCCGACCAGAACATGCCAAGGCTCGCCCTGGCGAAATTTCAGACATGATACGAACGGCCCCGTATGGCGCTGCCTCTGGCAATCATGCGCTGTCGCGGGATCGGGCAAAACGGGCGGGACCCGTTTGCGACATGCGGCGTTAGGCCCCCACATGGACAAAACGTCGCAACCCGTGACACAGTCCCCCCACCACCGGAGACCGTGCCGCACATGAGCTGGCTGACGACCCACGCCGAAATCGTTCTGATCAGCTTTCTGGTGCTGGCGGCGGCGGCTTACCTGCTGCAGCAACGCCGGTCGCCGCAATCCACGGCGGCCTGGCTGCTGTTCCTGATCGTGGCCCCCTATTTTGCCATTCCGATCTTTGTCGGCCTGGGCGTGCGCAAACGCGCCTCTGGTCCCGGCGCGCTGACCCTGCGCGAGACGACCGACGGCGCACCGCTGAACGACATCGACGAAATCCTGCGGTCCTATCACCTGCCGGGGGCGCTGCCGGGACACGATTTCACGCTGCTCGACCGGCCAGAGACGGCAAAAGCCGCCCTGTTCGACATCGTGCGCGGCGCACAGACCCGGATCGACGCCTTGTTCTATATCGTGGCCAACGACGCCATTGGCCGTGATTTCGTCGCAGCGCTGACGGAACGGGCGCAGAACGGCGTCAAGGTCAGGCTGGTGATCGACCGTCTTGGCACGCTTTTCCCGCCGCGCCGCGCCTTGAAGCAACTGGAAGCCGCCGGCGGCGAAGTGCATTTCTTTTCACCCTTCGTGCAGCCGCCGATGCGGGGCCACCTGAACCTGCGCAACCATCGCAAGATCCTTGTGGTGGACAACGTCAAGGTCTTCGGCGGCGGCATGAACGTGGGCGAGGAATACCTTGGCACCGGTCGGGATGTCTGGGCGGACCTTGCCTTTACCCTGACCGGGCCGGCGGTCGGCAGCTTTGACGATGTCTTTGCGTCGGACTGGGACGGGACCGGCGGTGATCCGATCGCGGTCGCGCCCGTTCCGCCGCAGGGGGCTGGCAAGACGGTGGCGCAACTCGCCCCCTCCGGGCCCGATCTGCGGCACGACGGGCTGCACGACATGCTGGTGAACGCCATCCACCGGGCGAACCGCCGGGTCTGGATCGCCACGCCCTATTTCCTGCCCACCGACACGCTGGCCGAGGCGCTGTCCATCGCGGGGCGGCGCGGTGTGGATGTAAAGCTGATGATGCCGCGCAAGTCGAACCAGCGGATCGCGGATTTCGCCCGCGGGGCCTATATGCGCGAATTGCAGCGGGCCAAATGCAGCGTTCTGCTGTATCAACCGGGCATGCTGCATGCCAAGGCGGGAATCATCGACGATACGGCCTACGTGGGGTCGCTGAACTTTGACGTGCGCAGCATGCTGCTGAATTTCGAGGATGCGCTGATCCTGCACGATCGGGACAGCGTGGCCTGCCTTGCGGACTGGTTCAACGGCAAGACCGCCGACTGCGCGACGGGGATTCCGGACGCCCGCGCCCTGCGCCGCATCAGCGAGGGCCTGTTCCGCATCGGGGCGCCCATGCTGTGACGGGGGCCGGACTGCATATCGTCAGCTATAACATCCGCAAGGCGATCGGGACCGACCGCCGTCGCGATCCGCACCGTATCCTGAGTGTGCTGAAGGATGCGCAGGCGGATATCGTCATCCTGCAAGAGGCGGATCTGCGGCTGGGGCAGCGCCCCTCTGCCCTGCCGCGCGACCGGATCGGGGATACCGGCCTGTCGGCGGTCGAGGTCGCGACAAGCGCCGTCAGTCTGGGCTGGCATGGCAATGCGATCCTCGTGCGCCCCGACTGGCCGGTGCTGTCGGTGGACCGGATCATCCTGCCGGGGCTGGAGCCGCGCGGCGCCGTCACGGCGGTCGTCACCACGCCGATGGGGCCGCTGCGCGTGATCGGGGCGCATCTGGGTTTGCTGCGCCGGTCCCGGCAGGGCCAGCAGCACGCGCTGGTCGACTGGATGGCTGCGGGTGACGACATCCCGACGGTGGTCGCGGGCGATCTGAACGAATGGTCGGCGCGCCGGGGGCTGGGGCCGCTGTCGCAGGTCTTCGATCTGCATTCGCCGGGCCATTCCTTTCACGCGCGCTGGCGGCTGGCGCCGCTGGACCGGATCGGCCTGTCGCGTGATCTGTCGCTGGACCGGATCGACATGCTCGACACCGCCATGACCCGCGCCGCATCGGACCATCTGCCGATCCGCGCCACCGTCCGCCTGCGGCACGCCGCGCCGTAGGGGGTTGAGGGCATGACCCGCCCGGCCTATCTGACAGGGATGCAGACCAAGGTGCCGCGTCCCATGACCAACCATCTTTACCACGATGACCTGCCCGATGGGCTGGACCTGGGTTCCGTGGTCGCCATCGACTGCGAGACGCTGGGCCTGATCCCGCGCCGCGACCGGCTGTGCCTGATCCAGCTGTCCGGCGGCGACGGACACTGCCATCTGGTGCAGGTCGCCCCCGACCGTGCGCCCGCGCCCAACCTGTGCCGGATGCTGGCGGACCCTGCGGTGACCAAGCTGTTCCACTTCGGCCGCTTCGATATCGCGGCACTTTACAACGCCTACGGTGTACTGTGCACGCCGGTCTGGTGCACCAAGATCGCGTCCAAACTGGTCCGCACCTATACCGACCGCCACGGCCTGAAAGAGCTTTTGCGCGAGATGGTCGGTGTGGATATCAGCAAGCACCAGCAGCAAAGCGACTGGGGTGCAACTGATCTGACGGCGGCCCAACTGGACTATGCCGCGTCCGACGTGCTGCACCTGCACCGCCTGAAAGCCGTGCTGGAGGAACGTCTGGCCCGCGAGGGGCGCACCGATCTGGCGCAGGCCTGTTTCGATTTCCTGCCGACGCGCGCGCGCCTCGACCTTGCGGGCTGGGCCGAGCCTGACGTGTTCGCGCACTGATGCCGCGCGAGGGAATCTGAGGCCATGGCCGCCGCATCGAACTTTCATTCGCAACTGGTCGGCTGGCTGAAGATCCTGCTGCCGCTGGCGGCCCTGATGCTGCTGTCGACGCTGTTCCTGTTCGCCCGCGGCGACCGCGGCAGCCAGACGATTCCCTTTGCCGACATCGACGCCGCTGCCGCCGAACAACGGATCGCGGCCCCCCGGTTTTCCGGGCTAACGAACGCCGGCGATACCATCCAGATCACCGCGACCGCCGCCCGTCCGGACGCGCAGGGCGGCCCGCAGGTCAGCATCGACCGCCCCAGCCTGTCGCTGGATGCGACCGACGGCACCACGCTGCGGGTCACCGCCGGGAGTGGCGAGGTCGATACCACCAGCCGGGTCGCGCATCTGACGGGGCTTGCGCGCGTGGAAACCTCCTCTGGCTATACGATGGAAACTGCGGGGCTTGTCGCGGATATGACCAGCGGCACCGTCACCTCTGACGGCCCGTTGGAGGTGCATGCCCCCTTTGGCCAGTTGCAGGCCGGGCAGGTGACGTTTTCCGCCGGGCAGGATGGCGCCGGGCAGCAGATGAATTTCACCCAAGGCGTGAAACTGGTATATACCCCGTCAGCCGCCACACCGAAGGACAACTGACATGACCCGATTCCTTGCCATCGTCCTGACGCTGTGCGCGACACCGCTGCTGGCGCAGACGAACATCGACCTTGGCGGTATCCGCGCCGACCCGAACGCGCCGGTCGAGGTGACCGCTGACAACCTGAAGGTCGATCAGGACACAGGATCAGCCGTGTTCAGCGGCAACGTCAAGATCGGGCAGGGCGACCTGCGGCTGGCGGCACCCGAGGTCCGCGTGACCTATGCCGCGACCAGCGGCGACATCACACGCCTGCAGGCCAGCGGCGGCGTGACCTTTGCCACGGCGACCGAGGCGGCAGAGGCCGAGACCGCGGATTACAACCTTGCCGACGGGATGCTGACACTGGATGGCGCGGTGCTGCTGACGCAGGGCAAAAGCGCGTTGTCGTCGGATTCGATGGTGGTCAACCTGAACACTGGCACTGCGCAGATGTCAGGCCGGGTCAAGACGGTGTTCCAGCAGGACGGCAACAACTGATGCCCCGCGACGTTGGCGTGGACGCCGATACCGGCGGCCTGCGGGTCACCAACCTGCGCAAAAGCTATCAGAAGCGCCCCGTCATCCGCGACGTCAGCCTGCATCTGGGCAAGGGCGAGGTCGTGGCCCTGCTGGGGCCGAACGGGTCCGGCAAGACGACCTGCTTTTACCTGATCGCGGGCCTGATCACGCTGGAAGGCGGTCAGGTGACCGTCGACGGCGAAGACGTGACGACGATGCCGATGTACCGCCGTGCCACCCGCGGCATCGGCTATCTGCCGCAGGAAATGTCGATCTTTCGCGGATTGACGGTCGAGGACAACATCAAGGCCGTGCTGGAAATCGCGGAACCCAGCAAGAAGCGCAGGCGGGACCGGCTGGAACAGCTTCTGTCCGAATTTTCGATCGAGCATCTGCGCCGCGCGCCCGCCGTGGCGCTGTCGGGGGGCGAGCGCAGGCGCGCGGAAATCGCGCGCTGTCTGGCGGCGGGGCCGAAATACGTGCTGCTGGACGAACCCTTTGCAGGTGTCGATCCGATTGCCGTGGCCGAGATCAGGCACCTTGTGGCGGACCTGAAGAACCGCGGCATCGGTGTGCTGATCACCGACCACAACGTGCAGGAAACCCTGCAGATCGTCGACCGGGCCTATATCCTGAACGACGGCAAGGTCCTGATGAGCGGCACCACCGACGAGGTGATCCGCGACGAGAACGTGCAGCGGGTCTATCTGGGCAAGGGATTCCGCGTCAATTGACCCGGCATTGACAGACGCTGCGTTGTGGCGCTGAATATGAGGGATGAAACCTGCGTTTTTCCATCGCAAAGCTGACGCGGCGCCTGCGCCCGGCGGGAATATTAAGCCTTTGGCAACCAACGCGGCTTCATCCTTTCAGACGCCTCACCGTGGAACCGGCAGCGCCTTTGCTGCCTTGATCCGGTGTGCGTGAATACCAGCAGAACAGGAGAGATCATGCGGTATCAGATCAGCGGAAAACAGATCGACATCGGCGCGGCCCTGCAGACCCACGTTGAAACCGAGATGGGCGAAACGCTGGCGAAATACGCCGGACGACCCACCGAGGCTTATATCGTCTTCTCCAAATCCGGGCACGAACATGTGGCGGAATCCGTGGTGCACCTGTCCACGGGCCTGACCGTGCAGGCCACGGGCAAGGACCCGGAAATCTACGCCGCCTTCGACGCCTGCTGCGAGAAGATGGACAAACAGTTGCGCAGATACAAGCGTCGGCTGAAGGATCACCAGCGTGATCGCCCCGACCCGGTTGAAGTTTCGGGCGGTGGGTCGTATATCCTTGCAGCAACAAAGGATGACAGCGACGAGGACGAGCAGGTCAGCGACGCACCGGTGATCGTGGCAGAGACAGAGGCAAAGATCCCCTCGATCTCGGTCAGCGAAGCCGTGATGCAGATGGAGCTGGCCAATAGTCACGTCATGGTCTTCCGCAACGAAAAGCAAGGCCGCATCAACGTGGTCTACAAGCGCGACGATGGGAATATCGGCTGGATCGACCCGCACGACGCGGCCTGACCACCGAAGACCTGACACAGGGACGGATTGATGCAACTGGCCGACATCCTCAAGCAAGGCGCCGTCAAGATCCTCGGCGGCTGTACAAGCAAGAAGCGACTGTTTCACGATCTGGGTGCATTGGCCGAACAATCCTATCTCACGCCCGCCGGTGACGTGATCGACGCGCTGATCGAGCGTGAAGGTCTGGGTCCGACCGGCGTGGGGCATGGCATCGCCCTGCCCCACGCCCGCCTGTCGGATGTCGACAAGGTGCACGGCATCTTTCTGCGGCTGGAAAAGCCGCTGAATTTCGATTCCGTCGACCGGCAGCCCGTCGACCTGATCTTTGCCCTGCTGGCCCCCGAAGAAGCGGGGGTCGAACATCTGCGCGCGCTGGCACTGGTGTCTCGCACGATGCGCAACCCCGACATCTGCGCCAAGCTGCGGGCCAACAATGATCCATCCACGCTTTATGCGATCCTGACGGAAAACCGGTCGTCGCAGGCGGCCTGACCCCCGCCGCCTCAGGCGCGCAGCGGACCGAAGCCAAAGGCCTCGTAATCGCGGCCATAGGCGTCCTGTGCCGCCTGTTCGACCATATCATCGTAGATCAACGCCAGACGGGCGGACAGCGGGTCCGTCCGTTCCGACAGCGGTGGCATCGTCGTGCGCCCGATCTGACCGGCCAGCCGGGCGAGGTCGCCGCGCAGCGTGTGTTCGCGCGCAATGACGTCCGCCAGACCGAAATCGGCCATCCCCTGCAACAGGGAAAGCTGCGAGGCCCAGGCGGCATCGGTGCGGACCGCTGTCTGGGCGGACAGGTTGTTGCGCAGGAACTTCAGGAAGGACAGGAACGCCGTGCGGTGCGCCTTCATGTCGTAGACGACATCGGTTTCGGGCACCGGGCCGCCGTCCGGCACCTCGACCCCGTGGACCTTGCGCAGGGTGGCCCTAATCTCGGCAAAGCTGCCCTTGCCGCTGGCGACGATGCGGTCGCAGAACGCCGTATGCGCCCAGACCACGGGATGCCGGACCACGGTGAACTTGCGGTGCCCCGCGTGCTGGCGCAGCCAGTCGCGCAGGGTCTTCTGGCTGAACCCGGTTTTCAGGTCCGCGACGCCCACCTGATCCAGCGCGGCCAGCCAGTCCTGCACCGCGTCGGTCGGCCCGGATTTCAGCGGCATATACAGCAGCGGGCTGTGTGCGGCGGCGACATAGGTGGGGATCAGCGGCCCGCGGCGGGGTTCGAAATTGGGCGTGCGCGTCAGGTTGAACCGGTCCATCCGCGCCAGCGCCTGTTCCATCTGGGCAAAATTGGCGACCTTGTCGGCCATCGGATCGGGGTTCTGCTTTTTCAGCTTTTTGTTCAGCGCCGTGATGTGGCTGTCGACGCCCAGCCAGAGGGCGAGGCCGTTCATCACCCCGATGTCCTGCAAATCCTCGTAGGCGACGTAGAACGCCGTCTGGCCGCTGCGTTGCAGGGTGTTCAGGATCAGGGTCTGGAACGCCTGCAACGCGGCCATGTGCCCTTCGAATTCGGCTGCGTCGAAAGGCACCTGATGGCTTTTGGCGTGGGTGACGTTGGTCAGCTTCCACTGGCCGGTGGATTTGGCGATCTTCCAGCTGACGAAGCTGTCGACGGGGTTGCGGGTCAGCACGATCTTGGCGCAGCGCGGATCGGTCAGGGCGATGTCCAGCACGCGGCTGTCGTGATCGTTGAAGAACCGGAACCCGTTCAGGCCAGGGGCCGCCTTGATCCGGTCGATCAGGGCCTGGGGATCGGCCTCTCGGTCCGGCTGAGTCACGCCCAGCACGTCGCTGCTGTTGGGGTAGCCAATGAAATGTGGATTGAACGCCTCGCCCAGACAGGCAAGGCCGTCGAACATGTTCAGGTTCGCTTCGAGGAAATTGGACCCGGTCCGCATTTCCGCGAAGACGACGAAGTAATCGAATTTTGACACTTTATTTGACCAGATATGGTTTTCGGGGCTTGGGCGACTGGTTCAGCGGCGCCGTCTGCACCGGGAAATCGCCCATGAGGTAGGGGTGCATTCCCTGATTCTTCAGGTTCTGCAGGAACTGGCCAAAGCCGCTCAGATCGTACATGCGCGGCACCTCCGTCAGGCGGCGGCTGGTGTTGCCGGTCATCTCGTCCACGATGGTCTGCAGCGCCTCCATCGGGGATTCGATGAAATCGGCCATCGTCCAGATGCGCACCCGCGCCTTGGCCCACGGCGACCGCAGGGCCGACAGGTGTTCGTTTTCGACCCGCTGGAACTGCGCCGCCTCGTTACGCAGATCGGCGAAATTGCGGTTCGACCGGAACAGCGGGACAGCCCAGCAGCCCGAGATGACGGAAATCTGCGCGTTGGGATCCTTGGCCAGCATCCAACTGATGGTCTGGGTATCGCGCGGGCCGAACTGAAAGGCCTGCCGTTCGCCACGCGTGTTCCAGATCAGGTTCGTCAGGAACATCTGACTGTTCATGTCGCGCTGTGCCACACTGTCGGACAGCGCACCGTTGACAATGCCCTGGCGCCCGTCGAATTCCGCCCGTTCCGGCGCGTAAAGATGCCCGTGGACCCGCGCGCCGGTCATCTTGGCCAGCCAAGGTTCGAAATTCTCGAACAGTTCGGAAAAACCTTCGAACACGGAATAAGGCGCTGCGGTGATGCCGTTGCCCCAGTCGGCGTTGGGCCAGCGGCTTTGCATGTAAAGCCCCGGCCGGCCCTTGGTCCGGCGGTCCACCGCCTTGGAAAAGATGCGGTCGATCTTGCCGGGGTTGGGTTCCGCTCCCTTCATGGTCGCGGCATCCTCGACCAGAAACGCCTGATATAGGCGGTCGGCGCGCGGCCAGATCTTGCGCGCGACAAAGCAGTCGGAGCGCCGCAACAATTGCAGGTGATCGTCGTAGAAGATGTGCGGCTTGCCCTGGAAATCGAACTTGGACAGGGTCAGCGACCGGCTTTCGATGCTGAGCGAATAGGTGCGCACGAGGGTCTGGAAATAGCTTTCGTCCGGAATCCACACCTTGGAGAAGTAGCGGTCATACAAGGGCCGGTCCGGGTCCTGCAGGATCGCGGACAGGGTCTGGCGCGTCAGGCACCACCACTGCGACCCCATGTGCGGCACGAGGCCGTCGGGGATGCTGCGGCGAAACCGAAGACGCCGCTGCAAGGACACGTAGCGGTCGAACAGGAACCGGTTCTTGCGCCACGAAAACGGGAAACGCAGAGTGAATCGTTCCTGATCCAGACCGCCGACGGTCCAGGGCACGTCGGCCGTCGTGGCGCTTTCGATGAAATCGGTGCGCGGGCGGCTGTCCAGATAGCGGCGCAACTCGCGCACCGGGCGCAGCGGCATGCAGGATCCCGAGGCCAGAAAGACGTGGCGCACCTGCGGGAAGGACCCCAGCAGCAGCTCGCAGGCGGACTGGGTGCCGGCGACGATGCCCCATGTGCCCCACTCGCAGCGGTGGCGGCGGCTGAACTTGACCTCGGGCAGATCCGTCATCGCGTCACGAAACCGCGAGAACTTGTCGGTCGCGACGTTCCGGTCCACGTGGATGACCACAGGGCAACCGCCGTCCACCCAATGCCGCGCCAATTGTTCGGCCCGGTTAAAGTCGGTGTGGACCAGCATGACGACGCCGACCGTCACGCCCAGTTACCCTTGGACATGATCCCCAGAATCTCGAGCTGGCGCCAGTTGATGTAGCGTTCGGACCATTTGCACCACAGGTCCGGGTTGGCGTCGTCCCCGGCGGCATAGGCGCGATATTCGACGCTGTTCGCATAGTGCTGGCGGCGGTCCAGCTCTTCCTTGGCCTTGTCGGTGAAGGTGGACAGGAACTTGGTGTGCAACAGCACCCCGCTGGCCTTTTCGCCGCCCCATTCGTCATAGACGAGGTTCAGCCCGCGCGGCAGCAGCATATGCGTGCTGCTGACATAGGCGTATTTCTTGTCCCACTTGACCAGCGGCACCTTGTTCAGGGCGGGCGCCCGGTCGGGTGTGGCGGCAAAGAACGAGCGCATGCGCGGGCCGCCCTGAATCCACAGGTTGCCGAACTTTGGATTGCGCTGGATGACGTAGTTGCCGCTGTCGAACCATTCCGCGATCCGCAGCGGATCGCTGCCCCGGCGGTAGGGCATGTCGTCCAGACGGCCCTTTGGATACATGTCCAGCAGCATCGCCCCGAAGGATTTGATCGAGGAGGCGTCCAGCCAGTCGGTCAGCGCCCGCAGGGGCCGGGTGTCGCAGAACGGATAGACCAGCAGCTCGTCCGGGTCGACGACCAGCGTCCAGTGACCGTGGGCATATTTGCGCTGCAGCCAGTTCAGCCAGTCCACGCCGAAACGCGCGCGCTTGTAGCTGGCACTGGCGTGGAACAGGCTGACGTCTGGCTGATCCTTGAGGTAGGCCGCGGCACCGTCCGTACTGTCGTTGTCCACCATGATGAAGTGGTTTACGCCAAGCTTGCGGTAATACTCGAGAAAATAGGGCAGCCGCACGTCTTCGTTGCGAAAGGTGGAAAACACGAGGATGTCGTTCGGCTTGATCCGGTCCGTCCGGTCCGCGACGACGAACAGTTCGTTGCGCTTGCGGAACGCGCGCGCCAGCCAGCGCCGCCGCTGCAATCTCAGCCTATAGGATTGCCAGACCCGCACCACTACCCCTATGATTGTCGCGTATCATCGGCCCGGCCTCCTCAACACTTCGCTAAGACGGTCTGGAAATGTGTTGACCAGACCGGCGGCGTAAATGCGGGCCGGGAAACCGCCTCTGATGACTGCAACAACCTTTTGATTTCGTTTTCCCAAAGATAGCGATCTTGGGTGTCCGCGTAAACGGCCCAGTTGCCCAGCAGTTCCCGGCAGGCGGGCAGATCGGCACAGAGGACGGGCGTGCCAAGGGCCGCGGCCTCCAGCGGGGGCAGGCCGAAGCCTTCGGCCAGTGACGGAAACAGCAAACCGGTCGCGCCGCGCAACAGGGCGGCAACGGCGCCGTCGCTCAGGCCGGCGACCTCTTTCACATGCGGCACACCGGCATCAAGGCGGGCAAAGACGTCGGCATTGTTCCAGCCGCGGTGGCCGCAGATCAGCAGTTCCGGTGCGCCCGGCCCCCAGTCGTCCCAGATATCCAGCAGCAAGGCATGGTTCTTGCGCGGCTCGATCGTGCCGAGGATCACGAAATAGGGCCGCAGCGGCATGAGGCCGGGGGGAATATCTTCTGGCGCAGGGCGCGGTAGGTCCAGCCCCAGATGGGCCGTGACGATCGGCGGGATCCGCCCGGTCCGTGACAGATGACGCGTGACATCTGCCTCACAAGCGGCAGAGGTGCAGATCAGCAGATCGGCAAAGGTCTGCGCGACCCTCAGTTTGGCCGCGAACTGGCCAACGGTGCCGTCGCGTTGCAAATCGGGCCAATCCAGTGGGATCGTATCATGGATCAGCACCGCGATCCGCGCGCCCGGTTGCGCGCGCACGGCGCGGCAGACCGGCGCGGTCAGGTTGCTGTGGCCGACGTTGATATAGGTGAACCCCTGCGGCACCCGCCGTCGCAGCAACCGCCGCAACCCGTGCCGCCGCCCGCGCCCGATGGCGTGACGCCGCACGAGGCTTTGCCCCAGCTTTGCGGCCGGGGTCAGACGCCGGTTCAGGCGCGACAGCAGATCGGGCTTTGGAAAGTCCCGCGTGGCAAAACATTGGCCCAGCGCCAGAAGGCCAAGACGGTCGAGGATCACGAACCCCAGCGCGGTGCGGCACAGACCGAAGACCGGCGTGCCGCCGTCCGCCGTCAGCGCCTGCAGATAGGCCAGTTCGACCCGGTCCACGCCGGTCGCGACCTGACCCGCCCGCGACGCCAGCCGGCTGACATCGAGGAGACGCGCAGAGGCCACAGGGCCTTATTGCGCCGCGAGGCGCTGGCCCATCAGATCTTGCAGATAGGCCCGGAATTCGCCCTGCAGTTCCGGACGCTCCAGCGCGAAGGCGACGGTGGCCTGCAGATAACCGGCCTTGGACCCGCAATCGTAACGCTGGCCTTCGAACTTGTAGCCAAAGACGTTGCGACCCTGCGCGATTTCCATCGCGATGGCGTCGGTCAACTGGACCTCGCCACCGGCACCGCGTTCGACCTTGTTGAGGTTGTTCAGCACGTCCGGTGTCAGGATGTAACGCCCGATGACCGCCAGATTGGACGGTGCCGTGCCTGCGGCAGGCTTTTCCACCATCCCCTTGGCCTTCACGATGGCACCGTTCTCGCTCTCGATATCGAGGACGCCGTAGGACGAGGTCCGGTCCGCGGCGACTTCCATCGCGGCGACCATGGCGCCACCGGTTTCGGCATAGGCCTCGACCATCTGTGCGAGGCACGACTTGTCGCCTGCAATCACGTCGTCGGGCAGCATGACGGCAAAGGGTTCGTCACCGATCAGACGGCGGGCGCACCAGACCGCGTGGCCCAGACCCATCGCCTTGTGCTGGCGGATGTAGGCGACGGCGCCGCTGTCCATGTTTGTGCTTTTCAGCACCTCCAGCAGATCGTCCTTGCCGGCCTTGCGCAGCGTGCGCTCCATCTCTGGCGAGTGGTCGAAGTAATCTTCGAGTGCGGACTTGCCCCGCGCCGTGACGAAGATGAATTCCGTGATGCCGGCTTCGCGGGCTTCGTCGATGGCGTACTGCACCAAGGGACGGTCCACGAGGGTCATGATTTCCTTCGGCACCGATTTGGTGGCCGGCAGGAACCGTGTTCCCATCCCTGCGACCGGGAAGACCGCCTTGGTGACTTTACTGCGCATGCTGAGCCTCGTCCGATTTTCAAATACGAAATGCAATAGCTGGCCATTACGCCACCATTATGAAGAAACCAAGTCAGAACCCTTTTGGATCCCTCGCCTGTGACAGACTTTTGGTCACTCCGGCAATCGCTGCGCCTGTTGGCGCGCCACTTCGTATCGCACGCGCGACGCTGCACGCCAAGGTTGACAGATGCGCCCGGACCGGTCCGATTTCCCGAACTGGCCGCCGATCTGTTCCCAGACACCGCTTTCGGTAAAGCGGACCCGGTGGAACAGCGCCGTGGGCGACAGGATGTAAAGCGATACGATGGCCCCGTCGCGCACGGCCTGCGCCGCCTCAGCCCTGCCGGCCTGCGCGCGCCACGACCGCACCTGGATGACCCGGTGGGGACGCGGCCCGGTGGGAAAGCGCAAAAAAGGCGGCGGAGCGGGCGGCGCCGGATGCTGCGCCGGGGCGCGGGTCATGCCCTCGGCCCAGCCAGCGTCAAAGGTGCGCAGCAGGCGGCCGACATCGCCGGGCATCAGCTGCCCCGACACCATCAGGCGCAGCAGGCGCCGGCGCTGGTGCGCGTGCGCCGCCGTCGGCGTGACCCGCCCCACGGGTCCATGCTTGCGCAAAAAGACCGCGAGGCTTGCGCCGATCTGAAACAACGTGCGCGGCACCCGGTCCGCCCGCCTGCGCGCACTGGCGGCAAAGCCGTGGTGGACCTGCGCCAGCGGCACGATGGCGGTGGTGGCGCCCAGCAGCGCCAGCCGCATGTTCAGGTCGGTTTCATCAAGGTAGAAGGCAAAGGCCTCGTCGAAACCGCCCAGATCCAGCAGCGTCGTCCGCAGCACGGCCATATTGGTGCCTTCGGTTTTGACCGCGCGCCCGGGTCCGCCCGCCATCAGCGTGGGCCTGACGTGGTCGACGTCGATCGGCGTCGTCTCGGCGTCCGCAAAGGCCAGACGCGCGCGCCATTGAAAGTCGATTCCGTTGCGCCCGCGTACAAAGCCACCCGCTGCCGCGACCGACGGATCGGCGAAGGGTGCTGTCAGATGCGACAGCCAGCGCGGTTCCGGCACGGCGTCGTCGTCGATAAAGGCCACGATGTCGCCCGCCGCCTGCGACAGCCCCGCATTGCGCGCGGCGCTGATGTTGGGCGCATCAAAGGCGACCGCCTTGATGACCGCCGCCAGACCGCTGGCCGCAATCGCGGGCCGCGACGCGGCGTCGGCCACGACGATCACCTCGCAGTCCGAGTGGTCGATCTGCGACAGGCCCATAAGGCAGCGCTGCAGGGCGTCAGGGCGTCCGTTGCTGACAACGATCACACTGACAGAGGGCATGTCAGTCCGCCCCCATCTCTTTCAGCATCGCCTCGATCCGCGGCACATCTTCAGGGTTGTTCAGCTCCCAGAACTGGCGTCCCTTGGCATCGACCTCTACACACAGGACCGGTCGCGCCTGTTCAAGGAACCGCAACTGTTCCAGCCCCTCCAGCGTTTCCAGCGGGCCGATGGGCCATGTGCCATAGGCGCGCAGGGCGTCGGGGCGGTAGGCATAGACCCCGACGTGGTGAAAGACCGGCGTGTCCGCGTCGTCGGCGTAGGTCTTGCCGGTGTAGGGTATCACCTCTTTCGAGAAGTAGAGCGCGTTGCGGCGTTCCCCGAAGACGGCGGTGGTGCCGCCGACGCGACCGGCGCGGCGGTCCTCCAGAAATCCGCGCAAGGCACGGCCTTCGGTGCGCAGAACGGGAGTGGCTACATCGACGTCGGGCCGCGCGCGCAGGCCCGCGACGAGGTCAGAAATAAACCACGCAGGCGTCAACGGTGCATCACCCTGCAGGTTCACGACGATTTCGAAATCCTCGCCCATGGCGTCGATGGCGGCGGCGCAGCGTTCGGTGCCGTTGCGGCAGGATTCGGGCGTCATCACGACCTCGGCGCCAAAGGCCTCTGCCGCGTCACGGATGCGGTCATCGTCGGTGGCGACGACGACACGGTCGACGCCCGAGACCTCCATCGCGGCATCCCAGCTGCGGCGAATCAGGGTCTTGGCCACGCCACCGGCACCGCGCAGGGCCACCAGCGGCTTGCCCGGATAACGGGTCGAGGCGTAGCGAGCGGGGATGACGATCAGGACCGACATCAGGAGCGCTGCAATGCAACGCCGGGCGCGTAGGCGATGAAGAACGGGTTGGCATAGCCCGCCTTGCCGTAGACCAGCGGTTCGTGGGTATCAAAGCGGACCACCTGTCCGCCAGCACCGGTCAGCACGGCGTGACCTGCGGCGGTGTCCCATTCCATCGTGCGGCCCAGACGGGGGTAAAGGTCCGCTTCTCCGGTCGCGATCAGGCAGAATTTCAGCGAGGAGCCTGCGCTTTTCATGTCCTTGACCAGATAGAGGTCGATGTAATCGTCCGTCGCCTGATCCCGGTGGGATTTCGACGCCACGACCATCAGCGCGTTGTTGTCGGGGTTGGTCGTGACGGACAGCGGCTCCACCTCGCCCACGGTGTCCTTGGCAAAGGGGCCGGCCTCCTCGACCGACCGGCCGTCGGCGTCGGTATAGAACAGACGCCCCTTGGCAGGGGCATAGACGACGCCCCGGATCGGTTCGCCGTCGACGACATAGGCGATGTTCACGGTGAAATCGCCCCGGCGCTTGATGAATTCCTTGGTGCCGTCCAGCGGGTCCACGATCAGGAACGTGCTGGCCTGCACGGCATGAGAGGCGGCCTGCTCTTCGGTCACCAGCGCCACGTCCGGGAATGCCGCACGCAGGCCCGCGCTGATGATCGCGTCAGCGGCTTCGTCGGCGGCGGTGACCGGGCTGTCGTCGCTTTTCGACCGCACGTCGAAGTCGGGCGAATCGTAGATTTCCATGATCCGGTCGCCGGCGTCCAGCGACAGGCGGCGCATGACCTGCGTCAGCTTTTCGAAATCCATCGTCTCACTTTCTCCGTAATTGCGGGGCACACATTGAATTGATTGAAAATCAGCCCTTTTTGCCCTTATGCTGCGGCGTCAAGCGAACGGCAAGATTTTCGTGCCCCCGTCACCGCAGCGCGGCGGTATCCGGATCAGACAACAGGACAACGACACATGTTTCAGGTTCAGACGCAAAGGTCGCATTCGCGCACCGTGCTGGGCATGCTCGAGTTGATCTATCACAGCGCGGTACGCGACATCCGCAAATCCCATCGCAATCCGCTGATGGGGCTGGTCATGAACGTATTTCAGTCCGTGCTGATGATCGCCTCGTTCTATGCGCTCTTCGCGCTTCTGGGCATGCGCAGTGCGGCGGTGCGTGGCGATTACCTGCTGTATATCATGTCGGGTATCTTCCTTTACATGGCGCATACCAAGGCGATGGGCGCGGTCGTCGGGTCCGAAGGGCCGGCATCGGCCATGATGCAGCACGCGCCCATGAGCACGGCCATCTCGATCTGCGCGTCGGCGCTGTCGTCGCTTTATCTGCAATTCCTGTCGATCGTGGTCGTGCTGTTTATCTATCACGTCACCTACAAGCCCGTCGTGATCGACAATCCCATCGGCGCGATGGAGATGCTGATGGTTTCGTGGTTTTCGGGTGTCGCCGTCGGCACGGTCTTTCTGGCGATCAAGCCCTGGGCGCCCGAAGTCGCGCGCCTTGGCAGTGCGATTTATGGCCGGGTGAACATGATCGCGTCGGGCAAGATGTTTCTGGCCAACTCGCTGTCAGCGTCGATGCTGGCCATCTTCGACTGGAATCCGCTGTTTCACTGCATCGACCAGCTGCGTGGCGATGTGTTCCTGAACTACAACCCGCATTTCAGCTCTCCGACCTATCCGCTTTACGTGGCGATCGTGATTCTGATGCTGGGTCTGCTGGGCGAATTCTATACCCGCCGCCGTGCATCGGTCAGCTGGAGCGCCGCACACTGACGCGGACAGGTGCGGGCGGTGGCGCCGCCGCCCGTTGCATAGAAATTGCGCAATCCGGCAGGCGCGCCCTGTTGCAGGCCCCAGACCCCCTCCCTATATACGCCAGACAGCCGGACAGGCGCAGTTCTGTCCGCTTCAATCAAAACGGGCGCAGGTGCCGGAACGGGTCTGCGCCTCTCACATCGCCTGACGTATAAGGGATCTGAACATGGCCAAGATTATCGGTATCGACCTCGGTACGACCAACTCCTGCGTTGCCATCATGGATGGCAGCAAACCCCGCGTGATCGAAAACAGCGAAGGTGCCCGCACCACGCCGTCGATCGTCGCCTTCACGGATGACGAGCGCCTTGTCGGCCAGCCCGCCAAGCGTCAGGCCGTCACCAACCCCGAAAACACCATCTTTGCCGTCAAGCGCCTGATCGGTCGTCGGTTCGACGATCCGCAGCTGGCAAAAGACAAGAAGAACATGCCGTTCGACGTCGTCAACGGCGGCAACGGCGACGCCTGGGTCGAGGCCCGTGGCGAGAAGTATTCGCCGTCCCAGATTTCGGCCTTCATCCTCGGCAAGATGAAGGAAACCGCTGAATCCTATCTGGGCGAGGAAGTGACGCAGGCCGTCATCACCGTGCCCGCCTATTTCAACGACGCCCAGCGTCAGGCCACCAAGGACGCCGGCAAGATCGCCGGTCTGGAAGTGCTGCGCATCATCAACGAGCCGACGGCGGCCGCACTGGCTTACGGCCTCGACAAGAAAGACACCAAGACCATCGCGGTCTATGACCTTGGCGGCGGCACCTTCGACGTCACGATCCTGGAAATCGACGACGGCCTGTTCGAGGTCAAATCGACCAACGGCGACACCTTCCTGGGTGGCGAAGACTTCGACATGCGGATCGTCAACTATCTGGCTGACGAGTTCAAAAAGGAAAACCAGGTCGATCTGACCAAGGACAAGATGGCGCTGCAGCGTCTGAAGGAAGCCGCCGAGAAGGCCAAGATCGAACTGTCGTCCTCCTCCTCGACCGAGATCAACCAGCCGTTCATCTCGATGGGGTCCAACGGACAGCCGCTGCACATGGTCATGAAACTGACCCGTGCCAAGCTCGAATCGCTGGTCAGCGACCTGATCAAGAACTCGATCAAGCCGTGCCAGGCCGCGCTGAAGGATGCCGGCCTGTCGGTCGGTGACATCGACGAGGTCGTCCTTGTCGGCGGCATGACCCGCATGCCCCGCGTCAAGGAAGAAGTCGCCAAGTTCTTCGGCAAGGAACCGCATCAGGGTGTGAACCCCGACGAGGTCGTGGCACTGGGCGCCGCCATTCAGGCCGGTGTGCTGCAGGGCGACGTCAAGGACGTGGTTCTGCTGGACGTGACCCCGCTGTCGCTGGGCATCGAGACGCTGGGTGGTGTCTTTACCCGCCTGATCGACCGCAACACGACGATCCCGACGAAGAAGTCGCAGACCTTCTCGACCGCCGAGGACAACCAGAACGCCGTGACCCTGCGCGTTTTCCAGGGCGAGCGCGAGATGGCCGCCGACAACAAGATGCTGGGTCAGTTCAACCTTGAAGGTATCCCGCCCGCACCGCGCGGCATGCCGCAGATCGAAGTCACCTTTGACATCGACGCCAACGGCATCGTGTCCGTCGGCGCCAAGGACAAGGGCACCGGCAAGGAACAGAACATCACGATTCAGGCGTCGGGTGGCCTGTCCGACGAGGACATCGAAGCGATGGTCAAGGACGCCGAGGCCAACGCCGACGCCGACAAGGAGCGTCGCGCGCTGGTCGAAGCCAAGAACCAGGCAGAGAGCCTGATCCACTCGACCGAAAAGTCGATGGAGGAGCACGCCTCCAAGGTCGATCCGACCACCATCGAAGCCATCGAACTGGCGATCGCCGCGCTGAAGGACGAGCTGGAGAACGACAACGTCGACAAGATCAAGTCGGGCATCCAGAACGTCACCGAATCCGCGATGAAGCTGGGCGAGGCGATCTACAAGGCCAGCCAGGACGCCGAGGAAGGCGACAACGCTGACAGCCCCAAGGCCGCTGACGAGGATGACATCCTTGACGCCGACTTCGAGGATCTGGACGACGACAAGCGCAACAAGTAAGGCATTCGCCTGACGGAATAGACCGGCCCCTTCCACCGGGCCGGTCTTTTCTCATTCCCAAGGGGGAAATGTGACGATGGCAAAACGCGACTATTACGAGACGCTGGGCCTGAAAAAAGGTGCCAGCGCGGACGAGATCAAGAAGGGGTATCGCCAGAAGGCGAAGGAACTTCATCCCGACCGCAACACCGACAATCCCAAAGCCGAAGAGCAGTTCAAGGAGGCCAACGAGGCCTACGAGGTGCTGAAAGACGCCGACAAGAAGGCGGCCTATGACCGTTACGGTCATGCGGCGTTCGAGGGCGGCATGGGCGGCGGCGGCGGACGTCGACCGGGCGGACCGCAGGGCAACGGCGATTTCGCCTCGGCCTTTTCCGACGTGTTCGACGATCTGTTCGGCGACTTCATGGGCGGCCAGCGCGGCGGCGGTGGCGGGCGTGCGCGTGCGATGCGCGGCAACGACCTGCGCTATAATCTGAGGGTCAAGCTGGAGGACGCCTACGCGGGTCTGGCCAAGACGATCAATGTGCCGACGGCCGTGCAATGCGGCAATTGCAACGGGACCGGCGCCGACGACGGGTCAGAACCCGTCACCTGTCCGACCTGTTCCGGCATGGGCAAGGTCCGCGCGCAGCAGGGTTTCTTTACCGTTGAACGCACCTGCCCGACCTGCAATGGCATGGGCCAGACGATCAAGAACCCCTGCCACGTCTGCCACGGTGCAGGCCGGGTCGAGAAGGAGAAATCCCTTTCGGTCAACATCCCCGCCGGTGTCGAGACGGGCACGCGGATCAGGCTGGCCGGTGAAGGCGAGGCCGGCATGCGCGGCGGGCCTGCGGGCGACCTTTATATCTTCATCGAAGTCGCCGATCACCCGCTGTTCGAACGTGAGGCAAGCAACCTGTTCTGCCGCGTGCCGGTCAGCATCGCCTCTGCCGCGCTGGGTGGAGAGATCGAGGTGCCGACCATCGACGGCGGACGCAGCCGCGTGAAGATCCCCGAGGGCAGCCAGTCCGGTCGCCAGATGCGCCTGCGCGGCAAGGGGATGCCAGCCCTGCGCGGTGGTGCGGCGGGCGACATGTTCATCGAATTGAACGTCGAGACGCCGGTGAACCTGACGGCCCGTCAGCGCGAAATCCTGAAGGAATTCGACACGCTGTCCAAGGACAACAACCCACAGGGGTCGAGCTTCTTCAAATCGGTGAAGGGCTTCTGGGATTCCATGAAGGGCTGACCGCGCCCCAGTCTTCGACGGATGACGAAAGGTCCCTGGCTTAGGCCGGGGACCTTTCGCATTTACGCACCCGCAGCGACGACCAGAACGCGGCGGCGATGAACCCGGCCCCCAGCAGGCCGGTCACGTATTCCGGCACCTCGATCATGGTCTGGGCGAACATGATGAACGACAGGACCAGAATCGACCAGAACGCCCCGTTTTCAAGGTATTCGAATTCGGCCAGCGCCCCCTTTTCCACCAGCATGATGGTCATCGACCGGACGTACATCGCCCCGATCCCCAGACCGATCGCGATCAGCAGCAGATCCTGCGTCAGGGCAAAGGCGCCGATCACCCCGTCAAAGCTGAAGGAGGCATCCAGCACCTCGAGGTAGAGGAACGCCCCGAACCCGGCCCTTGCCGCCCCTTCCAGCACCTCGTCCGAGGAGTCGAGCAGGTAGCCGATCACGTCCAGAGCAAGGAAGACGACAAGCCCTGCGACGCCGGCGAACAGAAAGGTGGCGACCTCCTCCTCTGGCAGCAGCCAGGCGACCAGCAGCATCGCGACCAATACCACGGCCATCTCGATCCCGCGGATGCCGGAAAACCGCGCGACCGCGCGCTCGATCGGGGCGATCCAGTGGACGGTCTTGTCCGCATCGAAAAAGAACCGCAGACCGACCATCATCAGGAAAGCACCGCCGAAGCCCACGATCGGGACGTGGGCCTCCTCGATGATGTGGGCATATTGCGCCGGTTCGGTGATCGACAGGTGCAGCGCCTCCCACGGGCCGACACCGGCGGCGACAACGACGATCAGCAGCGGGAACACCAGCCGCATGCCGAAGACCGCGATCAGGATGCCCCAGGTCAGAAAGCGCTTCTGCCAGACCTCTGACATGCGCTTGAGCGTATTGGCGTTCACGATGGCATTGTCGAAGGACAGGCTGATTTCCAGAACGGCCAGCACGCTGCCGATCAGCAGGAAAGTGACAGCGCCAGACGTGCCCCCCTGCAGCACGTAGCCCAGCACACCAGCAAGGACCAAGCCCAGAATTGTCACGACAAAGGACCAGCGAAAGTAAATCAACACGTCTTTCAAAACCGGAAATTCCTCTGCCCTGTCCCCCTCACCTAGCAATTCCTTTGCGCATCGCAAGCCGTCGAGGTGCGTTAATGCTTTGTTCACCACGGCTGCGGCATCATTGCGCCCATGACCCATGCTTTTCAGGAATCATTGCCGATCTTTGCCCCCGGCGCCCCGGACGAGGCGGAGACCGCGACGCCTATTGGCGGGCGGCAACCGTCCTATATCAGGGATCATCGCCAACGCTTGCGCGACCGGTTCATGGCGGGCGGTGCTGCGGCCCTGCCGGATTACGAGCTGCTGGAACTGGTCCTGTTCCGCGCCATCCCGCGGCAGGACGTCAAACCCCTCGCGCGGGTGCTGATCGACCATTTCGGCGATTTCAACCGCGTCCTGTCCGCCCCGGCAACCGCCCTGCGCAAGGTCAAGGGCGTCGGTGACGCGGTCGTGGTCGAGTTGAAGGTGATCGAGGCCGCGGCGCATCGCATGGCCCGCAGCAAGGTCATGGCCCGCCACGTCGTCAGCAGTTGGGATGCGCTGCTGGACTATTGCCATACGGTCATGGCGCACCGCGATACCGAACAGTTCCGCATCCTCTACCTCGACACCAAGAACACGCTGATCGCGGACGAGGAACAGGCGCGCGGCACCATCGACCACGTGCCGGTCTACCCGCGCGAGGTGGTGAAGCGCGCGCTGGAGCTGAACGCCGCCTCGCTGATCCTCGTTCACAACCACCCCTCCGGCGATCCGACGCCGTCGCAGGCCGACATTTCCATGACCGCCCAGATCGCAGCGGCGGCGCAGGCGCTGGGGCTGACGGTCCACGATCACCTGATCATCGGAAAATCCCGCGAGCTGTCGTTCCGGGCCGAGGGGCTGCTTTAGTCGCCCACCCAGACCTCGACCCGCCGGTTCATCCGGCGGCCCCATGACGTGTCATCGCACCCCATGGGCAAGGCCTCTCCGAACCCGCGGGTGCCGATCCGCACGTCGTCGGGCAGATGGCCCAGCAGCGTCAGCAGGGCAGATTCGACCGCCAGCGCCCGCGCGGCCGACAGGTCGCGGTTCGCCTCCGCCTCGCCCTCTGCGTCCGAAAAGCCGATCAGCATGATGTCACGCCCGGCGTAGGCGCCGTTGCGGATGGCCAGCGCGAGGGTGCGCAGGTTGGCGGCCGACGCGGTATCGAGGTCCGTCGTCCCGTTCGCGAACCGGAAGGTCAGCGAGATCCGGACGCGGGCCAGCATCAGGGCGACCATGTCCTGCAGGTCGCGCAGCGATGTGTCGGGACCGGCGATCGCCACGGCATGGGCGATCCGTTCGCCCTGATCGTCCAGCGGGATCGGCGTGATGCCCTGATCCGACAGCCCCGCCCGCCGCACGATCAGCTGTGCGGCGGGGCTGCGCAGCCAACGCAGCAGGTCGCGGACAACATCCGGCTGGCGATGCGACCGGACAACGGCAAAGGCCAGGGTCGTCAGGGGGTAATCCTGCGTCTTCAAACCCGCAAGCCGCGGCACCCTCGTCAGCCCGCAGTTGTCGCGCAGACCCAAGGGCTGCGCCACGCCCGTTGCGCGCAACGGCGTCACACCCAATGCACCGGGATCGGCGGCAACGGCGGCCGCCAGATCGGCGGCGGTCGCATGATAGGTGATCGCGGCTGCGGGCGGTTTTGGCAAAAGCGCCAGAAAGGCCTCGACCTGACCGTCCTGGGCCGGCCCCAGATGCAGGGTCAGCGGTTGCGGCGCCTGTCCCAGGGACTGCCAGTCGACGATCCGCCCCGCAAAGGCTGCGATGATGGCGGCGGGATCGATGGTCCGCTGCGGATTGCGGGGCGAGGTGACAGCGACCAGCGCCTCGCCGCCCAGAACAAGGCTGCGATCGGACGCAGGGGCCAGATCCAGTCCGACCTCTGTGGCGCGGTCGATTTCGCGCGGGTTGGCGGCACGATAGGTCAGCGCGATGTCCGTCTCGAACGTGATCAGATCGGCAAAGGCTTCGGCACTGGATCCGGCGCGCAGCCGTACGTGCAGAAGGGGGTCCCCGGCGGTATCCTGCAGGACGAAGCGGGCGGTGTCGTCGACGTCAGGCTCCTGTGCCAGCGCCAGCCCCGTCTCGCGCGCGTAGCCGGCCAGCAGCGCCGGCACCAGCAGGCCGCTCAGCACCGGCTCTCCCGACAGGCGCAGGGTGGGGATATAGCCGTCGCGGGGCGGACAGTCGGCGCCGGCGCAGGTGACACCGGCATAGGCCAGCGTCACCGGCCCGTGGGATGATTCGATTTCCAGATAGGTGCCGTCGTAACCGGCGATCCGTCCGGTCAGCGTCAATGCGCCTTGGGCAGAGGTGATCGTGACCTCCTCGGCCCATGTGGGCCCGGCACAAAGCAGCGCTGCGGCAAGTCCCCCTGCCGCAGCGTACATCAGTCTGTTTCCGGATCGTCGCTGTGGCGTCATTGCGCCGCGAGTGTCAGGTCCGCAAACATATTTTTCAACACAAGAAATTCACCGATCGCATCGCAGTCCGGCATTGTCATGGTCAGGTCGACGGCATGGGGCGGCTGACGCGGGCCGATCTGGATGCTTTGCGCAGCCACGTCGCGCCCGCAGTTGCGGTTGGTCACCTCGGTTTCGACGTTCAGGATCACCTGACCGTCAAGGGCGGCGTGACCGCTGGGAAAGGTATAGATTTCGGCATGCAGCGCATCGCTGATCGCGACATCGCCAAGCGTCGTGATGAATCCGCCGGTGCCGGCGGCAGCGGCTTCCGGCGTGCCGGCGCTGGCGGACCAGATATGCCCCGCATCGTCGTAGCCCGCGCCGAATTCCAGCGCGTGCAGCTGCATCCCTGCCTCACCGCGCCATTGCAGAACAGCCCGGTCAAGGTCATCCAGCCCCGGCACGTCGACCGCAATCGCGGCACCCGGTCCATCATTGAAATCGGCGATGAACAGCGCATCGGTGACGAGGGCCGGCACATCGACCTGCAGGTGGCCCGCAGCGTCGGTCAGCGCGCTGAACATCATCCCCCGGTGGTGAATCTTTACCGTAGCCAGCGGGTGGCAGGCATCCGTCAGGGACAGACGCACCATGGCAAGCGGCAGAACCTCTGCCGTCATGTCGGCGGCGCATGAGGGTGTCGCGGCGGGCGCGGTGTCGATCGGCAGAACCTCTGGCAAGACATCGGCCTTGGCGGGGATCGGGGTCAGCATGTCCGTCGCTGGAAGCGCCAGCGTGGGGGCAGCGGTGTCCGTCAGGCTGACAGGTCCGATCGATTGCATCTGCGGCACGGCGATTTCCTGCGGCATTGCAACCGGCACCGTCCAGTCCACCGACGGGCGTTGCGCCGCGACGGCCGGGGTCAAGGCGACGGCGGCATCGTCAGCGCGCTGGTCTGGCCCCTCGACGGGTTCGTCAACGCCCAAGCGTGACGCCAGCGCATCGCCATACTGCATCACGAAACCAATACTCAGCGCGACTGCGAATGTCGTGCCTGCCGTGATCGCCCTGCGTGCCGTCTGTCTCATCTGCCGTCTCCTGATCCGAGTGGGATACGAAGTCGGTTTGCAGTGCCGCGGTGTCCGTAGAGGGACCGCGGCAAGGTCTTAACATGACATGAATGTGGCGAAGCCCTGCGTCAGAGGGCGCCGTGGCAATGCTTGAACTTCTTCCCCGACCCACAGGGGCAGGCATCGTTGCGCGCCGGATTGCCCCAGGTGCTGGGATCATCCGCGACAAAACCTTCGCGGGCCGTGGCATCGCCCGGTGTGGCGGCAGAGGTCGCCCGTTCGACGGTTTCATCGGGTGCCGGTGCGGCAGCGGCCTGTTGCTGACGCAGTTGCGCCACCATCTGGGCCTGCTGTTCCGCCGTCATCGGCTGGATCTGACCCAGCTTTTGCGTCACATCCAGCCGCAGACCGTCCAGCAGCCGTTCGAACAGCTGGAAGCCTTCGGTCTTGTATTCGTTCAGGGGATCGCGCTGCGCATAGCCACGGAACCCGACGACCGACCGCAGGTGTTCCAGCGTCACCAGATGCTCGCGCCACTTGGCGTCGATGGTCTGCAGCAGCACCTGCTTTTCGATATTGCGGATCGTGTCAGCGCCAAAGGCTTCTTCCTTCTTCGCCATATGCTCGTCAGAGGCCTGCTCCAGCCGTTCGCGCATGACATCGGCGTCGACGCCTTCTTCCTGCGCCCAGGCCATGACGGGGACGTCCATGCCAAGGTTCTGGATCACATCGGCATACAGCGCCTCTGTCGTCCACTGGTCGGAATAGCTGCGCGGCGGCATGTGCTCGTCGACCATGTCCTCGATCACCTGATGGCGCATGTCGCGGGCGATCTCTGACAGGTCCTGCGCTTCCATGATCTCGCGGCGCTGGCCAAAGATCACCTTGCGCTGTTCGTTCATCACGTCGTCGAATTTCAGCAGCTGCTTGCGGATGTCAAAGTTGCGCCCTTCGACCTTGGCCTGCGCGCGTTCCAGCGACTTGTTCACCCAAGGGTGCACGATCGCCTCGCCTTCTTTCATGCCCAGCGTCGACAGCACCTTGTCCAGACGTTCGGACCCGAAGATCCGCATCAGATCGTCATCAAGCGACAGGAAGAACGACGACCGGCCCGGGTCGCCCTGACGGCCAGAGCGTCCGCGCAACTGGTTGTCGATCCGACGTGATTCGTGACGTTCCGTGGCCAGCACGAACAGACCGCCGGTTTCCAGCACCTTCTTCTTTTCATCCGCATGTTCCGCCTCGATGCGCTCGCGGATCTGGTCGGGCTCGGCCTCGGGATCGGCGTCCAGCGCCTCGATCACCTTCAGCTCCACGTTGCCGCCCAGCTGGATGTCGGTGCCGCGCCCGGCCATGTTGGTGGCGATGGTGACGGCGCCCAGCTTGCCGGCATCCGCGATGATCTGCGCTTCCTGCTCGTGCTGGCGGGCGTTCAGGACGTTGTGCGGGATGCCCTCGCCCTTCAGCAGATTGGACAGGAATTCGGATTTCTCGATGCTTGTCGTGCCGACGAGGATCGGCTGCTGCTTGGCATTCGCTTCCTTGATCTCCTTGACCACGCCCTCGAATTTTTCGCGCGCGGTGCGGTAGACCTGATCGTGTTCGTCCTGCCGCTGGATCGGACGGTTCGTCGGCACCTCGACCACGCCAAGGCCGTAGATTTCCATGAATTCATCGGCCTCGGTCAGCGCCGTGCCGGTCATGCCGCCAAGCTTGGCGTACAGGCGGAAGTAGTTCTGGAATGTCACCGACGCCAGCGTCACGTTCTCTGGCCGGATGCTGACACCTTCCTTGGCCTCGATCGCCTGATGCAGACCGTCGGACAGGCGGCGGCCGGTCATCATGCGGCCCGTGAATTCGTCGATCAGCACGATCTCGTCGTTGCGGACGATATAATCCTTGTCCTTGGCGAACAACTTGTGCGCCTTCAGCGCCTGACTGGTGTGGTGCACCAGCGACGCGCTTTCGGGATCGTACAGCGTCTGACCTTCCGGCAGCAGGCCTTTGCGCGACAGCGCTTCTTCAAGGTAATCGTTGCCTTCGTCGGTAAAGCTGACGGACCGCTGCTTTTCGTCCAGCGTGAAATGGTCGTCGATGATCCCCGGCACGATCGTGTCGATGTCGCGGTACATCTGGCTGCGGTCCTGTGCCGGGCCAGAGATGATCAGCGGCGTCCGCGCCTCGTCAATCAGGATGGAGTCGACTTCGTCCACGATCGCGAAGTTATGCGGGCGCTGGTACATCTGCGACAGTTCGGACCGCATGTTGTCGCGCAGGTAATCGAACCCCAGTTCGTTGTTCGTGGCATAGGTCACGTCGCACTGGTAGGCTGTGCGCTTTTCCTCTTCGGGCTGCTGCGGCACCACGACGCCGGTCGTCAGACCCAGCGCGCCGTAGACCTTGCTCATCCAGTCGGCGTCGCGCCGCGCGAGGTAGTCGTTCACCGTGACGATATGGACGCCCTTGCCCGACAGCGCGTTCAGATAGGCCGGGAAGGTCGCGACAAGGGTCTTGCCCTCGCCGGTCTTCATCTCGGCAATGTTACCCTGATGCAGAAAGATCCCGCCCATCAGCTGCGTATCAAAGGCGCGCAGGCCAAGCGCCCGGCGCGCCGCCTCGCGGCAGTTGGCAAAGGCTTCGGGCAGCATGTCGTCAAGGCTCTCGCCCGCTTGCGCCCGCGCCTGCAGGTCGCGCGTACGTTCCTTGATCTGGTCGTCGGACAGCGCGGTAAACTCCGGCTCCAGCGCGTTGATCCGCTCGATCAGGGGGCGCACGGCCTTGACCTTGCGGTCATTCGCGGTCCCGAAGACCCTTTTCGCAATCGTTCCAAGACCCAGCATGTGCTCTCCAAGCGGACCTGTGCCGCCCCTGTGATACCGATGTGAGAGGAGGTTGCTTGTAGGCGTATGCCAAGGCCCCTAAACAAGGCAGCAAGACCAGCCCCCTCAAGGCTTGACAGCGATGTAAGGGGCGGGCTGAAAACTGTCAACGTTGTGCCCCGTTGGGGTGCAGGAGAGTAAGGACGTAAACGATGTCGAAATTGACCTATCTGCTGGGCTCGGCTGCGATGGCGCTGACCCTGACAAGCGCCGTTCAGGCGCAGGACACCACCACGACCGAGGCCCCCGCAACCGAAGCACCGGCGACAGATGCACCGGCAACGGACGCTCCCGCAGCGGATGCGGCCACCGCTGCACCGGTCACCGCCGATCCCGCGACCGTCGTCGCCACCGTCGACGGGACCGACATCACTCTCGGCCAGCTGATCATCGCACGCAGCCAGTTGCCGCAGCAGTACAACCAGTTTCCGCCAGACGTGATCTATCAGGGCATCCTCGATCAGGTCGTGCAGCAGCAGTTGCTGTCCAACAGTCTGACCGACGTGCCGGCGCGTGTCGGCTGGGCGATGGCGAACGAGGAACGTTCCCTGCGCGCGGGCGAGGTCATCACCGACCTCAGCGCCACCGCCGTCACCGACGAGGCCATTCAGGCCGCCTATGACGAGATGACCGCCGCTGCCGCCGCCGACCCCGTCATGGAATGGAACGCCAGCCACCTGCTGGTCGAGACGAAGGAAGCCGCCGAAGCCGCGCAAGAGCGGATCAACGCCGGTGAAGACTTCGCGGCCGTGGCGACAGAAGTCTCCACCGGTCCCTCCGGCCCGACGGGCGGAGAGCTGGGCTGGTTCGGACCGGGCCAGATGGTTGCCGAGTTCGAAACGGCACTGGACGGCATGGAACCCGGCGACGTGTCCGGCCCGGTCCAGACGCAGTTCGGCTGGCACATCATCAAGCTGAACGAGACCCGCGAAAAGCCGGTCCCGACGCTGGAAGAGATGAAGCCCGAGATCGTCAGCAACCTGCAAGAGGCCGTCATCCTCGCCAAGATCGAAGAGCTGAAGGCCAACGCCGAGATCACCCTGCCAGAGGATGGCAGCATCGACCCCGCCGTCCTGACCAACCTCGACCTGCTGGAGAAGTAACTCATGGCCCTGTCCCCGCTTGCGCCCGCCGCATTTCCTGACCTGCCCGTCATCGACGGCGTCACCTTTGCAGCCGCGCAGGCGGGGGTGAAATACAAGAACCGGACCGACGTGATGCTGGCGGTGCTTGCCGCCGGCAGCACCGTCGCCGGTGTTTTCACCCGCAGCGCGACGCGTTCGGCCCCGGTGCTGGACTGCCAGTCCAAGCTGGGCGCCGGTGACGGCGCCGCGGCGATCCTCGTGAACTCCGGCAACTCCAATGCCTTTACCGGCAAGGCGGGCACCACATCCGTCGCGGCGATCTGCGACGCCGTGGCCGCCGCCACCGGGATCGACGCGGGCCGCGTCTTCACCGCGTCCACCGGCGTCATCGGTGAACCGCTGCCCCACGACCGGATCGTGGCCAAGATCGACGAACTGAAAGAGGCGCAGTCCCCCACCGCGATGAACGACGCTGCTCGCGCCATCATGACGACCGACACCTTCCCTAAGGGATCGACGCAGACTGTCACCATCGACGGCAAATCCGTGAAAATCGCTGGCATCGCCAAGGGATCCGGCATGATCGCCCCCGACATGGCGACGATGCTGGTCTACATCTTTACCGACGCGAAGATCGCCTGGCAGCCCCTGCAGGACATGCTGGGCCGCCTGACCGACCGGACCTTCAACAACATCACCGTGGACAGCGATACGTCCACCTCCGACAGCCTGATGCTGGCCGCGACCGGCACCTCCGGCGTCGACGTGACCGGTAACGCGGCCTTCGAAGAAGCCCTGCACACAGTGATGCTCGACCTGTCCCACCAAGTCGTGCGCGACGGCGAGGGCGCCACGAAGTTCGTCACGATCAAGGTCACCGGTGCCGCCTCCGATGCCAACGCGCGCCTCGTCGCCATGGCGACGGCGAACAGCCCGCTGGTTAAGACCGCCGTGGCCGGCGAAGACCCGAACTGGGGCCGCATCGTCATGGCCGTCGGCAAATCCGGCGCGCAGGCCGACCGCGACACCCTGACGATCCGGCTGGGCGATCTGGTGCTGGCCCGGGACGGCTGGCGCGCACCGGAGTATTCCGAAGAAAAATGCGCCGCCTACATGAAAAACCCGGACATCGACATCAACATCGACCTCGGGCTTGGGTCCGGCACCAGCACGGTCTGGACCTGCGACCTGACCCACGCCTACATCACGATCAACGCCGACTACCGCTCGTGAAGATCCTGCTCGTCTCTGCCGTCGCACTGATCGACGTGGACGGGCGCGTGTTGTTAGCCCAGAGGCCCGAAGGCAAGTCCCTCGCCGGCCTCTGGGAATTCCCCGGCGGGAAAGTCGATGCAGGCGAAACGCCGGAACAGGCCCTGATCCGCGAGCTGCAAGAGGAGCTCGGCATCGACACCTGGGCCTCCTGCCTCGCGCCGCTGACCTTTGCCAGCCACACCTACGACGATTTCCACCTGCTGATGCCGCTCTACGCCTGCCGTAAATGGCAGGGCACACCGCAGGGGCGCGAGGGGCAGACCCTCAAATGGGTCCGCGCGAACGATCTGACCCACTACCCCATGCCGCCCGCCGACATCCCCCTGATCCCGATCCTGCGCGACTGGCTCTGACGGCCTGTCCTCGCTTTTTCCAAAATACTCAAAATCCGGCGCCGCCCAAGGCGCCGCCCCCTCCGTTCATCCGACCAGATAAACGCAAAGAAAAAGGCCCGCCAGCAACGCTGACGGGCCTTCACTATTCTAAGGGCAGCAACCCTTTACAGATTACGCTCCACCGACTCGCGCTCGAAGATCTCGATCACGTCGCCGGGGCGGATATCCTCGTAGTTCTCGAAGGCCATGCCGCATTCCTGACCGGACTGCACTTCGGCAACCTCGTCCTTGAAACGCTTCAAGGTCTTCAGCGTGCCTTCGTGGATCACCACGTTGTCGCGCAGCAGACGAACGCCGGCGGAACGCCGCGCCACGCCTTCGGTGACCAGACAGCCCGCGACGTTGCCCACGTTGGAGACCTTGAAGACCTCCTTGATGTTGGCATAGCCGATGAACTTTTCGCGGATCTCGTTTGACAGAAGGCCAGAGGCCGCCTGCTTGATGTCGTCCACGAGGGCGTAGATGACCGAATAATACCGGATCTCCACACCCTTCTGGTTGGCCACGTTGCGCGCCGTCGCATTGGCCCGCACGTTGAAGCCGATGACGGGCGCGCCAGACGCTTCGGCCAGACCGATGTCCGTCTCGGTGATGGCACCGACGCCAGAGTGCAGCACGCGGACGCGCACCTCGTCGTTGCCGATCTTCTCCATCGCCTGGACGATCGCCTCGGCAGAGCCTTGCACGTCAGCCTTCACCACGATCGGCAACTCGCTGACGCTCTGGTTCGCCTTGGCGTTCGCCATCAGCTGTTCCAGCGTCGTCGCGGCCCCGATGGCGGCGCGCTTGTCTTTCGCGGCCTTCATCCGGTAGTCGGCGATTTCACGCGCCTGCGCCTCGGTCTCGACCACGTTCAGCACGTCGCCGGCCTCGGGTGTGCCGTTCAGACCCAGCACCTCGACGGGGACGGACGGACCGGCCTCGTTGACGCGGTCGCCCTTGTCGTCGATCAGCGCGCGGACCTTGCCCCACTGTTCGCCGACGACAAAGATATCGCCGCGCTTCAGCGTGCCGTGCTGCACCAGAACGGTGGCCACGGGACCGCGGCCGACGTCAAGCTGCGCCTCGATCACGGCACCCATGGCGGCGCGGTCGGGGTTGGCCTTCAGGTCAAGGATCTCTGCCTGCAGCGCGATGGCTTCCAGCAGGTTGTCCAGACCCATGCCCGTCGCGGCCGAAACTTCGACGTCCTGCACATCACCGGACATCTTCTCGACGATGACCTCGTGCTGCAGCAGATCGGTCCGCACCTTGTCCGGATTGGCCGAAGGCTTGTCCATCTTGTTGATCGCCACGATCATCGGCACCTTGGCCGCTTTCGCGTGGTTGATCGCCTCGATCGTCTGCGGCATCACGGCGTCGTCCGCCGCAACCACCAGCACCACGATATCCGTGACCTGCGCACCGCGCGACCGCATCGAGGTGAAGGCGGCGTGGCCCGGCGTATCGAGGAACGACAGCGTCTGACCGCTTTCCGTGACAACCTGATAGGCGCCGATGTGCTGGGTGATCCCGCCAGCTTCGCCGGCCACGACCCGCGTCTTGCGGATCGCGTCCAGCAGCGACGTCTTGCCGTGGTCGACGTGGCCCATGATCGTGATGATCGGCGCACGCGGCTTGAGGTCGCCGGCCTTGTCCTCGACCTGGTCGATGACCTGTTCCACGTCGGAATCGGACACGCGCACGACCTTGTGGCCGAATTCCTCGATCAGCAGTTCTGCCGTGTCGGCGTCGATGGTTTCGGTCTGAGTGACCATCATGCCCATCTTCATCAGTTCCTTGACGACGTCAGAGGTCCGTTCGGCCATCCGGTTCGCCAGTTCGCCGACGGTGATCGCCTCTGGCAACTGCACGTCACGCACGACCTTTTCACGCTCGACCTGACCGCCCATCGCCTTCTGGCGGGCACGGTCCTGCTTGCGCTTCATCTGCGCCATGGACCGCTGGCGGCCACCTTCGCGGCCGGTCAGCGCATCGTTCAGCGTCAGCTTGCCACCGCGGCGGCCATCGTCCTGACGGGACGGCTTGGCGGTATCGCGGGTCTGGGCCTCGCGCTCGCGCTCGGTCGCCTTGCGCGGTGCGCTGGACGTCGGGCGATCCACTTCGGTCTGCCCCGGAGGTGCGTTGACCTGTGCCGGAGGCGCGTTCTTGGCCGCCTCGGCAGCGCGACGCTTCTCTTCTTCTTCCTCGGCTTTCGCCTTGGCACGCTCTTCGCGCTCGCGATCCTCGGCCTCCTTGGCCTCGATCTCGGCACGACGCCGGTCGCGCTCTTCGGCGCGCGCTGCCTCTTCGGCTTCGCGCTTGGCGGCTTCTTCGACTTCACGCGACTTGGCCAGCGCCAGCGCCTTCATACGGCGGGCGAGTTCGACGTCCGAGATGCCCGCGGGCCGCTTGGACGGGTCGCCACCGGCCGGCAGGCCAGCGGCCACGCCGGTCTTGGGCGCAGGTGTTCCGGGCTTGGGTACCACAACGCGCTTGCGCTTGGTTTCCACAACGACGTTCTTGGTCCGACCGTGGCTGAAGCTCTGCTTCACGTTGCTCGGACGCGACCCGCCAAGGCCCAATGGTTTCTTGCCGTCAGTATCGCTCATCTAGCTATGTATCCTTCCCGACAGCCATATTGCCGTCGTCAATCTCGCGGATTCCGCGCAGTCTTGCGGCTTCCTCTACAACACGGTCACTGAGTCCACCAGTCGCGAGCGCGCCATGTATCACACTTTGCCGCCCAAATGCCAAACCCAATTCAGCTGCGCTCAGGCAACTGTAATATCTTGCCCCTTCGGGCGTCCAAAGCTTGGCCTTGCCGCGCTCTGATCCGTCACCGGCCTGCAGCAGGACCCGCACGCGCGCGCCCCCGGCCAGCCAGCCCTTGACCTTCTCGAACCCGCAGACCGCAAGACCGGCCTTGCGGGCCATCGCAATCAGATCCAGCGTGCGCCGGACCAGTTGCCGTTCGACCTCTTCCGTCAGTCCGTCCGGGACCGTGACCGGCGCCTTGGCCGATCGACTGAACTGGCCCTTGCGGGCCTTGTCCAGCGCATCCCGAGTCGATGCCACATACATACCACGTCCGGGCAGCTTGCCCAAGATGTCGGGCACGACCTGATTGTCGGGGCCGACCACGAAACGGATCAGTCCCGACTTCGGCTGCGTCTCGCCGGTGACGATGCACCGCCGCTCCGGTCCGTCCTCTAGGGTCTTTTTCAATCCGCCACGGGTCATGCGCGCAGTCAGAGGCCCTTAGGCCTCCGCCTCCTCTTCCATATCGGTATCGTCGTCATCGCCGACAAGGTCTGCCGGGTCGACCCAGCCCAGCGCCACACGGGCCGTCATGACCATGGATTGCGCGTCCTCAAGGCTGAGGTCGAACTTTTCCAGCACGCCTTCGTCCTTGTGACGCTGACCGTCGACAACCGTCCAGCCGCCGGCAAGTTCCCAGTCGGCACAGGTCGCGAAGTCTTCCAGCGTCTTGACGCCGTCCATCGCCAGCGCCTCGACCATCTGCGGGGTCAGACCCTCGAAGCCGATAAGGCTGTCCTCGACGCCCAGCTCGCGGGCGTGATCCAGCGCCTTCTTGTTCTGCGCCTCCAGATAGTCGCGGGCACGGGCCTGCAACTCGCCGGCGGTGTCGGCGTCGACACCTTCGATGACCAGCAGTTCCTCGGCCTCGACATAGGCGACTTCTTCAAGGTTCGTGAACCCTTCGGACACCAGCAGCTGGGCAAAGAATTCGTCCAGATCCAGCGTGTCCATGAACAGCTTGGTGCGCAGTTCGAATTCGGCCTGACGGCGCTTGGATTCCTCTTCCTCGGTCAGGATGTCGATATCCAGACCGGTCAGCTGGGACGCCAGACGCACGTTCTGACCGCGACGCCCAATGGCGAGCGACAGCTGCTCTTCGGGCACGACAACCTCAATCTTGCCGGCCTCTTCGTCCAGCACGACCTTGCTGACTTCGGCAGGCTGCAGCGCGTTCACAAGGAACGTCGGCATGTCTTCGTTCCACGGAATGATGTCGATCTTCTCGCCCTGCAGCTCGTTCACGACGGCCTGCACGCGGGAACCCCGCATACCGACGCAGGCACCGACCGGGTCGATGCTGCTGTCATAGGAAATGACGGCGATCTTGGCGCGCGACCCGGGGTCGCGGGCCACGGCCTTGATCTCGATGATGCCCTCATAGATCTCGGGCACTTCCATCTTGAAGAGCTCGGCCATGAATTCCGGCGCTGTCCGCGACAGGAAGATCTGCGGCCCGCGCTGTTCGCGGCGCACATCCTTGATGTAGCAACGGATGCGGTCGTTGGGGCGGTAAGCTTCGCGACCGATCTTCTCGTTCCGGCGCAGGATCGCCTCGCCAGAGCCGACGTCCACGATGACGTTGCCGTATTCCTCGCGCTTGACCAGCGCGTTGATGATCGTGCCGGCACGATCCTTGAAATCTTCGTATTGCTTGTCACGCTCGGCTTCGCGGACCTTCTGCAGGATGACCTGCTTGGCCGATTGCGCGGCGATCCGGCCCAGCTCGACGGGGGGCACTTCCTCGACCAGCGTGTCGCCGATCTTGGCGTCCTTGATCCAGTCCTTCGCCGTTTCCAGCGTGAACTGTGACTGGTAATTCTCATACTCTTCGTCCGCGACGACCGTGCGTACGCGGGTAAAGGTCGCACGACCGGTCTTGCGGTCGATGCTGACACGGATGTCCATCTCGGCGCCGTAACGCGACTTGGCCGCACGGGCGAGGGATTCTTCCATCGCCTCGACCACCAGACCGGGTTCGATGTTTTTCTCGCGGGCAACCGCCTCGGCGGTCTGCAGCAGCTCTAGCTGGTTTGCGGAAGTAATGGCCATCAGGTGTTCTCCTCATCCCCATCAATGATGGTTTCAATCTCGTCGAATTGGGCCTCGTCGATCTGGCCCGCGTCCTTGCGACCGCGCAGCACGTCGCGGATCAGCTCGTCCGTCAGCACCAGCTTGGCGTCGGACAGCCATTCGAATTTCAGACCGATGGTGACCTCGTCCTTGCCGTGGTCGCCAGCGGCGATGGTGATCAACACCTCGTCATCCTCGACACCGGCCAGCTCGCCCTTGAAGCGGCGGCGCCCGTCGATCAGCTGATCGGTCTCGATCTTGGCCTCGAATCCCTGCCACTGCTCGAAATCCTTCAGGCGGGTCAGGGGGCGGTCGATACCGGGGCTGGACACCTCCAGCGTATAGTTGTCAAGGATCGGGTCTTCGACGTCCATCACGGCACCAACGGCGGTGCTGATCTGGCCGCATTCATCGACCTCGATCGTGCCGTCGGGCTTCTGCGCCATGATCTGCAGGGTCGATTCCTTGCCGGTCATCAGGCGGATGCGCACGACCTCGAACCCCATGTCCTCGATGACGGGGGTCACGATCTCGGCGATCCTGCGGTCGATGGCCGCCTTGGCAATCAGGTCGTTCATGGATTCCTCCAAGCACAAAAAAACGGGCGCGCGGCCCGTTAAAAATTCCGGTTGGGCGCTGGGGGTGGAGGCCAGCACGCCGCTGTTGAAAAACAATATAGACCAAAGCCGCAGCCACCGCAAGGGCGGCGTGGCCTTACAGCCCCAGCCGCCCCCGGTCCGCCCCGAACCGGTCCATCGCGCGCACCAGTTCCGCGCTGATCGCAGGTTCCGACAGGGCATGCCCCGCACGGCCCACCAAGGTCAGCTTGCCCTGCGGCCACTGCCGCGACAGGGTCCAGGCGGACACGGGCGGACAGATCATGTCATAGCGTCCCTGCACGATCACGCCGGGGATCTCTGCCAGCCGGTCGGTCAGCGCCAGGATCTGGTGATCCGCATCCAGCCACCCCTTGTGCTGGAAATAATGGTTTTCCAGCCGGGCAAAGGCGCGGGCGTAATCTGCGGGGCTTTCTCCCGTCACGCCGTCGCTGTCCATCGCCGCCAGCGCGTTTTCCCACTGCGCCCAGGCCCGGGCGTATTTCGTCTCGGTCATCATGTCGCCGGAAAACAGCCGCCGGTGATAGGCCGCGATCAGATCGCCGCGCTCGCCTTCGGGAATAAGCTGCACGAACCGGTCCCACAGGTCCGGCCAGAACCGCCCGGCCCCACCGCCATAGAACCAGTCCAGCTCCGGCTGCGTCATCAGGAACACGCCGCGCAGCGCAAGGGCGGCGACCCGGGTGGGATGCGCCTGCGCATAGATCAGCGCCAGCGTGGCCCCCCAGCTGCCGCCGAAGACGATCCAGCGGTCGATGCCCAGCGTCTTGCGGATCAACTCAATGTCGTCGACCAGATGCCACGTCGTATTCGCCACCACGCTCGCATGGGGCCGCGATCGCCCGCAGCCGCGCTGGTCGAACAGCACGACGCGAAACACCGCCGGATCGAAATACCGCCGCATCGCCGGGCTGCATCCGCCACCGGGTCCGCCGTGCAGCACCACCACGGGAATCCCCACCGGATTGCCGCATTGCTCGACATAGACCTTGTGACCATCGTCCACGTCCAGCACCCGCTGATCGAACGGATCGCTCGGCGGGTACAAATACTGCGCTGCGCTCTTTTGGCTCGGGACGTTTTCCATGCAACACCTATATAGGGCAGATACGGCTAAAACCATGCCCACCTGACCAAAGCGAGGCCCGCCATGTCCACCAATACCATCGACGACCACGAAGTCGCCAAATTCGAGGCGATGGCCGAGGAATGGTGGGACGAGACCGGCAAGTTCAAGCCGCTGCATATGATGAACCCGGTGCGGCTCGACTACATCACGCGGCAGATCGCCGCGGAGTTCAACCGCGATCCCGCCGCCGATCGCCCCTTCGCCGGCCTACGCATCCTCGACATCGGCTGCGGCGGCGGTCTGTTGTGCGAACCGATGGCGCGCCTCGGCGCCGATGTCGTGGGCGTCGACGCCGCTCCGCGCAACATTCCCGTGGCCAAGATCCACGCCGAACAATCAGGCCTCGCCATCGACTACCGCGTTGGCACCGCCGAAGCGATGGCCGCAAGCGGCGAACAATTCGACGTCGTCCTGAACATGGAGGTGGTCGAACACGTGGCCGACCCACAGGGCTATCTGACGGCCTGTCAGGAATTGCTGAAGCCGGGCGGCCTGCACCTGTGTTCCACCATCAACCGCAACCCGAAATCCTTCGCCATGGCGATCTTCGGGGCGGAATGGGTCATGCGCTGGCTGCCCAAAGGCACCCATGACTGGAACAAGTTCATCACCCCGGACGAACTCTTCGCGCTGCTGCACACCGCCGGCCTCACCCCCGTCGACCGCACCGGCTACGTCTTCAATTTCCTGCAGTTCACCTGGTCCACCTCCCCGACCGACCTGTCCGTGAACTACGTCACCGCCGCCACGAAGCCCGCCTGACGCAGAACCGCCGTCGTTGATTCCAAACGGGGATTGGCCCAAGGCGCGACAGGTGAACACCTGCGCCCGCCTCGCTTTTTTCCAAATACTCCCCGCGCGGAGCGCTCCGGCCGTCAGGCCGGATCCGACAACTTCGCCCGCAACTCCCGCAGTACCGGCAGGGTGGCCCGCACCTTGTCTTCGCCCACCTTCGCGACCACGTCGGCGACAAGTGGAGAGATCGCTGCAATCGCGGCATTGCGCGCCGACAGGCCCGACGGGCTGATCGCCACCAGCTTGCGCCGCGCATCGTCCCAGTCGGGGCGCACATGGACCCAGCCCGCCCATTCCAGCTTGCTCAGCGTATTCGTCATCGCACCGCGGGTCAGGTGAAAGGTCTGCGCCAGTTGCGCCGGGGTGCGCTCTGCCCCGCTATGGGCCAGATGGTTCAACACGGAAAAATGCGACAGTTCCATGCCCTTCGGCAGTACGCGTGCCATGCTGGCCCGCGCCAGTTGGTCCACCGCCAGCAATTCGCTGAACAGGGTCACGGCCAGGTGCTGGATCTGATCGGGCATCAGGGGCTTTCGTAAGGGCGATCGTGGCGCAGGGACGGCACACGCGTCCGCGACTGTGACACCAAAGTCAGATCCAGATCAACCATCGTGACACCGGGCGCAGTGCCACCGTCCGCCAGCACCTCGCCCCAGGGTGCGACCGCCAGACTATGCCCCCAGGTCTGTCGGGGCTTGCCCGCCTGCGCCGGATGCGTCCCCGTCTGCGCCGCCGCCAGCACGAAGCACCCGGTCTCGATCGCCCGCGCGCGCAACAACGTCTCCCAATGCGCGGCCCCGGTGACCGGAGAGAACGCCGACGGCACCAGCAAGACCTCTGCCCCCGCCTGCGCAAGATCGCGGTAAAGGGACGGAAACCGCAGGTCATAGCAGACCGTCAACCCCAGCACCGCGTCCGGCGTCCGCACCAGCACGGCCCGGTCGCCGGGACGGTAACCTGCTGATTCGCGGTAGCTTTCCGTCTCGGATACCGCTACGTCGAACATGTGGATCTTGTCGTACCGCGCCGCGATCCCGCCATCCGGCCCGATCAGAAAGCTGCGGTTGGCAAACCGCCCGTCAGCATCGTCGGTCTTGACCGCCAGCGATCCGATCGCAATCCACAGCCCCAGCCGCGCCGCATCGTCACGCAAGGCCGCCAGCGTCGGATCATCGTGCTGATGCCGCAGCACCGCGCGCTGCCGCACCCGGTCCTGGCTCACGCAATTCGTGACCTCCGGCGTGCAGATCAGCGTCGCACCCTGCGCCGCGGCCTCTGCCACCATCCCCCGCGTCACCACCAGGTTCGCGCCCGGATCGTCGCCAGAGGTCAGCTGGACCAGCGCCGCCCTCATGCGGCCAGCAAGGCGTCCAGCTTGCCCGCCTTGTCCAGCGCATAAAGGTCGTCACACCCGCCCACATGGGTCTCGCCCACGAAGATTTGCGGCACCGTGCGCCCGCCGCCGGACCGCTGCATCATCTCGGACCGCTTCTCGGGCTGTTGCGCCAAAGAGATCTCGGAAAAATTGACGCCCTTGGACGACAGCAACCGCTTGGCTGCGTGGCAAAAGCCGCAGGTCGGCGTGGTGTAGATTTCGACGGGTTTCATGGCAGGAGACTCCTAACAAAGGCTTTGACCCAATCTAGGTGTCCTTCACGACCCGCGCCAGTGTCAGCACGCACACCCGCTGTGCACCCGCCGCATGGGCCGCCTCCGTCGCCGCAGCCAGGGTCGCCCCCGACGTCATGACATCATCCACGATCAGCACGTCGCGCCCGGCCAGCAGCACCGCCCGGCGCGGATGAGGGGCGATCGCACCCTGCAGCGCGGCAAAGCGGGCGTCACGCCCGACCGCTTCCATCTTCGGGCTGCGCACCACGCGGCACAGGGCGTCCGGCACATGCAGCGCCCCCAGCCCCCGCGCCACCAGCCGCGACAGCAGCGCCGCCTGATTGTAGCGGCGCGCGATCAGCCGGGTCCAGTGCACCGGCACCGGCACCACCACCATGTCAGGCGCGATCATCCCGCGGCCCGCGTGCAGCATCCACCGCGCCGCCGGCACCGCCAGATCCGTCCGGTCCCCATGCTTGAGGTTCAGCACCATCCGCCGCCCGATCCCGTCATAGACGACCGCCGCCCGCCCCTGCGCCCAGGGGCGCGCAATCGTCATGCAGTCGTCGCAATGAACAGGGCCTGCCCCCTGCCCCATCAGCGGCGTCCCGCAAGCCTCGCAGACCAGTCCGTGAATGAACCGCGTGTCCCGCCAACAGGGTCCGCACAATCCGTGATCGTCGGCCACCTGCGCCTCGCAGGCGACGCATTGCGGCGGATAGACCTCCCGCATCACGCTTTGCATTCGCATCATTCGCCCCTAGATGACCCCCATGCAACAGTTGACCGACCGCACCGCTCTGACCCGCCACCGCGCCCGTGCCAGCGACACGTTCCTGCGCGACCGCATTGCCGCTGACCTGCAGGAAAGACTGCAAGAGGTTAACAGGCCCTTTACGCACCCCCTGATCGTGACGCCGACACCCGCGATCTGGCGCGATATCCTGCCGAACGCCG
This sequence comes from Loktanella sp. M215, assembly GCF_021735925.1. Taxonomy (NCBI): domain Bacteria; kingdom Pseudomonadati; phylum Pseudomonadota; class Alphaproteobacteria; order Rhodobacterales; family Roseobacteraceae; genus Loktanella; species Loktanella sp. M215. The sequence continues at coordinate 940,837 of NZ_WMEA01000001.1, forward strand.
CGTCGATCCCCGATACCGACGTCCTGCCGGTGACCGAATCGGGCCACGACCTGCTGATCCACGACCTCTCGCTGCACTGGGCGAACGATCTCGTGGGGCAGTTGGTCCAGTCCCGCCGCGCGCTCGCCCCCGACGGCCTTTTCATCGGCACCCTCTTCGGCGGCCAGACCCTGCACGAGCTGCGCACCTGTCTGGCCGAGGCGGAATCCCGGCTGACCGGCGGCCTGTCGCCTCGCGTGGCCCCCATGGCCGAAATCCGCGACCTTGGCGGGCTTTTGCAGCGCGCCGGCTTCGCCCTGCCCGTCGCCGACAGCGACACGATCCGGATCAGCTACGCTGATGCCTTCGCCCTGATGCGCGACCTGCGCGCCCTTGGCGAAACGAACGCCCTGCACGCCCGCCTGCGCCGCCCCACCGGTCGCCGCGTCCTGCAAGAGGCCGCCCGCCTCTACACCGACCATTTCGCAGACAGCCACGGCCGCATCACCGCCACGTTCGAGGTGGTGACCCTGACCGGCTGGGCGCCCGCCGACAGCCAGCCGCAACCCCTGCGGCCGGGCTCTGCAACGGCGCGACTGGCTGACGCATTGGGCACGGCCGAAACACAGCTTAAACCCCTTGACGATTGACCTGACGACATTTCCCGTTATTTGACCCTCTTGATCACGGGACAGGAAAGATGATGGACATGTTCGACCAGAAGCCGACCGACCGCCCTGCGACCTGCCCCGTGCACGCCGCCCCGGACCACCCCGCGATCAAGCCCGCACGCGTTGGCATCCTCGTGGCGAACCTCGGCACGCCAGATGGCTACGACTACTGGTCGATGCGCCGCTACCTGTCTGAATTCCTGTCCGACAAACGCGTCGTCGACTACTCCGCCTGGGTCTGGCAGCCGCTGCTGCAACTTGTGATCCTGACGAAGCGGCCGTTCACCTCGGGTGCCAACTACAAATCGATCTGGAACGAAGACGCGAACGAATCGCCGCTTCTGACGATCACGAAAGCCCAGACCAAGGCGATCAAGGCGCAGATGCAGGCCCGCTACGGTGACGACGTGCGCGTCGATTTTTGCATGCGCTACGGCAACCCGTCCACCAAATCCAAGGTCCGCGAAATGGTCGAGGACGGCTGCACCAAGATCCTCTTCTTCCCGCTCTATCCGCACTACGCCGGTGCCACGTCCGCCACGGCCAACGACAAGTTCTTTCAGGCCCTGATGCAGGAAAAATGGCAGCCGACCGCCCGCATCGTCGACCCCTATTTCGAGGATACGGCCTATATCGACGCGCTCGCGCAATCGATCGAACGCGCCTATGCCGCAGCCGATCAAAAACCCGAAGTGCTGATCTGCTCCTACCACGGCGTGCCGGAACGCTACCTGCGCGAAGGCGATCCCTACCATTGCCAGTGCCAGAAGACGACGCGCCTGCTGCGCGAACGTCTGGGCTGGGACAAGACCGAAATCCGGACGACCTTCCAGTCCCGCTTCGGACCCGAGGAATGGCTCAAGCCCTATACCGTCAAGGAAGTCGCCCGTCTGGCCGAGGAAGAGGGCATCAAGCGCATCGCCGTCTGCGCCCCGGCCTTCAGCGCCGACTGCATCGAAACGCTCGAAGAGATCAACGAAGAGATCAAGGAATCCTTCGAGCATGCAGGCGGCGAGCATTTCACCTACATTCCCTGCCTGAACGACGATCCCGCGCATATCGACGCGCTCTGCGGCATCATCGACCGGAACCTCGCAGGCTGGCTCGATCCCGACCGCCCGTGAAAATCCGCATTATCTGACCAGACTCACACCCGTCGGAGGCTCCAGCGGAAGATCCCGGTGTGGCGCCGGCCATCAGGCCACCTCGCTTTTTCCTCAAATACTCCCGCCGGAGGCGTCGCCCCGATAGGGGTGAAATCCCCCCATTGGCCCCGCCGCGGACCCGTGATTATGTGCGCGCGACCTCTTCCGAAAGCGCCCCGATGTCCCTCACCATCCCGCTCGCGCCGCACCAGCGCGTCTTTGCGTCCTTCGCGATCTACGCCTTCGCGCTCGGCAACCTCTTTCCGCGCCTGCCGGACATCAAGCGCGCCATGGGGATCGAGGAAGGCGCGCTGGGCCTTGCGCTGATCGGCACATCGACCGGCACGCTGATCTCGCTGACCCTCGCCGCACCGGTGATCGCGCATCTCGGTCATCGCCGTGCGCTGTTCCTGCTGCTGCCGCTCATGGCGCTGTTCTTCGCCATCGCCGTCCATGCGTCCACACCGCTGGCACTCTTCCTGCTGCTGATTCCCGCAGGCCTGACCATGGGCGCCACCGAGGTCATCGTGAACGTCGAGGCAGACCGCACCGAGGCCGCGTTGGGCCGTCGCATCATGAACCGCGCCCATGCCTTCTGGAGCTTTGGGTTCTTCGGTGCAGGCCTCTTCGGCGCCGCGATGGCGCAGTTCGGCATCTCTCCGGGGCTGCATCTGGCCTTGGTGCTGCCGCTGATCCTCGCGGCGGTCTGGGTCCTGTTAGGTGACTTCCAGCCCGCCCCCCGCCGCGGCACCGACACCAGCGAAGGCGGTCCGGCCATTGCAAGACCGACCTTGGGCATCATCGTGCTGGTCGGCGTCTCGCTGTCCGCGATGCTGCTGGAAGGCGCCAGCATCGACTGGTCCGCCATCTACATGCGCTCCGTCTTCGACGCGCTGCCGTTTCTGGGCGGTCTGGCCGTGGCGACCACGGCGCTCAGTCAGGCCATCACGCGCTATTTCGCCGACCGCATCGTGGACCGCCACGCGCCCGATCACGTGGCCCGGATCATGCAGGCCGGCATGGCGCTGGGCGTGCTGGTGATCTTCTTCGCGCCCTCAGCGCCCGTGGCCCTCGTGGGCTTCGCGCTGTTGGGTGCGGGCACAGCCGCGATCTTTCCGCTGGCCATGTCGGCCGCAGCCCAACGCAGCGACCGCCCGGCCGCGCTCAACGTCGCGGCACTTGCACAGTTTTCCTTCGTGACCTTCCTGCTGGGGCCGCCGCTTCTGGGGTTCGTTGCGGAACACGTGGGCCTGCGCTGGACCTTCGGGCTCTGCCTGCCGCTGGTCGCCGTCAGCTTTGCGCTCGCGGGTGCGCTCGGGTCGAAACCGATAAAGACCGCGCCGTAGAATCGCGAACGGGGGCACCACCGGCGCCCCCGTCCCTGATGATCGTCCACGATCTTCAGTTCAACAAGACGACGAACAGACTTGCATCGTGCCGCGACGCCCCGTGATGACCGCATGATACGATCCCCGGCCCGGATCGCGCGACACCCACGCAGCGATGCCCCGCTGATCGGGCCAATCGCTGCGACAAATCGGCAACGCCGATGGTGCCGGGTTGCGCCACATCAAACCTCCGACAATTCGCGCGCCTTGGCCTGATGTGGCGTTTGAAATGCCCCGCGGTTCCCGCTAAGACACGCATCAACGCCAGAAAGGGTGCCCCAATGCAAAGACGCTTCGTGATGATCGGGATCGCTGCCCTCGGACTGGCCGCCTGCGCGCGCGCGCCCAAGGGCCGGATCGGCCCCGACGGCCTGCCCCTGCCGCAGGTCTACCGGATCGACCCCGCCAATACCGACGAGATTCAGTTCCGCATGCTGGACAGCGTGAACACCCTGCGGTCCGCCGCGGGCGTGCAGCCCGTCAGCCTCGACCCCCAGCTGAATGCCGCGGACGCGACCCATGCCCGCGACATGTCGGTGCAGAACCGTCCCTGGTTGTTCGGCTCTGACGGATCGTCGCCGCTGGACCGGGCGCGCCGCGTCGGTTTCCAGGGCCGCATCCTGGGCGAGAACATCTCTGAATCCTACGAGACAGAGCTGGAAACGCTGGCCGCCTGGATGAAGCAGCCCGACACGCGCCGCGTGGTCCTCGATCCGGCCGCAACCCGCATGGGACTGGCCTGGTTTCAGGAACCGGCGGGCAAGCTGTGGTGGGTGATGACCCTCGGGACAGACCCGGTCTATCAGGCGCCGGCAGCGCCGACTTTCGACGCAAACCAGCCCTTTGGCACGGCGGCGCTGACCCAGTAAGGGTCAGCGATAGATGAAGATCGGCGTGCCATCCTTGACCATGGCATACATGTCTTCAATCTCGTCGTTGCTGATGGCGATGCAGCCCCAGGTCCAGTCCTTCTGGCCGACATATTCCTTGGGCGTGCCGTGGATGAAGATGTCGCCACCGGGCCGCATGCCCATGGCTTCGGCGCGCGCGATGTCCTCTGCGTCCGGATAGGAAATGCCCAGCGACAGGTGATACCGGCTGTTGCCGTTGCGGCGGTCGATCAGATAGGCGCCTTCCGGCGTGCGACCGTCCCGTTCGACCTGTTTGTGGCCCGTCGGTGCGAATCCCATCTGCATGTCGTATTCCTTCAGCAGACGCGTACCGCTCAGCAACTGGACCTTGTGCTGGCCCTTGAACACCTGAACGCGCGTCACCGGCGGCCCGTCATAGCGTTTGAACTTGTTCGGAACGGCCTTGGCGCATGCGGCCATGAACGTGCCAAGCGCACCCATCAACACGAATCGTCTGTTCAACATCGGTCTGCCCCGCCTGAAAATCCCACGACCAATCTGACGTCGGTCTATGAAATTTTCGATACACCAGCAGGGACGCGTGTCAAAGGGCCCACTGCCACAGCCGAATCACGCCCGCGTGAGCGATGCGACCATTTCGACGTGCGGCGACCAGCGGAACTGGTCCACGACCTGCACACAGTCCACCGCAAAGCCCGCAGCGACCAGCGCCGCGACATCGCGCCCGAAGGTCACCGGGTTGCAGGACACCATTGCCACGCGGTTCACCGTGCTGTCCGCAATCGTCGCCACCTGTGCCGCGGCACCCGCCCGCGGCGGGTCGAGGACGGCAACGTCCCACCCTTTCAACTCGTCCGGTTCCAGCGGGCGGCGGAACAGGTCGCGGGACGTGGCGGTGACCTTCTTCAGCCCCTGTGCCCCGCGCCAGCCCTTGTCCAGCGCCGTCGTCATGGCGGCATCGCCTTCGATCGCCCAGACCTCTGCCGCGACAGACAGCGGCAGGGAAAACGTGCCGCTGCCGGCAAACAGATCGACGACGCGGTGCGCGCGGCCCACGATTTCCTTCACGGCGGCCGACAGCGCGGCCTCTCCGTCTTGCGTCGCCTGCAGAAAGGCGCCGGGCGGGGGTGTCACGGTCGCCGGTCCCAGCACCTGCACCGGCGGGCGGATCGTCACCACGGTTTCATCCATCCAGGTCAGCCGCGCTAACCTGTGGTTCTGGGCAAAGACCGCAAGGTCGATACGCAATTGATCGGTCAGCGGCTGGTCCGTCTGGATCAGCACGTCAAGGCCCGCGGCACTCTCGGTCACGGTCAGCGCGACCTCGCCCCGCCGGGACGCGGCCATGACGGTCAGCGCCTCTAGCATGGGAATCCCCGCCAGCAGGCCGGGCGTGACAAGCTGGCAGTCGGGCACGGCGACCAGCACATCGGACGCCCGCGCGTGAAAGCCGACCATCGCGCCGGATTTCGTGCGCCGGCCCGCGAACTTGGCCCGCCGGCGCGACCGAGGAGGAGAGGTGTGCATGGCCCGAAACACAGGCTCCAGCCCATGCGCCATTAGGGCGCGGGCCACGACCTGCTGCTTCCACTCGGCCACGAAAGCGTCGCCGGCATGTTGCAGCGCACAGCCGCCGCAGGTCTTGAAATGACGACAGGGTGGAGAGACGCGCAAATGCGACGGCGTCAGGATCTGGGGCGTGCCGTCTTCGCGCAACGCCACCTTTTCACCGGGCAGGGTGCGTGGGACAAGTGTGCCGTCGCTGGCACGACCGGCGCCCAGATGGGTCAGGCTTTCGATGATCAGGCTCACGCGGCGTCCTCGACTGTGATGAAGCCCCCCGATTGCCTGTTCCAGTAGCGGGCGTAAAGCCCTTCCATCGCCAGAAGCGCCTCGTGCGTGCCTTCCTCGACGATCCGGCCCTTGTCCATCACGATGATCCGGTCCATCTGGCGCAGCGTCGACAGGCGGTGCGCGATGGCGATCACGGTCTTGCCCTCCATCACCGCGTCCAGCGCGCCCTGGATGCTGGCCTCGACTTCTGAATCCAGCGCGCTCGTCGCCTCATCAAGGATCAGGATCGGCGCATCCTTCAGGATCGCGCGCGCGATGGCGATGCGCTGGCGTTGGCCGCCCGACAGCTTGACACCGCGTTCGCCCAGATGCGCGTCATATCCCTTGCGGCCCGCATGGTCGCGGATATTGGCGATGAACTCCTCGGCCTCTGCCCGCGCGGCGGCGCGGTGGATCTGATCCTCGGTCGCGTCGGGCGCGCCGTACCGGATGTTGTCGCGGGCAGAGCGGTTGAACATCGCCGTTTCCTGCGTGACCATCCCGATCTTGCGCCGCAAACTTTCCTGCCGCACGTGCCGCAGATCCTGACCGTCGATGGACACAGTGCCTTTTTCGGGGTCATAGAGCCGCAGGAGCAGCGCCACGAGGGTCGATTTCCCCGCACCGGACCCGCCGACGATCCCCAGCTTCTCGCCGCTTGCTATATCCAGCGTCACGTGGCGCAAACCGCCCTCGCCGCCGCCGTAGCTAAAGGTCACGTCGTCCAGCGTGATCCGCCCGGCGCTCAGGTCCAGATCGACGGCATCGTCGGCATCAGGCAGCGCGTGGGATTTGGCGAGGGTGCGGACCGCATCCTCGACCTCGCCCACGTTGGAATACATGCCCATCAGGGTAAAGCTGACCCAACCGGTCATCTGCGCCAGCCGCAGCCCGATGGTGCCCGCCACCGCGATATCGCCCGCCGTGGCCGCCCCCGATTGCCACAAGAACAGCGTCATGCCGACCAGCAGCACCGGCAGCACGCCCGCCAGCGTCATCAGCCAGAACCGGAACCCGGCCGACACCCAGCCGAACCCCAGGGAATCCAGCCGGAACTTCTCCATCGCGTCGGTGGCGGCACGGTCCTCGTGATCGGCATGGGCAAAGAGCTTGACCGTCTTGATGTTGGTGATCGTATCCACGACCTGCCCCGTCACCATCGCGCGACTGCCCGCGCGCTGTTTCGACGTCTCGCGGATGCGCGGCATGAAGACACGGATCAGCCCGATATAGGCACACATCCAGATCGCCAGCACGACCGCCCCCCAGATGTCGATATCGGTCAGCAGGACGATCGACCCCAGCACCGAGGCCAGCGCATAGAACACCGTGTTGATCGTATCGACACCCAGATCCGTCGTCGCCCGCGCGGCCTGCATCTGCTTCTGGCTGATCCGCCCGGCAAAGTCGTTGTCGAAGAACGTCACCGCCTGCCCCAGCGTATGCCGGTGCAGCCGCGACAGGACCAGATTGTAGATCGCAGGTGCGACGACGACCGACTGCATGATGCCCGACAGCCCCAGCACCAGCGGCCGGAACAGGATAAAGAACGCGGCCACCCCGATCAGCAACCACAGGTTCTCGCCGAAATAGGCACTGGGCTGGCTCGCCAGCGCCGAATCGATGACCCGCCCGAGGATCAGGGCGGCCAGCACCTCCAGCACACCGGCCAGCGTGCTGATCAGCGCGCCCGCGCCCATCGCGCCAAAGCTCCCGCGCAGCGCCCAGCGGATGAACGCCAGCAGGGTGTGCGGCGGCGGCCCGTCGGCGCGGGCGTTGGGGTCGATCCAGTTCGTGAATGTCATGCGTCTTCCCCCAGAAACCCGCCGGACTGCCGCGCCCAGAACCGGGCATAGCGCCCGTTCAGCGCCAGCAATGCGTCATGCGTGCCGTCTTCGACGATGCGCCCGTTGTCCATCACGATGATCCGGTCCATCCGCGCGATGGTCGACAGCCGGTGCGCAATCGCGATCACCGTCTTGCCGTCCATCATCGTGTCCAGCGTGTCCTGAATCGCCGCCTCGACCTCTGAATCCAGCGCGCTCGTCGCCTCGTCCAGCATTAGGATTGGCGCGTCCTTCAGGATAACCCGCGCCAGCGCGATCCGCTGCCGCTGCCCACCCGACAGCTTGACCCCGCGCTCGCCCACCCGCGCGTCATAGCCGCGGCGGCCCTCGGTATCCTCGAGCGTCTGGATGAAATCATGCGCCTGCGCCTGCTGCGCCGCCGCGATCATCGCAGCCTCGGTCGCCTGCGGCGCACCGTAAAGGATATTTTCCCGCACGGACCGGTGCAGCAGCGCCGAATCCTGCTGCACCATGCCGATCGCATGGCGCAGCGAATCCTGCGTCACGGCAGCGATATCCTGCCCGTCGATGCGGATCACGCCACCCTCGGCGTCGTAGAACCGCAGCAGCAGCTTGACCAATGTCGACTTGCCCGCACCGGATGCGCCGACAAGGCCGACCTTCTGACCCGCAGGCACCGTCAGGTCGATCCGGTCCAGACCGCCCTTGGCCTTGCCGTAGTGATGGCTCAACCTGTCCAGTTCGATCCGGCCCGCCGTAATCGTCAAGGGTGTGGCCCCGCGCGCGTCGGTCAGGGTGACCGGTTGCCCGATCGTCTCCAGCCCCTCGGCCACGACGCCAAGCTCTTGGAACAACTGGCTGACGGCCCACATGATCCAGCCGCTCATGCCGTTCAGACGCAGCACCAGCGCGGCGGCTGCCGCGACGACACCGACTGTTGCCAGCCCGCCCAGCCACAGTGACAGCGCCCAGCCGACGACGCCCACCACCAGCACGCCGTTCAGGAACACCAGCGTCAGGTCCATGATGGTGTAAAGCCGCATCTCGCGCATCAGGGTGGTCCGCGACCCTTCGATGGCGTCCTTGGCATAGCCCAGTTCCGCGTCCGAATGGGCGAACATCTTGACCGAGTGGATGTTGGTATAGCCATCCACGATCCGCCCGGTCACGACGCTGCGCGCGTCCGAGGACGCCTGTGACGCAGGCTTGATCCGCTTGATCACCCAGCGCAGCAGAAAGAGGTAGGGGATGAACCACGCCAAAAGCGGCAGCACCAGCCGCAGGTCCGCATCCGCCAGCAGCAGGAACGCGCCGACCAGATAGGCGGCGGCAAAGGCCACGGCCTCGAAGAACTGGTTCATCACGCTCGCGACCGCCTGCGGCGTCTGCATCACCCGGTTGGCGATCCGTCCGGCAAAGTCGTTCTCGAACCAGCCGACGCTTTGCCGCATGATCTGCCGGTGCGCCCGCCAGCGCGACAGCGCCGTCAGGTTCGGGTTGATCGTCTGGTTCAGCAAGGCCGTATGCGCGGTCTGGATCAGGGGGCGCAGGGTCAGGAAAAACACCGCCATCGCCATTAGCTCTACCCCGTGATCCGCCCAGAAGATCGCGGGATCCTTGTCCAGCAGATCGACCAGACGCCCGAGGTAGCCGATCAAGCCGACCTCGATGAAGGCAACAAGCGTCGACAGCCCCGCCGTGACCGCAAAGACGCGGTGGAACGGCCGGGTGTAATCCCGCAGGAACGGCCAAAGCCGCGTGGGCGGTGTGTCGGTCTCCTGATACGGCGTATAGGGATCGACGAGGCGCTCGAAATAACCAAACACGGGATGCCTTATGTCTCTCGGACCTCTGATGTAGGACCGGGTCGCATAAAGGGAAACCCTAGGTCAGCAGTTCGTCCCGCGTGAGGGTGAAATCCGAGGCGATCCAGCGCGCCTCTGCCGCTTTCAGCGCCGCCCCGAGTGCCGGACCCTGCAGGGCGGGCATGAAATCGGCGGCCCTGACGGGCAGAACCTGCCCGTCACCGCGCCGTGCCGCATCCAGATCGCCCTGGCTGATCGGCTGCGACAGGGACGCCGCCAGCACGGCGGCGCGGTCGATCGCCACGGCGGCACCGTGGCGATAGGCGACCTCTCCCGTGCCGGAATCCATGTCGCGCAGGATCGCGCGGCGCGTCGATTCGGCATTGGTCAGTCGCAACCGCCCCGGATCGCCGCCAAGGGCCGCAAGGCGACGGATGACATCAGGCTTTAGTCCCGCCTCTTCCTCGATATGGATCAACACGGTCAGCGCATCGGGCCCGGCGCCCGGCAGCACCCGCAGCAGCGCGCCGCAGGCGGCCATGCTGGCGACGGCAGGGGCCGGATCGGGGGCGGCCAGCAGCTTGCGCATGTCCTGCCCGATGCGTTCCGCCGACAGGCCGTCAATCCCGTCCACATGGGCGGCACAGGCGGCCAGCCCGTTGGCGTCGATCCCCTGCGCCGGATCACCATACCAGGCGTAAAAGCGGAAAAACCGCAGGATGCGCAGGTAGTCTTCCCTGATCCGCTGATCCGCATCACCGATGAACCGCACATGCCCCGCCAGCGCGTCGGGGATCCCACCCAGCGGATCGCGCAGGGTGCCGTCGGGTGCCGCATAAAGCGCGTTCATCGTGAAATCGCGCCGCTTGGCATCCTCCTCCGGTGTGTCGGCAAAGGCGACGGTGGCGTGCCGCCCGTCGGTATCCACATCCCGGCGAAAGGTCGTGACCTCGAAGGGAGAGCCATCCACGATAACGGTGACCGTGCCGTGGTCGATGCCCGTCGGCACGACCTTGTAACCCGCAATTTTTGCCAACTTAGTGACTGTTTCGGGTCGCGCATCCGTCGTGATGTCCAGATCGCTGGCAGCGGCGTCGATCAGGGCGTTGCGCACGCAACCACCGACGAACCAGGCCTGATAACCGGCCTTTGTCAGCATGGCGCAGACCCGCTGGGCCGCCGGGTCAGCCAACCAGTCGGGGGCGATCTTCACGGTGCCATCCGATCCGCCAGCGCCCGCAGGATGCGTCCGGTCGCGCCCCAGATGTAATAGGGACCGAAGGGCACGGTATAATAGTGCCGCATCCGCCCCTGCCAGCGCCGGGACTGGATGATGAAATTGGCGGGATCAGTCACATGCGCCAGCGGCACCTGAAAGACCTCGCTCACCTCGCCGATTTCGGCGCGTGGCACATAGGGCCCGTCGATCAGGCCCAGCACCGGTGTCATGGAAAATCCGGTCACCGTCTCGTGCGTCGGCATCTCGCCTAGCACACGGACCTGGGTGCGGGGCAGACCGACCTCTTCTTCGGCCTCGCGCAGGGCGGCGGCGGTCAGGGTCGGATCACCGGGATCCTGCTTGCCCCCCGGAAAGGCGATCTGCCCCGGATGATGCTTCAGCGCGGCAGAGCGTTTGGTCAGATAAACAGTCTCTGTTTCAGGCGAAATCGCGATCAGGACGGCGGCAGGCCGCAGGATGCGATCGGCGGGCGCCAGCACGCCCTTGTTCAGGTCATAGTCGGTCGAGGGCCGGCCCGGTCGGGCCAGCGCCTGTTTCAGTCGTGCCTCAAGGTCACTCGTCGCCATGGGTGGCTTCGGCCTCGAATCCCAGCGTTTCCGGCTGGAATTCGTAATGCGCGCCGCAGAACTGGCAGTCCGCCGTAACGATGCCTTCGTCCGTGGTCATCGTCTTGATGTCCTTGGCCGAATAGATCGACAGGCTTTGCCGCACCCGGTCCGCCGAACAGGTGCAGCCGAAGGTCACCGGCTGCGGATCATAGACCCGCGGCTCTTCCTCGTGGAACAGGCGCACCAGCAGGTCCGTCGGCTGCACGGTCGGACCGATCAGCTCCAGCGCATCCACCGTATCCAGCAGGATGTTGGCGCGACGCCAGTTCTCGCCTTCATCCTCGTCAAGGATATCCTCTGCTGCCAGCAGACCGCCTTCACCGGACCCGCCCGAGTCCTTCATCAGCGGTGACGCCTTGGGCATGTGCTGCAACATCACGCCTCCGGCGCGCCAGTGCTCGCCCTCACCCGCAAGGGTGCTGCGGCCGTGGGTCAGCGAAAAACGCGTCGGGATCTGTTCGGACTGGGCAAAGTAGGTCTCGGCACAGGAGGCCAGCGACCCGCCGGCCAGCGGCGTGATGCCCTGATAGGGTTGGGTGCCTTCGCCCTGATCGATCAGGATCGCGAAGTAGCCTTTACCGATTTGTGCAAAGGCGTCGCCGTTCGGGTCCAGCGCATCCTTGTCATAGGCCGCATAGGCCCGCATCCGGGCGGGTTCGCCGTCGTCGGTGGGACCGTAGTAGTCCGTCGCGATCAGGCGCACCGGGCCGCCGGACCCGCGGACCTGCAGGGACAGCTTCCACCGCAGCTTCATCGTCTGACCGATCAGCGCGGTCAGCGTGCACATCTCGGCGATCAGCCCCTCAATCAGCGGGGGATAGTCGTGCTGGCGCAGGACTTCCTCCAGCACGCCATCAAGGCGGGCGACGCGGCCCCGGATGTCGGAGGCGTCAAGCTGGAACGGCAGGACGGTGTCGTCCCAGGCGATACGAGAGCCAAGGGTCATGGGCTTTCCTTACAGGGTCGGATTTGGCATACCGCCACCATATAGGCGCTGCAAGCACCGGTCCAAGGGGAGAGCCATGATCAGACGGTATGGCGACACGCCGCAAAACGGGCAGCACTACGGCCTGAGGGCCGGAGTCTATGCGATCCTGCCGCGCGATGGTGCGTTCCTGATGACATGGCAGGGCAGTCCCCACGACGAACTTCAACTGCCGGGCGGCGGCGTCGACCCGGGGGAAAGCCCGCTGCGGGCGCTGCATCGCGAGGTGTTCGAGGAAACCGGCTGGACCATCGCCCGGCCCCGTCGCCTGGGGGCCTTCCGGCGCTTTACCTACATGCCGGAATACAAGCGGTTTGCTGAAAAGCTGTGCCATATCTATGTGGCGCACCCCGTCCGCCGCGCGGGCCCGCCCAGCGAGCCAAACCATACGGCCCTGTGGGTCGATCCGGAGGTGGCCCTTGGGGCACTGGCGAATGCGGGGGATTCGGCGTTTCTGGCAAAATACATTACAGAATACTGATGTTTCGCATACGAAACATTTCCCGCTTTTGCCAGCAAAATCAATGATCCGACTTTAACAAGACCCTGACGGATGCATCGCGTGAACGATGCGCGCGCAGGGGTCACGCGACTTTCAGTCTTGCGCCTTGACGGCGCGGAAGGGGCAACCTTGCCCCCTTGGTCGAAAACAAGTATCGCGCACAATCAGGCAACACCTGATGCAAAGGCACTGACCATGACCGCCCCCAAGAAAGTCGTCCTCGCCTATTCCGGCGGTCTGGACACCTCGATCATCCTGAAATGGCTGCAAACGGAATACGGCTGCGAGGTCGTGACCTTTACCGCCGATCTGGGTCAGGGCGAGGAGCTGGAGCCCGCCCGCAAGAAGGCCGAGATGATGGGCGCATCCGCGATCTACGTCGAGGACGTGCGCGAGGAATTCGTGCGGGACTTCGTGTTCCCGATGTTCCGGGCGAACGCACTTTACGAAGGGCTGTATCTGCTGGGCACATCCATTGCGCGGCCGCTGATTTCCAAGCGTCTGGTCGAGATCGCAGCCGAAGTCGGTGCCGATGCCGTGGCGCATGGTGCAACCGGCAAGGGCAACGATCAGGTGCGGTTCGAACTGGCCGCCTATGCGCTGAACCCCGATATCCGGGTGATCGCGCCCTGGCGCGAGTGGGACCTGACCAGCCGGACGAAGCTGCTGGAGTTTGCGGAACAGAACCAGATCCCCGTCGCCAAGGACAAGCGCGGCGAGGCCCCGTTCAGCGTGGACGCGAACCTGCTGCACACCTCCTCCGAGGGCAAAGTGCTGGAAGACCCGGCGCAGGAAGCGCCCGATTACGTCTATCAGCGTACTGTCGCGCCGGAAGATGCGCCCGATACGGCTGAAATGGTCGAGATCACATTTGAGAAGGGCGATGCGACAGCCATCAACGGCGAAGCGATGTCGCCCGCCACGATCTTGACCAAGCTGAACGAATTGGGCGGCAAGTACGGCGTGGGGCGTCTGGACCTTGTGGAAAACCGCTTTGTCGGGATGAAATCGCGCGGCATCTATGAAACGCCGGGCGGCACCATCCTGCTGGAAGCGCACCGGGGGATCGAGCAGATCACGCTCGATTCCGGGTCGGGCCACCTGAAGGACAGCATCATGCCGCGTTACGCGGAGCTGATCTATAACGGCTTCTGGTTCTCGCCGGAGCGCGAGATGCTGCAGGCGCTGATCGACAAGTCACAGGAACACGTCAGCGGCACGGTGCGGGTGAAGCTTTACAAGGGCAGCGCCCGGACGGTCGCGCGCTGGTCGGATCAGAGCCTGTATTCCGAAGCGCATGTCACGTTCGAGGACGATGCCGGTGCCTATGACCAGACCGATGCGCAGGGCTTCATCCAGCTGAACGCGCTGCGGCTGAAACTGCTCGCCTCGCGCGCGCGGCGTCTGAAATAAAAGAACAACCCCGCCTGCATCAGGGATGCAGGCGGGGCTTAACACGATACTCTTGAACAACTTCGAGTCTCGATGGCCAAAAACAGCGGCCACTCGTCACAAGACAAACTCTTTAAGCGGTAAAAGCTGCTTACGGATGAAGGCACGGATGCTTTCGCCAAAGAGTTTCAAACTTTTTCGATTTTTTCACAGGGCATGCGCTGCCAGTGCTTTGAAGTGCGGCAGGGCGTGCGCGACGCGGTCCGCGGATGGGCCGGACAGGTCCGGCAATGGCCCCTCTGGCCCCGCAAAACCGGTGCTGGCATGGACGGCGCCATACCAATGCGCGGCCCAGACGCCGTCGGCCGGATGCCCGCCGGCGGGCCAGTCCAGCATCGCGGGATCGAACGGCAGACCGATGGCCGCGCAAAGCGTCCGCAACTTGCCCGCCGGATCGGCACGGATGTCGGCGCTGTCGATGACAAGGCCACCGATCCGGTCGAACAGCGCGTGCTGCGCGGCAAAGCCGATGTCGGCGTCGGTCACGCTGTCACGCTTTGCACCGTAGCTGGCCACAACGCGGGCGGGATGCCGGATCAGGTGGACGTTCACGCAGTCCTGCGTCCAGTCCAGCGGAAAGCCGTCCAGCATGTGATGCGCCATATGCTTCATGTAGTGGTGCGGCGCGCCCTGCGGGTCAGGGCGGCTGCAAAGGTCAGCGACCAACGCGGGATCGGTCGGTTGCGACGCGATGACCGCATCGCGCATCGGGTGATCGAGGCCGGTTGCGGCCAGATAGGCCGCATAGAATGGTTCATCCATCACCGCGCAATCGGGACGCGCGCCAAAGCTGTACATCATCGCCGTCGACAGGTTGCGCGGCCCGGACCACATCGCGATCCTCATGGGCGCGTCGCGATCAGGTCTTTGTAAAGGGCGCGGATGCGCGTCGTGACCGGGCCAAGCTGGCCGTCACCGATCTGACGCCCGTCGATTGACCCGACAGGCGTCTGCGCGCCGAAGGTGCCGGTGAGGAACGCCTCCTCCGCGCCGTAGGTATCTACGAGGGAGTAGTTCCGCTCGAAAATGGGGATGCCGCCCGCGCGGCACAGGTCGATGACCTTTTGCCGGGTAATCCCGTTCATGCAGTAGTCGCCGGTGCTGGTCCAGACGGCACCCTTGCGCACGATGAAGAAGTTGCAGGCATTGGTCGTGTTCACGAAACCATGCACGTCGAGCATCAGCGCCTCGTCGGCACCGGCCTTTTGGGCGGCGATGCAGGCGAGGATGCAGTTCAGCTTGGAGTGCGAGTTCAGCTTGGGGTCCTGCGTCATGGGCAGGCCGCGCTGGTGGGGGACGGTCGCCAGCGTGATCGGGCGAGGGATCGACGGTTTCGAATGCTCCATGATGATGACCATGGTCGGGCCCGACTGCGACAGCGACGGATGCTGGAACGGGCGGACCTTGACGCCGCGCGTCACCATCAGGCGCGCGTGGGCGTCCGTCGTCATGCCGTTCGCCTGTTGCGTCTCGCGCAGGGCGGCGATGACGCCGGCGCGGTCGAGGCCAATGTCGAGGTCAATGGCCTTCGCCGCCTCGAACAGGCGATCCATGTGGTCGTCGAGGAAGGCCCAGTGGCCGTCGTAAAGCCGCAAGCCTTCCCAGACGCCGTCGCCCAGCAGGAAACCACTGTCATAGACGCTGACGGTCGCCTCGGCCTTGGGTTTCAGAACGCCGTCCACCCAGATCAGGATGGAGTCGTTGCGGGCGTCTTCGGCGGCTTGGTGGGTGGTGACGTCGTGGGCTTGGGGGGCGGGCATGGGCGGTCCTGTTACAGATATCGGGCGACAGTCAAACCCGCGTGACGAAGGCGCGGGTCGCTTGTGCCATGATCCTAGGGGATGCAGGTTGGCCGCAACAGGAGGAACCGACATGATCCATTTCTTTCGCCATCTGACCACCGCTGCCACGGGACTTGCGGCGGCAGCCACCCTGACACTGGCGCCACAGGGCGCGCGCGCTGCAACAGAGACCGCCATCGTCGCCGGCGGCTGCTTCTGGTGCGTCGAATCCGATTTCGAGAGCGTGAAGGGCGTGGGTGACGTGATTTCGGGCTATACCGGCGGCACGACGGCCAATCCGACCTACAAGCAGGTCGGGCGCGGTGGCACCGGGCATTACGAGGCGGTCGAGATCCCCTTCGACAACAGCGTCATCAGCTACCGCGAGATCATGGACCTGTTCTTCCGCAGCGTCGATCCCGTGGACGCGGGCGGGCAGTTCTGCGACCGGGGCGACCAGTATCGCACGGCGATCTTCGTGCAGACGCAAGCGCAGGCGGATGCGGCGGCGGCCGCCAAGGCCGATGCGCAAAAGGCGCTGGGCCAGCAGATCGTCACGCCGATCGTGCAGGCGGGGCAATTCTATCGCGCCGAGGATTATCACCAGGATTATTACAAGGGTGACAAGCTGATCCTGACCCGGGGCGGGCCGAAGCGGCAGAGCGAGGCTTATGATTTCTATCGCACCGGCTGTGGCCGCGATGCGCGGATTCAGCAGCTTTGGGGATCGTCAGCGCCCTTTGTGCATCACTGACGGGCGGTTCCGGGTCTGAAATCCTCCAGCTCTTTCAGATCCGGAATGACGTCTGCCGTGCCGTGGCGCGTGACCATCAGCGCCGCGGCCCGCATGGCGAGGTTGATCGCCTGCGCCATCGGGTGCCCCCGGTCGAGGCCCGCGAGGACGTAGCCGGTAAAGGTGTCGCCTGCCCCGGTCGTATCCACCGGCGTCACCGGGATCGAATCGAAATGGCGTTTGCCCTGCGGTCCGAACCAGTCGGCCCCGTCAGCCCCCAGCGTCACGATTACGTCGCGCACACCCAGTGTTTCGGGGGTCTGCCCGGTGGCATGTTCCAGTTGCTTGGCCTCGACCGCGTTCATGAACAACAGGTCGAGGTGCGGCAGAACCGCCTGCACCCGGTCGGCGTCGAAGGGGGCGGCGGCGTAGGCGACCTTCAATCCCATCTTCTTGCCCAGCGTGGCGGCGGTGCGTTGCAGATTCGTCTCGTTCTGGATCAGCAGCCAGTCGCCGGTTTCCGCCTCGGCCATCGCTTCTTGCAGGATCGCCTGCGGGATCGCGTCGTTGGCACCGGGGAAGAGGATGATCATATTCTCGCCGTTGGCATCGACGGCGATGACGGCCTGCGCCGTGTCTTCGTCCACCCGCGCGATAAAGCGGGTGTCGACGCCGTATTCCATCAGCCGGTCCACCGCCCATTCGCCGTCGTCGCCCACCGCACCGATGTGATGCACGACGGCGGCGGCGCGGGCAGCGGCGACGGACATGTTGGTGCCTTTGCCGCCCAGAAAGATCTCTCGTTCCGTGGCGGCGAGCGTTTCACCGGGGCCGGGGATATGCGGCACGGCGTAGATGAAGTCGGCGTTGATCGATCCGAGGTTCCAGATGGCCATTTTTTCAGTTCCTTTCGGCGTTCATCCGACCTTGCAGGCCGCAATCACGGCCATGTTGAGGATGTCGTTCACCGTGCTGACGGTCGAACAGATCTGGATCGGCTTGTCGATGCCCGACAGGATCGGGCCGATCACCGTCGCCCCCGCCATTTCCTGCAGCAGCTTGACGCTGATGCTGGCGGAGTGGCGGGCGGGGACGACCAGCACGTTGGCAGGCCCTGTCAGTCGGCTGAATGGATATTGCGCCTGTGCGGCGGGGTTCAGGGCGACGTCCACGGTCATCTCGCCCTCGTATTCGAAATCGACACCGCGCGCGTCAAGGACCGTGGGCGCGATATGCATCTTTTCGGCCCGTTCCGAGACGGGGTAGCCGAAGGTCGAGAACGACAGGAAGGCGACGCGCGGTTCCAGTCCCAGGTCACGCGCGACGGCGGCGCCGCGTTCGGCAATGTCGGCAAGGTCGTTCTGGTCGGGCCATTCGTGGACCAGCGTGTCGGCGATCAGCACGATGCGGCCCCGGTTCAGCACGGCGGTGACACCGACAGCGCCGTCGTGGGGGCCCGCGTCAAAGACGTGGTTGATCAGTTCCAGCACATGGGCAGACTTGCGCGTGGCACCGGTCACCATGCCATCCGCATGGCCGTGGGCCAGCATGAGCGCCGCAAAGACGTGCCGGTCGCGGGCGGCCAGACGGTGCACGTCCTGCCGGTCGTGGCCCTTGCGTTGCAGCCGGTCGTAAAGGAAGGCCTTGTAGGTTTCGAGGTGCGGCGTGTTGGCGGCGTTGACGATCTCCAGCTCCTCGATCGCGTCGGCCAGACCTTCGGCGGTCAGCATCGCGTGGACATCCTTGGTCCGGCCAACGATCAGCGCCTTGCCCAACCCCTGCCGCTGATAGGCGATGGCGGCGCGCAGCACGCGGGGATCGTCGCCTTCGGTGAAGATGACAGAGGCTTGTGCCGCCCGCGCCCGTGCGTTCAGGCCACGCAGGATGTTCGCGGTCGGATCCATGCGGGATTTCAGGGACGCCTCGTAGGCGTCCATGTCGATGATCGGACGCCGCGCGACGCCGGTCGCCATGCCGGCGCGTGCCACGGCCGGTGGGATGCGGTGGATCAGGCGGGGATCGAAGGGCGTCGGGATGATGTAGTCGCGACCGAAGGTCAGTTTCTTGCCGTAAGCGACGGCGACCTCTTCCGGCACGTCCTCGCGCGCCAGTTGGGCGAGGGCATGGGCGCAGGCGATCTTCATCTCGTCATTGATGGCGCGGGCGTGGATATCGAGGGCACCGCGGAAGAGATAGGGAAAGCCAAGGACGTTGTTGACCTGATTGGGATAATCAGAGCGTCCAGTGGCGACGATGGCATCCTGACGGACGGCGTGGGCCTCTTCCGGCGTAATCTCTGGATCCGGGTTCGCCATGGCGAAGATGACCGGATTGGGGGCCATGTCGGCCACCATCTGGGCGGTCACGGCGCCCTTTGCGCTGACGCCGAGGAACACGTCGGCCTCCTTCATCGCGTCAGCGAGGCTGCGGGCGGGCGTGTTGGCGGCGTGGGCCGATTTCCACTGGTTCATGCCCTCGGTCCGGCCCTGATAGATGACGCCCTTGGTGTCGCACATGATGCAGTTGTCGTGTTTTGCACCCATCGCCTTGAGCAGTTCCAGACAGGCGATGCCGGCCGCACCCGCCCCGTTCAGGACGATCCGCACATCCTCGATCTTCTTGCCGCTGATATGCAGCGCGTTCAGCAGCCCGGCGGCGCAGATCACGGCGGTGCCATGCTGGTCGTCGTGAAAGACGGGGATATCCATCTCTTCCTTCAGGCGCTGTTCGATGATGAAACATTCGGGCGCCTTGATGTCTTCAAGGTTGATGCCGCCGAAGGTCGGGCCCATCAGACGCACGGCGTTGCAGAAGGCGTCGGGGTCTTCGGTGTCCAGTTCGATGTCGATGGAATTGACGTCGGCGAAGCGCTTGAACAGGACCGACTTGCCTTCCATCACCGGTTTTGACGCCAGCGCACCGAGGTTGCCCAAGCCGAGCACAGCCGTGCCGTTCGAGATGACGGCGACGAGGTTACCCTTGTTCGTATAGTCATAGGCAGTTGCCGGGTCGGCGTGGATTTCCTGACAGGGGATTGCGACGCCGGGCGAATAGGCAAGGCTGAGGTCGCGCTGGGTCGTCATGGGGACGGTGGCCTGCACCTCCCACTTGCCGGGGGTTGGTGCGATATGGAACGTCAGCGCGTCCTCGCGGGTAATCTTTTGACGTGTCATCTTGCCCTCCCCGGCATTGAGCGATCAGGTGTAGCGCGGCGGCCTTTGCCGCTCAACGGCTTTCATCGTCCGCTTTGGAATGCTAGCAAATTCCGAACGCCGGGGGATGATGATGAACGAGACCGTGACGCCGATGATGGCGCAGTATTTGGACCTGAAGGCAGGTTATCCGGATGCGATCCTGTTCTACCGGATGGGCGATTTCTACGAGATGTTTTTTGACGATGCGGTGGCGGCTGCCGCGGCCCTGGATATCGCGCTGACCAAGCGCGGCAAGCATCTGGGCGAGGATATCGCCATGTGCGGCGTGCCGGTGCACAGTG
Organism: Loktanella sp. M215; assembly: GCF_021735925.1. Taxonomy (NCBI): domain Bacteria; kingdom Pseudomonadati; phylum Pseudomonadota; class Alphaproteobacteria; order Rhodobacterales; family Roseobacteraceae; genus Loktanella; species Loktanella sp. M215. The sequence continues at coordinate 961,135 of NZ_WMEA01000001.1, forward strand.
CCGAAGGTTACCTTTTGACACTGATCCGCAAGGGGTTCCGGGTTGCCGTCTGCGAACAGATGGAAGACCCGGCCGAGACGAAGAAGCGCGGATCGAAGTCCGTCGTCAAACGCGATGTCGTGCGGCTGGTGACCCCCGGCACGCTGACAGAGGATACCTTGCTGGATGCGCGGCGGCACAACTTCCTGGCGGCCATTGCACAGGTGCGCGATGCGACGGCGCTGGCCTGGGTCGACATCTCGACCGGGGCGCTGCGGGTCATGGCCTGTTCCGCGGTGGGACTGGGACCGGAACTGGCCCGCCTGTCGCCGCGCGAGGTGCTGGTCGCGGACGGGGCAGAGGCGGATTTCCGCGAGACCGTCACGGAAAACGGCGGCAGCCTGACGTCATTGGGCCGGTCCGCCTTTGACAGCACGCAGGGCGAAAAACGCCTGTGCGCGCTGTTCGGGGTCGGATCGCTGGATGCGTTCGGGGCCTTCAGCCGGGCCGAGGTCGCGGCGTTGGCGGGGCTGGTCGAATACCTCGACATCACGCAAAAGGGCCAGTTGCCGCTGTTGCGCCCGCCGGTGCAGGAAAACCGCGAGGCGATCATGCAGATCGACGCGGCGACACGGCGGTCGCTGGAACTGACGCACGCGATGGGCGGCGGGCGGGCGGGGTCGCTGCTGGATGCCATCGACCGGACGGTGACGGCAGCGGGCGCGCGCCTGCTGGAACGGCGCCTGTCGTCGCCGTCGCGCCGGCTGGACGTCATTACCGCCCGGCAAGAGGCGGTCGCGGCGCTGGTGGAGGACCCCACCTTGACCGCCGATCTGCGCGATCTGCTGCGCGGGGCGCACGATCTGGATCGCGCGCTGTCACGGCTGGCACTGGACCGCGGCGGCCCCCGCGACATGGCTGCGATCCGCAATACCATCGGGCAGGCATCACGTCTGCATCAGACACTAAACAAGCCGAACCTGCCCGATACGCTGGCGCAGGTGCTGCGCGATCTGATCGGCCACGATGATCTGCTGGCGTTGCTGGACGCGGCCCTCGTCGCCGAGCCGCCCTTGCTGGCCCGCGACGGCGGTTTCATTGCGGCGGGTTACAACGAAGCGCTGGATTCGGCACGCAGGTTGCGCGACGAAGGCCGCAGCGTGATCGCGCAGATGCAGGCGGATTTCATCGCGCAGACCGGAATCAACGCGCTGAAGATCAAGCACAATAACGTGCTGGGCTACTTCATCGAGACGACGTCGACCCACGCGGACCGGATGCTGGCACCGCCGCTGTCAGAGACGTTCATTCACCGCCAGACCACGGCCAATCAGGTGCGTTTCACGACCGTCGAGCTGAACGAGATCGAATCCCGCATCCTGAACGCGGGCGGCGAAGCGCTGGAGATCGAAAAGCGGCTTTACGCCACGCTGTCCGAATCCGTCCTTGCGGCGCACGCCGCCCTCGGGCAGCTGGCCCGCGCCCTGGCCGAGATCGACCTGTCCGCAGCCTTGGCCCATCTGGCGCGTCAGGACGGGTGGGTGCGACCCGTCATCGACGACAGCCGGGCGTTTCACGTGACCGGCGGCCGGCATCCGGTGGTAGAGGAGGCGCTGCGCAAGTCCGGCACGCCTTTCGTCGCCAACGATTGCGACCTGACAGAGACGCCGATCTGGCTGCTGACCGGGCCAAACATGGCGGGCAAGTCGACCTACCTGAGGCAGAACGCGCTGATCGCCGTGCTGGCGCAGATGGGCGCCTTCGTGCCCGTCACTGCGGCGCGGATCGGCATCGTCAGCCAGATCTTCAGCCGGGTCGGCGCCAGCGACGATCTGGCGCGAGGGCGGTCGACCTTCATGGTCGAGATGGTCGAGACGGCCGCGATCCTGAACCAGGCCGACGATCGCGCCTTGGTCATCCTTGACGAGATCGGCCGCGGCACGGCCACCTACGACGGTCTGTCGATTGCCTGGGCTACGCTGGAGCATTTGCACGACGTCAACCGCTGCCGCGCGCTCTTCGCCACGCATTACCACGAGATGAGCAGCCTGTCGGCCAAGCTGGCCGGCGTGGACAATGCGACGGTCAGCGTGAAGGAATGGGACGGCGACGTGATCTTTCTGCACGAGGTCAGGAAGGGCACCGCAGATCGCAGCTATGGCGTGCAGGTGGCGCGTCTGGCCGGTCTGCCCGCCGCCGTCGTCGCCCGCGCCAAGGTCGTGCTGGAGGCCTTGGAAAAGGGCGAACGCGAAGGCGGTGCCGCGCGGCGCGCGGTCATCGACGATCTGCCCCTGTTCGCCGCGATCCCCACACCGCCGCCGGCCACCGCGAAAAGTTCAGTCGTCGAAGACCGCCTGCGCGGCGTCCTGCCAGACGATCTGACGCCAAAGGATGCGCTGGCCTTGATTTATGAGCTGCGCAACTTGCTGAAAGAGTGATTGCGACAGATACGCCGCGGGCAATGCGACCTGCCGGTGGCAGGAGAAAGCGCCTTGGACCGCGTCATTCAGTCAGGATGAATTTGTGGTGCGCACGAGGGAATCACATAAGACGTTCAATTCATTGATTAAATTATTATAAATAATCTAATTATAAATTGTTACCCCCAATGATACCGCCAATTTAACGCGGAGGGCTGTGAAGCTTGGGTTGAAGTCTAATTTTTATACTACTTACAGGCACTTAGGAAGTTTTCCGCGTGACTGAAGCGACTGCTTGCACTTGCTGATCCGTTTGGGTTGCGTTTAAGTGCACCACGCGGGCGGTCGACCGCTATGGGCGGCGTTGGGTCCCTGCTGGTTGTAGAATGTGATCCAGCTTCGGACTTGGGCCCGTGTTTGGGACTCGGTTTGCCAGCTTGCAGATAGAAGAAGTCATATATCAGGGGCCGCCCGAGAAGCTCGATGAAGATGTTGTCCAGATAGCGATGGTTTTATCACTCACCACAATGGCACATTTCGATGCCCTCAGGAGCGGCATCAACGTCATCATTAAAGCTCCTGACAGGACTGATGTGAACGGCAGGTCAGAACCATAGCGGACCTTTGTCACTGCGGCCAATGATCTTACGATCACTTTCGATGGCCTGGGGACGAGATAACTTGGTCATTCGCCAAGCCTGCACCTCAAATGGTCTCAAACATCCTACGTACGTTTTTATGCTTCCGCATCGCCACTAGACACAGGTCTTAATCCACCCTTTGCAACGTAAAAATACAACCATTCTCACCCATGACCAAAGCCTGATCTACCGGTGCTTTGATTATACAATCAAGGGCTGACCAATAGGCCAGCCCTTTACGTCGACTCAAGTCGACGTGTTTACTTACTGTGTGTCGGATGCGGCATTGCCGCCTGCACCTGCGACGGCGGCAACGACAGCGGCTGCACCGATCAGACCAGCAGCTCCGCCGGCACCCAGACCACCAAAGAGGGGAACGAAGCCGGTGACGTCATCTTCGTTGCATGTCGCCATAATTGTGTTTTCTTCGGTCAGGGTAGCACTTGCTACACCGGCATCACCACAAACACCGGACTGTTCCGCAGCCAGCAGGTACGGATCTTCTGCTTCGTCAGCTGCATGACCGACAACAGGTGCCAGCGCAAATGTCGCCGCGAGTATCGATTTCAATCACGTCATGATGGGCCTTTGGACGTGTCACGTCGGACGACATCCAGAGCGCGGCGGCGCAGCACCGCGATGTTGCCCGGACCGTTGTCCTTTCGGTTGCGTGCAGCGTCTTCACGGAACGAGACGTCAAGCTGCCAATGCAAATCGTTTTCGATGGCCCATTGGTCGCGCACCGTGGTCAGCAAGACCTCGGGTGTCGGCATCCAGGACAGGGCGAAATAGCGCGTCTGGGAGGTCACTTTGCCTCCGGTATCGCGGGTTGCATCAATCTTGGCGAACCCTTTAAGACCCGGAAATTCATGATATTCGCTCAGTGCTTTAGCCGATACGACGTAAGCGACAAGGCAGCCATGTGGGTTAATGGGCTGCCTGTTTGGGGTTAGGTTTGCTTCGTTCACGTAAGCGCCGGGGTTCTATTTCTACGACCAGTTCTACGCCTATGTCTGCGCATGGTATCTCCGTTTTCAATCCAATAGAGGCTATCGCTCCCATCTTACCGATGGCGGACTTGGCCTACACAGATGATCAGAGGTTTTGTTATGCAGCAATGTTGATCTCAGAAGGGCTTTAAGCTGTTTGGTCCCCTTCGTGTTCAAACATCGCAGGTAAGGACTGCAAAAACGAAGTTGAGGCGCAGGGTGCCGAAATCCAAAACTTCGCAGGGAGTGAACTTCGTGTAGAGTAGCGTTCTATAGCCGTATTAGTCTGCATGGGCGACCTCATCACCGCTCCAAAAACCCTCGAAAATCTGATAAAAACACAACATCTAATCTGCGATGTAGCATAAGTCCTCGGGAATGTTTCGCCGCACATACAAGGTCCACAAACTTGATCTTCGGCAGACCCTGAACTCCTCCCCCATCTTCGTGATCAATTCGCGGTTCACCATTTTCTGTCTCGGCCAGTCGATCGATATCATGACCGTATCCACATCGTCTGGGAGCGGACTCGGATCGGTAAAATATACAAGATTGGTAGTAGGCCACACAGGAAAGGACGCAACGGGGCGCGATCCCGTCGGCATCGTGAAATCGAACTGACGGCCGTTCGAGATGATGCCATGGGTCTTCATCGCGGGAATGCCCTGCAAGAGCGCGATCCCGTCGGAAAACATCGTGTATTTGTCTTTTTCGGTCCCATTCTCGGGGACGTCCTGCCGCGTTTCATCGGCGCGGTCGGCCAAGACGCCCGTGTCGGCCCCAGGTTTCAGATCTTCGAGAGAAAGCACGACGTAATCTTTCGCGGGACCGCTTGCGACAAGGGATGCATCCCGGTTGATCACCGACAGTCCCAGGGCCGATGCCGCGCAAACGAAAGCCGGCAGGATGATGAAATAGGCCATGGTGGCAGGCAGGATCCTGACCAGAAAGTCTTGACGCGGGCGGCGATCTTTCCCGCCATCTGTTTCGACGTCGCGGCATTTCAGCCCTATAACGGTCAGGATCGGCAACAAAATCAGGTCGGCCGAACTGTTCATCGTCAAGATGGCGGCGCCGTATCCGCACATCAGGACGAGAACCGCCAAAATCATTCTCATGCCGCTCTTGTTGTATCTCAGCATCAGCCACCCGATGAAGATGATGGCCCAAGCCTGTCTGATCATGATCCCGGCGATTCTGACGAGAAAATACGCCAGACTGGTGCTTTCCGCAGCCATCGACCCCAAGAGGTAATTCAGCGATCCGAAAAAACGGACCATGCCGGGGTCCATGACCAGCATCCCTGCACAGGCCCCCAGCACCACGAACGCCGCCGACAGCCTGCGCGCCTGAATGAGGCAGGCCAGAACGACGCAGGGTCCGAACACGGCGAATGTCGGCTTCAGGAGGGCTAGGGCATAAACGACGATGCCTGCGAGCAAGGCCGTGGCCATCTCGACCTTTCTGGATCGGGCCTTTTGTAAGCAAAACACCGTGATCGCCATCATCAGGACAATGGCTGCATGATTATATGCGAACGAGTGCGCAATCTGGGGTCGATTTATGAAACCTAATTCGATCGGCAACAAGGACAGAAGCAGTGCGGATGAAATTGCCGTCAGCAGGGCCAGTCCCGCTGACGGCAAGCGCTGCCAGCCGAGTGCCCAGAGCGTGGCGACACATGCGACGCCCATCATGGCGAAGGCATAGTTTATGGCGTAGTAGGTTGCCCCGAAAAGCTGGAACGCCCAGGTCACGAATTGCGCGGTGACACCCCCGTAGAAATGCGGGTAATCAATGACGGGACGCAGACCATGCACCCCGCGCCACCCCAAATTTGCAAGAAAGACGGTATCGTCCATATGCTTGGTGTCGACGAGAACCGGTTGTAGGAGCAGCATCACGAGAAAGGACGCGGCAAGGATCAGGTGAATGAGGACAGGCAGTCTTTGGCGCGTCATAGGGCGACCTGCGTTTCCTGGCCGACCGGGTACCACTTGTGAAATGTGTGGAACGCGTGATCGACGTGGAAGTCCCGGCGGGACCACACGCGCTGGACCGTATAGTTGTTCAGTTGCGTCGACGTGATGAGGCGGGCCTGCGCCGCATCGGCGACCGCGCTGCGGGCGTGGTCGATCACGGCAGATACGAGGTGGCCATAGATGCCACCGCCCTGTGCTGCGGGGTCCACGGCGTTCAGCACGATTTCCCATTCATCCGGCGCGTTGCGGCGCAGGGTCAGGAACCCGGAAATCTGCCGGTTCAGGCCAGCGACCAGAACCGGACGGTCGGCCGTCACGTTCCGGATGCTCGTCTCTGCCCATTCCACATAGGCGGCGTCGGCAGACAGTCTCTCAAGCTTCGGGTCGGAATGAAAATGTCCGACGTAATTGCGAAAGGCCGCGCGGGCCACTTGGCCGACCGCAGTCACGTCGTCGGGCGTCGCAAGCCGGACGACGATTGCGGTCTGTGCGGACCGGACCGTGCAAGTCGTCTGTAGGCCACGTGCCCAATAGACGAGGCTGTCCATCAGCAGGTGGCCATCCGCCTCCAGCGCGTGGATGCGGTCGTGGTCGGCGCAATCGATGCGGGTCGTCAGCATCGCGACGTCAAGGCGGCGGGCCGCAGCGTTCAGGGCCTCCGGGGTGGCCTGTGCATCCGTCGTGCGGGCAAGGACCACACCAAAGCGGCGGCTGCCCAGGTGATCGATTTCAATCGGCATCTTGCATTTTCCCGAATTTGAGCAAGCGTAAGGATACATAGATCACGACGGCCGTCAGGCCGATGTTGAAGATCTGGGCCAACTGGGGCGGCAACCAGATCAGCAGTATGCGCAACATGACCAGTGTCGCGCAGAACCCGATGGCATAGGCGGTCAGGAACTTCGGCACCTCGCGGCTATGCCGTGCCGTGCTTTCGAAGGTCCAAATCCGGTTGAGCCAGTAGCTCATCGCAACGCCTGCGACGTAGCAGATGCCGGCCGACACCAGCGGACCGGTCCCCGCCCAGACGAGTGCGACGAAGGCAAGGTAGAGGACCAGGTTGTTCACGATGCCGACGATACCGTAACGGGTCAGCGTGCGGGCTTCCCGGCGCAGTCTAGTCACGCCGGACCGCGTCTTGCGTCAAAACCGCACTGAACGGATGACGTCCGTCCGGCTCGAAGGTCGTGTGCATCACCGAGAGGCGCGGCCTGCCGCGCACTTCCGCGAAAATGCGGCCGATGTAGAGTCCGTGGATCCCCAGAGTTACCATAATCAGTCCGGACAGAAACCACACGGACAGGATGACGCTGGTCCAGCCGGCGACAGTGAAGATGTTCAGTATACGTCCCATGAACAGACAAAGAGACACGACGGCCGCGAGCGAGGAGAACGCGAATCCGGCGACAGCGCTCAGCTTGAGGGGGCGATCCGAGAACCGCACGACAATCGCCAAAGCCAGTCGCAGCAGCCGCAGAATCGAATAGCTGCTCTGTCCCGCGGCGCGGCCACTGCGGTCGACCCGCTTCTTGGCTACCGGCAGGCCGGTCAGGGCCACCATCATCGGTAGGAACACTTCCTGTTCGCGGAACTTCAGCAGCGAATTTACCATGGTGCGGCTGTAGACCCCGAAGTTACCGACATTCTTGATCTCAATCCCCGCCAGCACCTTGATCATCCGGTAGAACTGGGCAGAGGCCGCGCGGCGAAACCACGAATCCGACCATTCCCCACGATCGACGATTAGCGCGTGGGCAGTATTGGTCTGCGCATCCGCAAACAGGGCAGGCAGGACCGCCGGATCGTCCTGCAGATCGCAGTCGATCACCGCGGTCCAAGCCCCCCGGCAAACCTCAAGCCCGGCCCAGATGGCCAAGTGCTGGCCGTGGTTGCGTGTTAGCCGGACCCCCCTGATGCGCGGATCGTTCTGTGTCAACTCAAGGATCAGCGGCCAAGGACGGTCCGGTGCGTTGTCGTCGACGAGGATCAGTTCCCACGTCAAACCGCTGTTATCCATGGTCTGCGTAACGCGTGCGACCAGCTTGGCCAGACAATCACGGCAACCATATACCGGAGACACGATGCTAACCTCCGGCGCGTCCAACCTGACTGGTGTCATGCGCCGGACCTCTGCGGTGCGCTCTGGCTAAAGAAATCGTTGACGTGATCGATAACGTCCTCCACTTCCGACCCCAGATCGAAAAACATCGGCAGGCGCACCAGCGTGTCGGATACCCGTTTCGTAACGGCCATGTCTCCGTGCGTCCTGCTGAATTTTTCGCCCGCAGGGGCCGAATGCAGTGGGATGTAGTGGAATGGTGTTATGACATCACGCTCGCGCATAAAATTTATGAAGTCGTGCCGCATGTTCTGATCGGGCATAAGCAAATAGAACATGTGCCCATTACCGATCGTATCGGAAGGCGTGACAGGCAGTTGCACCAGTTCCCTGTCCGCCAAGGGCGTCAGGGCTTCTTGGTAGCGGTCAAACAAGGAGAGGCGCCGCGCCGAAATCGCCTTCTCCGCTTCCAGTTGAGCGCACAGGAATGACGAGATGAGCTCGCCAGGCAGGTAAGACGACCCCACATCGACCCAAGTGTACTTGTCGACATCGCCCCGGATGAACCGGGATCGGTTTGTACCTTTTTCGCGGATGATCTCGGCGCGCTCCACGAAGGCAGGATTGTTTATCGTCAGTGCGCCGCCCTCGCCGCTGATGACGTTCTTGGTTTCGTGAAAACTGAAGGCTGCAAGATCGCCCAAGCTGCCGGCAGGCCGACCCTTGTAGGTGGATCCCAGCGCCTGTGCCGCGTCCTCGACCAGGACCAGATCATGCGCACGCGCGATCTCGGCCAGCGCGTCCATATCGGCAGGAAATCCGGCATAATGCACAGCAAAGATGGCCTTGGTCTGCGGCGTGACGGCCGCGGCGACGCGGGCGGGATCGATATTCAGCGTGGCGGGGTCGATGTCGACAAAAACCGGTGTGGCCCTCCGCAGTACGATGGCATTTGCGGTGGACACGAAGGTGAAGGATGGAAGGATCACCTCGTCCCCTGGACCGAGATCACATAATAGAGCGGCCATTTCCAAGGCCGCCGTGCATGAATGAGTGACCAGTGCCTTGGGGCTCTGTGTGATTTCCTCGATCAGGGCATTGCAGCGTTTTGTATAGAAGCCGTCACCCGACAGCTGCCCACGCCTAACGGCATCACGCACATATTTGATCTCATTACCGATGAGGCTTGGCTTGTTCAGTGGGATTTTTACCATAACGAAAGATTAATCCTATTTACAAACATCAGAAGTAATTCTCCGTTTTTCACAGAAACGCGTCTGTGAAAAATGCGGCTATTGTCAGTTTTGAGCACGGATCATGCTAACAGGATCTTATTCAACTAGTCTGTACGATAAGTACACAGGGCTTTGTTGCGCAAATCAGCTTACGGACGGTTCTCCCCTTACCCCAGACGGATTTATCCCATGGCTTTTATGACAGGGATGCCAACGGCGGTGTAGCCGTTCAGGATCGCAACGCGCACCTGAATCTCGGCGACCTGGCGGTTGAAGTCTCGTGCCATCAGGCGTTGGCCCGGCAGCGAGCTAGCACCGGCATGGAACAGGATGACCAACACTACGGCCAGCGCCCGCAAGCCGTCGATGTCGGGCCGATATTTCAATGTGCTCATACAAATGGTCTCGAAAAATTCATGCAGCGCTTAACACAGACGCCACGATAGGTGCATTACTCACTCGAAATTTTTTGCAGGGCAAGGTGGAGCGGAGCTGAGGGTGTGAAACCCGCATGGGCCAGACCAGATACACAGAGTTCATGACACTCCCTTCAACGACGGCTTCGATCAATTGAAAGCGGCCATGCGTAGTGTCCGAGGACGTGGTGGAACTTCACACTGCCTTGGCAATGTAACCGGGGCGGCCAAGCTACTCAGCACGCACCCACTTGAGCGCCTGAACAAGGAAGAGAAGCGCCGGGCTGATGTCGTGAGGGTCTTTCCAAATGAAGAGTCAATCATCCGCCTGCTCGGCGCAGTTTTGTTCGAACAGAACGACGACTGGCAGAGCCAGCACCTCTATATTTGAGTGGAGGCATTCAGGCTTATCGACTTCGCCCAGATCGATCCACTTCTCAGCATCTCAACACAAGCCGCCTGACGATGTCCGCGAATGACCATGAGCTGCTGCCGGTTTTGTGGACACGAAGATAAGATCGTGACCATTGAACTGGAGAGTGGATATGACGAGACGGAAGTTTAGCCGCGAGTTCAAGATCGAGGCGGTAAGGCTGGTGACCGAGCGAGGCGTTGCGGTCGCTCAGGCGTGCCGGGACCTGGATCTTGCGGAGAGCGTGGCTCGCGTCGCTGGATGCGGGAATTGATGGGAGCGCCTGTTGCGGCGTTTCCCGGCAATGGCTTGCAACGCGCAGAATTGGCCGAGATTGCGACCCTGAAGAGAGAGGTCGCCAAGCTCAAGGCGGAGCGTGACATCCTAAAAAAGGGCGAGCCATGTGCGCCATTGGTTCGAGCACAATGGCGAGCGCCTACTTCGCGCGGGAAGCGACATGACGTTCGCTTTCGTGGCAAAGCATCGGCACATTTGGCCCCTCTCGGCGATGCACGCATCGCCGAGAGGGCAACGGGATCAGCTGGATGTGCGCGGTGCTGGGCGTCTCCCGATCCGGCTTTCATGCCTGGCTCAGAAGGCCGATAAGCGAACGCGCGGCTCAGGATGCAAAGCTCGTCCAGTCGATCGACAAGAGCTTCAAGGCCAGCGATCGCACCTATGGCGCCCGCCGGGTCTGGCGTGACGTTCTGGAAGAAGGTCTCGCATGTGGACTGCACCGGATCGAACGCTTGATGCGGCTAAATGCAATGAGAGCGCGGCCCAAACGCCGCGGGAACCCGAAGGATGACGGCGAGCGGTCGGTCATCGCCGACAACATCCTTGACCGCGACTTCACAGCAGACCGGCCGAACCAGAAGTGGCTTGCCGACTTCACCTACATCTGGACCGCAGAGGGCTGGCTCTACGTGGCGGTCGTGCTGGACCTGTTCTCCAGGGTTCGCCATTGTGCTTGAACCAATGGCGCATCAATGGCTCACCGTCGGCTGGTCCATGAAGGCGGAACGGGATGCTTCACTGGTCATGGATGCGCTGATCCCTCTCATGGTTTGCCAGTCATTCCACCGGAATGACCTGCAAACCACTGCCGGGCAGCGGATGGCCGTCTGGCGGCGCGGAAAGGCTGACGCGCTGCTCCATCACTCAGACCAAGGATCGCAATATACCAGTGAGCAGTTTCAGCGCCTGCTGCTGGACAACGGCATCATTTGCCGGGTGAGCCGTGCGGGCAATGTGTGGGACAACTCAGCAATGGAGAGCTTCTTCTCGTCGCTGAAGATCGAACGGACAGCCCGCAAGGTCTACCGCACCCGTGACGCGGCACGCGCCGACGTGTTCGACTACATCGAGCGCTTTTACAATCCGAGGCGACGGCATTCGAAGCTGGGCTATCTCAGCCCTATGGCGTTCGAGGACCGAGCTATGCAAACCTAACCCGGTGTCCACGAAACCGGCAGCAGCTCACGGGCGAGTGCGGCGGCCATGCGACGTTCCCTGTTTTCTCAGCGACTAGGATGTCTTGCAGTCGTCCAGATATCCGGCCCACCAATCCGCCAAGCGGACACGCTCATCCCAATGCTCCCCTCGCGCATATGCCCGTCGCACCTGATTCGCTTCGACGTGAGCCAAGGCGCGCTCAATCGCGTCAGGGTTCCAAAGTCCACTCTCGTTCGCCAGAGTAGAAAACGTGGCGCGAAAACCATGCGAGGTCATTTCCTCAGCGGAAAAGCCCATGCGTCGAAGTGCTGCATTTAGAGTATTCTCGCTCATGACACGCTGGGCGCTTCTGATCGACGGGAAAAGGTAGCGCCCCGATCCAGTCAGCGCCCGCAGTTCGTCGATCACGGCAATAGCTTGTGAAGGCAGTGGCACCTTGTGCGGGCGGCGCATTTTCATGCGCTCCGCAGGAATTGACCAAATGCCCGCTTCAAGATCAATGTCCGCCCATTCGGCATGTCGCAGTTCACCGGGGCGCTGGGCAAGGAGCGCCATTAGCTGCAACGCGATGCGGGTGGCCATCTGTCCTTCGAAAGCGTCCACCGCCCTCAGAAGACCGCCCAGCGCCTTTGGTTCCGTGATCGCGGCACGCGACTTCACCGTCGGCCTGATCAGCGCATCTTTAAGGGCATAGGTTGGATCGGTTTCCGCCACACCAACCGCAACAGCAAAACGAAACACCGAACCAATCTGTGCGCGTAGCCGTTTGGCGGTTTCATAGTTTCCTTTGGCTTCGACCTTGCGCAGGCATTGCAGAATCATGGGCGACGTAATCTCGGAAATTGGCTTATTGCCAAATGCTGCATTTGCCATCCCGAGCAACCAATCGGTCTTGGCCAGCGTCGCCGGCGCGCGGCCTTCCTTTATGGCCCGGCTCATAAATGCTTTGGCTTGGCTCTCGAAGGTGTGGCCGCGCCGTTCCCGGTCTTCGCGCTTGAGCTGTTGCTCCGCCTCGCCGGGGTCTTCGCCCAAGGCCAGCAATGCGCGGGCGTCATCCCGGGCGGATCGCGCCTGCGCTAAGCTGATTGCCGGATATGCGCCGAACGACAGGAGTTTCTCTTTTTCGGCGATCCGGTACTTCATCGGCCAAAGCTTCGACCCCGACGGCCGGATAGATAGAAAAAGCCCGTCAAAGTCCGATACCTTGTAAGGTTTGTCACGCGGCTTGAGCGTTCGAATCTTTGCATCTGTCAGGGGCATCTGGGGGTAACGTCATTTTCAGGTTTCCACGTTACCCCCGAAAACACCCCTCATCGGGGGGTATCGTATCGGATAAGATTGTACACCATCGGACAACCCAGTAACGTCAAAGCCCTTATATACAAGGCCTCTTCGGATGTCATCGGATTATCTGAAATGGGATTATGGTGCCGCACGAGGGATTCGAACCCCCGACCCCATCATTACGAATGATGTGCTCTACCGACTGAGCTAGTGCGGCCCCTTGGGGGTGGCATTAGCACCCCGCAGGCCTCTGGAAAAGACCTATTTTGCGTCGGCGGGATCATCCTCGGCCAAGGTGGCGTCCACGACTTCCATCTCTGGAGTCGTCACGGTCGCGGGGGGGTGGCCCACGATCAGGGGCAGCATTTCGGTCCCCGCTGGCATCGCAACTTCGCCGGTGGGCGGACGCTTCCATTCCAGCGTGTCGAAGGCCGCGCAGTTGTTGCAGACCGGCGTCCACGTCGCGTGAATATGCTGGCAGTTGTCGCAGATCCACTGCGGACCGCGGGGGGCGGTCAACGCACGCGTCAGCCAGCCGCGCACGACGGCGTCGTCGGCGCCTTCGCCGCGCTCGATCGCGGCCATCAGGGTCAGGCTGCGCGAGGTGGGATCCTCTGTCACCAGCCGGCCCAAGGCGCGTTTGGCGTCCGGAAAATGCTCTGCCGCGATGTTCAGTTCGGCCAGCAGCATCCGGGTTTCGGGATGATCGGGGTTCTGTTTCGTCAGGGCGCGGAACCGCTTGAGACGGGCTTCCGGTTGTTCCTGCGGCACGATCTCGGCAAAGGTGGCGGCGATGTCGGGGTGCGGGTTCACGCCCCATGTCTTGGCCAGAATGCGGGCCGCGTGGCGTTCGTTGTTGTTGGCGATCATGGCACGGGCCGCCATGACGGTCGCGGGGATCAGGTCCGGCGACAGCTTGTTGGCCTGAATGGCGGCCTCGCGGGCCTCCATCGACTTGCCTTCATCAAGGATGTCCTTCGCCTCTGACAGGGCCAGCACGGCGTCGCGGCGCTTGTGGACGTCGCGGGGCAGGCTGCCGGATTTCAGCTTGGCGCCCAGTGTTTCGCGCGCACCGGTCCAGTCGGCCTTTTCCGCCTGCAGTTTCAGCAGCGTGTTCTGAATTTCCTCGTGCTTTGGCTTGATTTCGAACGCCTTGCGGGCGAGGCTCAGCGCGGTATCGGTATCGCCTTCGACCAGCTTCTGGTTCATCAGGCCGCGGACGCCGACAAAGCGCGTCTCGTCCTTTTCCAGAAGTTTGCGATAGCTGGCTTCGGCGGTGCGGGTGTCGCCGGTGATTTCGGCCGCCTGTGCCATCATCAGCGTCGTCAGCTCTGGCCGATCCAGATACTTGTCGGCGCGCTTGGCCTTGGTCATCGCCAGATGCCCTTCGCCGCTGGCCAGCGCAAACAGACCTTCGGACAGCGCCTCGTAGCCCTTGCGTTCGCGGTTACGGTCAAAGTGGCGCGAGATCGCGGTTTCGTCGCCGTTCAGGAACTTGAAGACGGCGACCAGAAGCTTCAGCAGCTTGAGCACCAGCCAGACGGCGACGACAAGGGCCGCGAAGGCAAAGACCAGCTGCAGGGCGTTCAGCGTGATTTCGTAACCCGCGACCGAAATGTTGGCCCCGCCGCGCATGTCCAGCAGCTGCACGGCACCCCAAGTCAGGCCGGTGACAACGACCACGAAGGCCAGGATCTTGAGGAATGTCGTGAACATCTGTGCGGCCTTCAGTTAGCGGTCAGGGAAGCGTCAAGCTGATCGGCAGCATCGACGGCGGCGGCGCGCGCCTCGGCCTGAGCTGTCCAGTCGGACATCGCGGCGCGCGCTGATTCGGGCAGGGTGGCGATTTCGGCGAGGGCATCGTTCAGGCGGCCATTGCGCAGCGCGTCTTCGGCCCGCGACAGGACCGCGTCGGCGCTTTCGCCGTCCCGGGGTGCGACGGAGCGGACGTTCAGCTGGTTGCGCAGGAAGGACCCGAAGGCACCGGCGCTGTCGCCCGCCTCTCCTGCCGCGCGGGCGGCGGAGAGGGCGGCGCGGGACGCCTCTGGGAAGGTTTCGCGCAGGGTCGTCAGCGTCGGTGTGCCTTCGGACACGGCGGTCAGGGCGTCGGGCACGGGATCGGTCAGGGACGCGCCAAGGTCAGAGAGCGCGGCCTGCATCGGCGCGCCGCTTTCGATGGAGCCCTGCACGCGGGCCAGTGCCGCGCGGGCGGTTTCGGTGCGGGCCGCGTCGACGGCCTGCTGCTGGATCTGCTCGGCCTCGGCGCGCGTCGCGTCGATCTGGGCCTGCAGGTCGGCGCGCTGCTGTTCGACGGCCGCCTGCTGCTGGGCCAGTTCGTCCTGCTGCGCCGTGATCTGGGCACTGATCTGGTCGACGGCCTGCTGCTGCGCCTCTGGCCCGATGGCGGGTGCCTGCTGCGCCGCTTGCGCGACCTGGTCGTTCAGGGCCGCGAGGCGGCTATCGACGCTGGCGGACAGATCGCTGATCTGCTGGGTCACGCCGGACAGTTCAGCGGGTGGCGGCATGTCGTTCACCTGCGCCTGCAGCGCGTCGATCTGTCCCTGAAGGCCGCTCAGATCGACAACCTCTGGCTGGCCGAACTGAGTGTAGGCGATGCCGTAGCCGATGCCGCCGGCGACGATGCCGCCCAGCAGCAAGGGAAAGAATCCGCCCTGACGCCGTTCGGGCGCCGTTGCCTGTGCAGGCCGTGGCGCAGGTTGCGGCGCCGGGGTGTCCGGGGTGCGGCTTGTGACAGGTTCGGGCGTTGTGACGGGTTCGGCATCAGCGGTCGGGCGGGTCGCGGGGGCCGTTTCGGGCTGCGTGTGCGGTGTCAGGGTCGGCGGCGGCATGGCGGTCACTGCCGTCACCGGTTCTGGCACGGTCACGGCCTCGGTTGTCTGGTCCGCGTTCGGTTTCGCTTTCGGACTGCGCCGCTTTGCCGGTTGTGTCGCCACCAAGTTCACCATTCTGTCCTGGCCGGACCCAAGGCCCGGCATGTATCGTGGAACGTTAGCCCGCGCGGCCTTCACCCTCAAGTGTTAGTCGCCCGCGCCGGTCAGGCTGCGCAATACCGCAACCGTCATGTCCCTCATGTGATCTGCGTCGGGATGTCCCGTGGTCAAGAGTGTCGCCGCCCCGATCCCGCGAAACGGGGCGGCCACGGTGGCGCTGATGGCCACGATGTGCAAAGGCGCGCGGAACGTCAGGTCGCGCAAACCCTGCGCAGACCGGGGTGAAAAGATCGGCACCACAAGCGGTGCATCGCCTTGCGCCGCGTGGCGCAGCGCGTCCGGCACGGCGAGCGCGACCTGATCGTAGGTTTCAACCGTCGTGCAGCGCAGACCCGCGGCGGTCAGGCGCGCGGCGATCGCCCCGCGCCGATGCCGTCCCGCCAAATGAACCAAGGGATCGGCTGGCGGGTGCGACAGGATCAGGTCAACCAGCGCATCCGCATCACCGGCGGCGCTGCGCACGTCGTAGTTTTGTGCACGCGCCGCCTCGGCCGTTGCGTCGCCGACGCACCAGGCGGTCCGCCCTGCACCGTCAGGCGCCTGCGCGACCCCTCTGGCCGAGGTAAAGATCAACTGTGACGCGTCGGGCATGGTGTAGGGGATCGGGACGATCTGCAGCGCCGGGGCTGCGATGACGGGGACAGGTGCGCCGAAGGCTGCGATCACGGACCGCGCGAAAACTTCGCCACTGGGGGCGGGTCTGGTGATGATCAGGATCGGTTCCATCGCGGCCCGTGTTGTCTGCATGTCGTGGCAGTGTTACCTGCTGGCAACCTCAGCGCAACAGGCCGCCCCATGACACGGACCATCCTCGGCATCGAAAGCAGTTGTGACGACACCGCGGCAGCGGTCGTCAGAGAGAGCGATGGCAAGGCGACGATCCTGTCCTCGGTCATTTTCGGGCAGACGACTCTGCATGCGGCCTTTGGCGGCGTGGTGCCGGAAATCGCCGCGCGCGCCCATGCGGAGAAGGTCGATCACTGTGTCGAACAGGCTCTGTTGCAGGCGAATGTGACTTTGCGCGATTGCGATGCGATTGCGGTGACAGCGGGACCGGGTCTGATCGGTGGTGTGCTGTCCGGTGTCATGTGCGCCAAGGGTCTGTCAGCGGCGACAGGTCTGCCGCTGATCGGCGTGAACCATCTGGCGGGGCATGCGCTGACGCCGCGCCTGACCGATGGCGTGGCGTTCCCCTATCTGATGCTGCTGGTGTCCGGCGGGCATTGCCAGTTCCTGATCGTGCATGATGACGACCGGTTCGAACGGATCGGCGGCACGATCGACGACGCCCCCGGTGAGGCCTTCGACAAGACCGCGCGGCTGCTGGGTCTGCCACAGCCGGGCGGGCCGTCGGTCGAGCGTGCGGCGGCGCAGGGCAACCCCAAGCGTTTTGCGCTGCCACGCCCGCTGCTGGACCGTGCCGATTGCGACATGAGCTTTTCGGGCCTCAAGACCGCGCTATTGCGCGCCCGCGATGTCGTGATGACCGCGGATCAGAGCCTGACGGCGGCGGATCAATCGGATCTGGCCGCCGGATTTCAGGCGGCGATGACGGACGTGCTGCGGGCCAAGACGGCGCGGGCGCTTGACCTGTATCTGGCGCTGGCACCGGCGGCACCTGTGCTGGCCGTGGCGGGCGGGGTGGCTGCAAACCTCGCGATCCGGGCGGCGCTGACCGACCTCTGTGACGCAAGGGGCATCCGGTTCGTGGCGCCGCCGCTGGCGCTGTGCACCGACAATGCGGCGATGATCGCCTTTGCGGGCCTGCACCGGTTGACCCGCGGCGAATGCGACGACCTGACTCTGTCCGCCCGGCCGCGCTGGCCGCTGGACGGCACGGCACCCGCGATGCTGGGGTCCGGCAAGAAGGGGGCCAAGGCATGATCGCGATCATCGGGGCCGGGGCCTTTGGCACGGCGCTGGCGGTTGCCTTGGCGCGGGATGGCAGGGATGTCACGCTTTGGGCGCGCGATGTGGCCGACATGCGGGCGACGCGCGCATCGCCGCGGCTGGTCGATGTGACGATTCCGCAGGGTGTGACGATCACCGACCGCATGGCCGACGTGGCCGCGGCGCGCAGCGTTCTGCTGGCTGTTCCGGCGCAGACCCTGCGCGATGTGCTGACGGCCCATGCGACGACCCTGAACGGCAAGACGCTTGTCGCCTGCTGCAAGGGGATCGACCTTGAAACCCTCACCGGACCTGTGGCCACCATTTCACGGACCCTGCCGGATGCGGTTGGTGCCATTCTGACGGGTCCGTCCTTTGCCGCCGACATTGCGCGGGGGCTGCCGACGGCGCTGACACTGGCCTGCGGGGACGAGGCTGTGGGGCACGCCCTGCAACAGAGCCTGTCGACCGGCACGCTGCGCCTGTACCGCACGACCGATACCATTGGTGCGGAACTTGGCGGGGCATTGAAGAACGTCATCGCCATCGCCTGCGGCGTCGCCATCGGCGCGGGCCTTGGGGACAGTGCGCGGGCCGCGCTGATGACCCGCGGCTTTGCCGAGATGCAGCGGTTGGCGGGCGCGCTTGGCGCCGATCCGCAGACGTTGACGGGGTTGTCCGGTCTGGGCGATCTGGCGCTGACCTGCACGTCGTCGCTGTCACGCAATTACCGTCATGGGCTGGCCCTGGGCGCCGGGTCGGATATCGATCCCGCGTTGACGGTCGAGGGTGCCGCCACGTCGCGCGCCGTGACGCGGCTGGGAATCGCGCGGGGAATCGACCTGCCGGTCTGTGCCGTCGTCGCGGGCCTGACGGATCGCGAAATCAGTGTCGAAACCGCATTGCAGACCCTGTTATCGCGTCCCTTGAAGGAGGAATGACATGGCCTTCTGGCTGATGAAATCGGAACCCGACGTCTTTGGCTGGGATGACCTTTTGGCCAAGGGGGCGTCCGAATGGGACGGCGTGCGAAACTATCAGGCGCGTAACTTCATGCGCGACATGGTCGTGGGGGACGAGGTGTTCTTTTACCACTCGCGCACGGGGCTGGAGATTGTGGGGATCATGCAGGTGACAGCCCCGGCCCATCCCGACAGCACGGCGGACGACCCGAAATGGGTCTGCGTCGATGTGCGGGCCGACCGTCCGCTGCCGCAACCGGTGACGCTTGACCGGATCAAGGCCGATCCGGCGCTGGCGGACATGGTGCTGGTCAAGAATTCCCGGTTGTCGGTGCAGCCGGTGACGCCAGCGGAATGGCGGCACATCCTGACGCTGGGCGGTCTTCAGTCCTGAGTCTGCAGCGCCTTGATCGCTTCGGGCCGGATCAGCCAGAGGCCCAATAATCCGACACCCGCGAGCGCCGCTGTCATCACCGCCGCAGCGCCCATCGTGGCCACGCGTTCCCAGGCGAGCGTGTCTACGTCGGACACCAGCGCCAGCACCTCTAGCACCGAAACGGTCAGCAGGGCGGTGAACAGGGTGTAATTCGCGGGCAGGACCCGAAAACCGAGCGGCAGGCAGATGGCGCCCAGCGCGATCATCACCCATGTCGCGTCCGACAACCAGGCAAAGCCCAGAGCGACAATCGTGCCAAGAAGCGTGCCGACCGTGCGCTTGAGCGTGCGGCCGAAGACGCGACCGTGCGGCGGGACGCAGAGCACGACGAAGGTCAGCGGAAACCAGAAACCGTGGTCGCCGAACCAGTGTCCGCCGATCCAGACCGAAATCGCAAGGCCTGCGGCCAGCATCGCGCCGAAGACAAGGGCATAGGCTTCTGAGTCCCTCTCTTTCGGATCGTGGCTGCCGGATTCGCCAAAGAGTTTCGACACGCCGAGCGCCCAGAGCATGGCCACGAGGAAAATGCCGAACATCATCGGCTTGTCGTCGGCGGGAAAGATCGTGCCGGTGAAGACCGTCCATGTGATCAGCGCCCGCATGACCGGGAGCGCAAAGCCGTAGTAACCGGCAACCCCCGCCATGACCCCCAGAGTTGGGGCGATCATCAGGGCCATGGCGGGCGCGCCGATGGTCAGCAGTCCCGCGAAACCCATGACGACCGTGACCAGTCCGCCGATCAGCACGCCGCTGTCCTTGGCCGCCAAATAGGCTGCCAGCGTCGCGATGAAGGCGACGGCGCCGATGCGACCGAAGATCAGCACCGCCACGATGGGTGGCACCATCACGGCAAGGCAGGTGACGGCAACCGTCCGCCAGGGCATCGGGCCGCCGTCGTCCAAGAAACGGTCGCGCAGGGTCTGGAGCATGTGGAGGCCTCTTTCCTGCGGGAAACTAGACCGCTGTCACGGGTCGGCAATCGGCAACCCGGCCTGCGGCGCGACCCTTTGGGCGTCAGCCGTAGACGCTTTCCTTGCCGAAATGCTTAGTCAGCAAGTAATAGACGACCGCGCGATACTTGTTGCGGTTGGACCTGCCGTAAGTCTCGATCGCCTTTTGCAGACCGCCCATCAGTTCGGGACCGTCCGGCAGACCCAGCTTCTTTTTCAGAAATCCATCGACGATGCGGTTCAGCTCTTCGGTGTCGCTGCCTGCGACGGTGCTGGCGTCGTCGTTGTAGATCGACGGTCCGCAGCCGATGGTGACTTTCGTCAGCAGGTCCATGTCCGGCGTCATGCCGCACTTGTCCTTGATGTCGTCCGCGTATTTTGCGATCAGATCGTCACGTTTTCCCATGTCATCCCCAAAAGTTGCGCGCGACCGTCAGGCGGTCCGCACGCAAGCGTAGGGCCATCACCGTCGCGTGAACAAGAAAAAACCGGCCCCGCAGGGCCGGTTTGCGTGACCTGCCGCAGCCATGCGATCAGTAGCGGTAGTGTTCGGGCTTGAACGGGCCTTCGACGGTGACGCCGATGTAGTCCGCCTGATCCTTCTTCAGCTCTGTCAGCTTCACGCCGATCCGGGCGAGGTGCAGGCGCGCGACCTTTTCGTCCAGCAGCTTGGGCAGGATGTAGACGCCGGGCTGGTATTCCTCGCCCTTGGTCCAGAGTTCGATCTGCGCCAGCACCTGATTGGTGAAGGACGCCGACATCACGAAGGACGGGTGGCCCGTGGCGTTGCCGAGGTTCAGCAGGCGCCCTTCGGACAGCAGGATCAGACGGTGCCCGTTGGGCATCTCGATCATGTCGACCTGTTCCTTGATGTTCGTCCACTTGTGGTTCTTCAGGGCGGCGACCTGAATTTCGTTATCGAAGTGGCCGATATTGCCGACGATGGCCATGTCCTTCATCTCGCGCATATGCTCGATGCGGATGATGTCGCGGTTGCCGGTCGTGGTGATGAAGATGTCGGCAGAGTCGACGACGTCTTCCAGCAGGACGACCTCAAACCCGTCCATGGCGGCCTGCAGCGCGCAGATCGGGTCGACTTCGGTCACCTTCACGCGCGCACCGGCGCCGCGCAGGGACGCGGCAGAGCCTTTGCCCACGTCGCCGTAGCCGCAGACAACGGCGACCTTGCCGGCCATCATCGTGTCGGTGGCGCGGCGGATCCCGTCCACGAGGGATTCCTTGCAGCCGTACTTGTTGTCGAACTTCGACTTGGTGACGGAGTCGTTCACGTTGATCGCCGGGAAGGGCAGCTCGCCCTTCTTGTGCAGGTCATACAGGCGATGCACGCCGGTCGTCGTTTCCTCTGACACACCCTTGATCGCGTCGCGGGTCTTGGTGAACCAGCCCGGCGACTGTGCCATCCGCTTCTTGATCTGCGCCTTGATGGCTTCCTCTTCCTCGGACTGGGGAACGGGGATGATCTCCTCGCCCGCTTCGGCGCGAGCGCCCAGCAGGACGTAAAGCGTCGCGTCGCCGCCGTCGTCGAGGATCATGTTGGCCCCCTCGGGGAACTGGAAGGACCGGTCGAGGTAGTCCCAGTGCTCTTCAAGGCTTTGGCCCTTGATCGCGAAGACCGGCGTGCCGCCGGCGGCAATCGCGGCGGCGGCGTGATCCTGGGTGGAGAAGATGTTGCACGAGGCCCAGCGCACGTCGGCGCCCAGCGCCGTCAGCGTTTCGATCAGCACGGCGGTCTGGATCGTCATGTGAAGCGATCCGACGATACGGGCGCCTTTCAGCGGCTTGGAATCGCCGTATTCCTCGCGGCAGGCCATCAGGCCCGGCATTTCGGTTTCAGCGATATCCAGTTCCTTGCGGCCATAGGCGGCAAGGTCGATATCCTTCACGATGTAATCGGTCGTCATGTCACGTGCTCCTTGCACTTCATCTTTGGGCTGGCCGATAGCATAGTGGATGTGGCGAAACAACGAACGTCCTGACGCAGGACCGGGGGCGGCATGAAGACACCACGCGCATGGCAAAGGATGTTGTCGGGGCGCAGGCTGGACCTGCTGGACCCGACGCCCGTCGATATCGAGGTGGCCGACATTGCCCATGGGCTGGCCTTCGTCGCGCGCTGGAACGGACAGACGCTGGGCGACTATGCCTATTCCGTGGCCGAACATTCGCTGCTGGTCGAGGAGATCTTTGCCCGCCAGCAGCCCGGGGCACCGGCCAGGTGGCGATTGGCCGCCCTGCTGCACGATGCGCCGGAATATGTCATCGGGGACATGATTTCACCGGTCAAGGCGGCAGTCGGGCCAGCCTACGGCGAACTCGACGCGCGGCTGACCGCCGCGATCCACCTGCGGTTCGGTCTGCCCGCGCAGCTGCCGGTGAAAGTGAAGCGGCAGATCAAGGCCGCCGACAAGGTGTCCGCCTGGCTGGAGGCGGTGCAGATCGCTGGGTTTTCCAAGGCCGAGGCCGACCGCTTGTTCGGCAAGCAGGATGCGGCGCTGGTTGATACACTGGCGATCGCGCTGCGTCCGCCTGTCATGGTGCGACAGGATTACACAGCCCGACACGTGGCACTGCTGGCGCAGATGTGATTACTTCGGGCTGCGCTTGGCCAGAATGCGCTGCAGGGTCCGCCGGTGCATGTTCAGACGCCGCGCCGTTTCACTGACGTTGCGCTCGCACAGCTCGTAGACGCGCTGGATATGTTCCCACCGCACGCGGTCCGCGCTCATCGGGTTGTCGGGGGGCGGCGGCAGTTCGTCCTTGCGGGCGAGAAGGGCGTTGGTGACGTCGGTGGCGTCGGCGGGCTTGGCCAGATAATCGGTCGCACCGATCTTGACGGCCGCGACGGCCGTTGCAATGGCGCCGTAACCGGTCAGCACGACGATCCGCGCATCCGGGCGCCGTTCGCGCAGCAGTTCGACGACGTCCAGACCGTTGCCGTCTTCCAGCCGCAGATCGACCACGGCGTAGGCCGGGGGCCGCGCGGTGGCGATCGCCCGGCCTGCCGCGACGGATTCCGCGGTTTCCACGTCGAATCCGCGTTTTTCCATGGCCTTGGCCAGCCGCTTGACGAAAGCCTCGTCATCATCGACCAGTAGCAGCGTCTTGTCCGGGCCGAGGTCGAGGGACTCTTGATCCATTGAATTGTCCTTCAGGTATTTGATCTGAATTAGGGTTTACCGGCGCGGCGTCAACTGGCGTCGATCGCGCAGGCGACCTGGTCCGCCACCTGTTGCGGCGTATCCTCGCGGCGGAAGAACGTGGCGAAGCCTGTGCCGGGCATCATCAGGTAGGTGAAGACCGAATGGTTCATCAGATAATAGTCAGGATCGTCGTCGCCGCGCCCATAGACGACGCGATACGCCGCGGCCGCCTGCTTGATCTGCGCGGCACTGCCGGTCAGCCCGATCATCTTGTCAGAGAAGTTCTTGACGTAGTCCTGCATCACCTCTGGCGTGTCGCGGGCGGGGTCGATGGTGATGAAGATCGGCGTGGCACTATATCCCTCGTCCGCGAGGATATCCACGGCGGCGGCGTTGCGCGCGTTGTCGATCGGGCAGACGTCGGGGCAGAAGCTGTAGCCGAAATAAACCAGCGTGGGTTCGGTGATGACATCGGCATCGGTCACCGTCTGACCGGCAACGTTGACCAGCGTGAACGGCCCGCCGATGGCGCCACCCGCAACGGCCCCGTTGAAGCATTGCGCGACATCGCCACGACCCAGCGT